>JBAXTB010000085.1:0-17947 GCA_037130425.1 Bacteroidota bacterium
CCCTGCCAGCGTTAGGGAAATCACGAGGCCCAGTCAGGTTGCCAGGGTTAAGCGCTGGCAGCGTTAGGGCTACCCGCCATAATATCGCGCCCATATAGAAAACAGCATCGCAACCTGGCTCAACACCAATACCATCCAAGCCGCCGCCTGTGCCCCTAACAAAAACCGACCGGGTAACCACCGACCCACCATAAGCGCCGCCACTGGCAACACCGGCGCAAAATACCTTCCCTGCAAGTTGCTCAACACTGGCGCCTGAACCGGACACCAAAGCGCGTACATCGTAACAGAAAAACACACGATATAACCCAATACCACAAACCCTGCCAAGCCCCGCTCCCGCCTGCCTAACGGATTTTCCTCCGAAAACAACAGCAACAAAAGCCCCAAAAACAAGGCAAACAACCAACCCGCAGGCAAATAATTCTTCTCCCAGCCGAACTTCCCCAGCACATGCGCCAGCGTAGACGGCAGCGCCCGCGCGTAGGATTCCAACATAGTCCCGGCAAATTGTGCAGGATGCTCAAGCATGTACGCAATCTGCGCCGAAGGGTTCACGCCCTCATTCAGCGTTTGCGTATCCCGAAAAGCCGTATTATAATCGTTATATGGAATAAACCAATGTTGCGCCTGCATCGAGCCAAGTATTGCAGCGGCGACCGCCACAAAAAGCCCCGCATATTTCCATTTATTCCAAGCCGCTGTATTAGGCAAACACCACAGCAGCAAGGCAAACGGAACCAAAACCAATTTCTGAAAACAAACAATCCCCAACAATCCCACCACCGTCCACCGTCTCCCGTCCACCGTCCACCGTCCACCTTCCACCGTCTCCCGTCTCCCGTCCACCGTCCACCGTTTCCCGTCCACCGCCCATACCACCACGCAAAAACTTAACGCATTCACCAACACATCCGCATTACAAGACCCGGCCAGCACTAAGGAAGATGGCAACAAAGCAATAAACGCTATCGTATTCTTTTTAAACGAAAGCCTGCGCAAGGCAAAAAACATCAAACTACACCACACAAACAGGTTGAAAAGCCGCGCCGCATACAATGTTGCTAACACCGACGCCCCAAACGGCCTAAGCAACGCAATCGCCAAAGCCTGCGGCACATACCCAAATGGCGCGTAAATAGCGGTGTTGGCAAAATCCAGAAAACCCCGCTTGTTATAATCCGGCGGCAAAGCAGCCAAACGACGGATCAGGGCCGCATCAAGCCGCGCGGCGTAGTTATTTTTCAGGTAAGCAAATGAATCAGCAAGGGCCTGGGGCGATAAGGGAAGTTCGCCGCCAAGGCGCTGGTCGGGCCGACGATCGGGCCAAAATGCGCCTTCGCTAATTTGCCAGGCGCGCAAAAAATGATTGGGTTCGTCCGGCGATTGAAACGGCGGAATCAACAGGGCGTAGGCAACACCGAATACAAGACTAAGGGCCAAAAACAAATTGGCCGGATCTGGTATTCGGCGTTTTAATACACTCATTTTGCGCTTACTACGATCTTTTGATGCGCCCACACGCGCCCGTCCGTACGGGCAAAGGCCACATACATACCGGCTGGCAGCGACTGCGTATCCAACGGCAATTCATGCCGTCCGTAACCTTGGCATTGCGATTTCCAGATCAGGCGGCCGTTCATGTCGGTAACAACCACATCAACGGTTTGCTTGGATTTCAGGTTATCCACCACCACATTAGCGGTTCGGCCAGCCGAAATCAGGTTGGGCAACACTGCCATAACAGCCGATTTGGATCCGCCTGGCGTAAACGTAGATACATCGTTGCCCAATTTCAGGGAATCAAGCGGGAACGCGTAAATACTGCGTGCATGGGTGCCCGCAAAAAGGGTTTTCTTTTCAAAATTCAATTCAATATCGTACACGGGCACTTGCGGCATTCCGACGCCAAGACGTTCCCAATGCAAGCCGCCATTGAGCGTCGCGTACACACCCGCGTCCGTGCCCGCGAAAATCACCGAATCCTGATGGCCCGGCAGGATGAGCAAATCATTGACTGCAAAATTGGGCAAATCGCCCGAAATAGGTTTCCAAGTCGCGCCGGCATTGTCGGACCGGTGGATATGCGGCGTAAAATCGTTTGCTTTATAGCCCGTATGCGACACAAATACCCGCTCGCCTTCCGTCGGTGAAGCCTTTACGCAGGACACATAACGGTCGGGCAAATTGCCGGTAATATTGGTCCAAGTGGACGTGTTGGGATTTCCCACCCACACATTTGCATCGGTTGTGCCGACATACAAATGATCCGGGTTCACCGTGCTTTCAGCCAGGGTGCTGATGGTGTGAAAACGGTCGCCAAAAATATTGCCGTCGGTCAAATCCTCACTCACTGCCGTCCAGAAAGGCAAATGGCCGACGCCCTGATACACCCGGTAGGTGCCGGTGTACATATAGTTTGGGTCATTTGCGCTGATGAAATACTGCATATCCCAACTTTTACGATCTGTAGCATCAATGCCCATGGTGGCGTCTTCAAAATTGCCGCTGCCGTCGTAAGTGCCGTAAATTGCGCCATTTTGCGTTTCAAAATAGTAAATGTTCGGGTCTTCCGGGTGAAATGCCGGCTGGAAACCATCTCCGCCAAACAAACGCGGCCAATCCTGTGTCGCGCTGGAATTGCCGGCCGTGGTGCCATTATCCTGTGCGCCGCCGTAATACCAATCCGGGAAAAACGGGTTGTAGGCAACGCGGTAAAACTGTGTGGTCGGGATATTTTCAATTTTGGCCCAAGTGGCCCCGGCATCCGTTGTGCGGTACAAGCCGCCGTCGGTGCCCATAACGTAGGTATTCGCATCAAAAAAATCGATACAATGCCCGTCGGCGTGTACTTCGTAAGTCCACCAGTCCGGCACGGTTTGGTACCAGTTTTGGCCGCCGTCATTGGTGCGATATTGGGTTACGCCGTTCACAAATATATCCTTGGAATTGAACGGGTTAAAACGAATATTGCCGAAATACCAGGCAAAATTGCTTTGAAAACCCAAATCCAAGCCTTGTGTCGCCATCGGTAGCCAGCTTTGACCGGCATCAAAACTTTCAAAAATATTCTTGAACATCAAGTCGACACCGGCATAAATCGCCACGATATGGTTTGCATTATTACGGTCAATATCAATTCCGATTCTGCATTGATTATCTTGGGGCAAACCGCCGTCGAGCATGCTCCAGTTGGCGCCCGCATCAGTAGTTTTCCAGATTTTAGCATTAGGCCCGCTCACAATACTTTCCTGGTTGTTGCGGATGCGATCCCACATTGCCACATAAAGCACATTGGGGTCGGCCGGCGACATTTCAAGATCAATGGCGCCGGCCTGATCGGATACGAACAGGGATTGTTGCCAGCTTTGGCCGCCGTTGGTTGATTTATACAGCCCGCGTTTGTTGTTATGTTCGAAGGGTAAACCCATCGTCGCGGCGTACAGGATATTGGAATTGCTTGGATTTACGACAATTTTGGTAATAATACGTTGTTCGGTAAGGCCGAGGTGTTGCCAGGTTTGTCCGCCGTCGGGACTTTTCCAAACACCGTCGCCGATAAAAGGCAGGATGCTGATATTCGGGTCGCCGGTACCGACGTAAACGATGTTCGGGTTTTGCGGATCAAGCGTGATGGCCCCGATGGACAGGAAATTTTGTTGGTCAAAAATGGGTTGCCAAGTCTGGCCGCCGTTTACCGTTTTCCAAAGGCCGCCGCCAGAATAACCAACATAAATGATGTTCGGGTTGGTGGGGTGAATCTTCACGGCATTTACCCTTGCGCCGATATTGCCAGGGCCTTGTACGGTCCACGGGGCGCTAAAACCCGGATTCAGGTTGCGGGACATTGCGCCTACACGCGCCTGTTGCATGGCGTCGGCGTATGTTTTTACATCCGGGCGGAAGTCAGGGTATTCGCGCACGATATGAAACCATTCGGCCGGTTCCAGGCTGGAGGAATCGTGTTTTTCCGTTTCGGCTTCCTGACGCTCCTGATTGGCAGGCGCCTCTTTTTTGCGCAAATTTTGAGCAATATATAGGAAGAACAGCAGCACTGCGGCTGCCAGTACAACGATATTTCGAATTGGAAATGCTTGCCGCGTTTGTCTTTGAAACATGGTTATGCGCTGGGTAGAATTTAAAGCAAGGGCGTTTTACGGCTATTTCGCAGGCTAAGGTACATGATTTGCCCGCTTTCAATTGCTGAATTTAGGCAAAACGCGTATTTATTTTACCCGGTATTTTATTTACACAATGAAAAGGCCGGTTCACTGCGGGTGGGTGGGCGTTCGTACAATGGGGGTTTTGGGTATTTTTTATTCCGGTATATTGCGGTGTTCCCGGCATGTATGAAGTGCAGTTGATTACCGATCAGGGGAATTTTATTCGGAAACTCAGTATTGCAAGATAGCAGTTTTTGTAAGGTAAGTTTGTGAAAGTGGAGGGTCCGGCGTTGTGGCGTCGGACCTTTTTCATGTCAAACCTTAGTTTGCTTTAAATACATTTATTAGCGAGACAGGTCTGGGAAATATCCAGCGTCGGAATGATACATGGTTGCCAGGGTTTAACGCTGGCAGCGTTGGGGAATAAGCGCAGGGATTTTCCAACGCGATAAACGAGGTTGCCAGGGTTAAGCGCTGGCAGCGTTAAACCCTGGCAACCTTAATACCTTTAAATTTTCACCAATTTGCCCGTTTCTCCACCCGTCGCAGTCACCAAACGACACCAGTACGTACCCGCCGACAAATCCCCAATCTGAAAACCGGAAGCCGGCACTGCATCAACGTTTTCTGCCAAAGTCCTCACACGGCGCCCAAAACTGTCGTACAAATAAACCGATACCTTGCCCGAAATAGCCCGGCCTGGTTGCAGGGTAAATACGTCGGCAGCCGGGTTGGGCACGATGCGCATGGATTCGGTAACAGTTTCTACCTGCATATTGCTGCGTTGCGCGACGCCCATACCCGATGAAAGCCGTTCCATGGTCGCATCCAAAGATTCCGGCCAGTGCCGATGATTGGAAACCGCTTTTTGCGCGGCATTGGGGCAATCGTAAGCGTTGTCTTGCACAAGCACATAGCCTTCGGTAATATTTTCATTGCCCGCAGCATCTCTGGCAATTACTTCCACGAGTTGCGTGCCCAGTTCGTTGCAAGTAAACGTAATTGTTGGCTGTGGCGGAGTGGTAGTGCCTGACCACCGAACTAAAATAGTCGGTTCGGCGGTGCCGCAGTTATCCTTGGCGCTGTAAAGGAAGTCGCGCGCGTTGAGGGTGCAGGTTCCGTTTTTAAGGATATTTGTACTCAACCCATTGTAAACCAAT
Organism: Bacteroidota bacterium; assembly: GCA_037130425.1. Classification (GTDB taxonomy): domain Bacteria; phylum Bacteroidota; class Bacteroidia; order Chitinophagales; family Saprospiraceae; genus M3007. The sequence continues at coordinate 5,324 of JBAXTB010000085.1, forward strand.
GCAGTAGGCGGTATTTTATCATTGTAACAATTTACCGGAATGCTTGCGCCGCACACCTGCATCGCATCCGATAATATAAAATAGGTTTCAGTATACGACCAATTGCCGTTTGCATCCCCAGCCCAGATTTCGACCAGATGAATACCAAGATCATCTGCGCAAGTGTATTTAATAGAAGTCGTCGTCGGAGGAAGCGCCGTGCTTTCTTCCGAGCGCCTTATCCTGAATTGCAGACGTCCGGGACAATTGTCGGTTTGCATTTTTACAAAGTCGCGGGCTTGTAAAAATACGTTACCGCCCTTGCGCCCATCCGGAATTAAATTAACGGCAAATCCGTTAATCACAACAATAGTCGGCTGAACTTTATCATTGCTGCAAATGGCGGATAGTGGCATATTATTATCAAAACAATCCACACCATTGGATACCGGCTGTTGGATAATCGTATATGTTTCAGCATAGTTGGTATGTCCGTTGCCATCTACCACCCAAACTTCCACTGATTGAGTAGCAGGGTCATCGCAGCTGAACGTAATAGAAGTTTCAGCAGGCAAACCGATTCCTGTGCCGGATTTTCGAATGCGGTATTGCAAAGAGCCGGTATTACAGGCGTCAATACCGCGAAGCACAAATTTTGAGGCAGGAATGGTGATTTGAGCCTTTTCGGCGCCTGGCAAGCCGTCTACATCAGTGGGTATTAATTGGGCCGAAAAGCCGTTAAATACAATGACTGAGGGTTCGCAATTTTGCGCAAACACAGGCGCCGTAAAAAACATGGCAAACAGGAAGGCAAAGATTAAATTCGATTTCATATAAATACAGTTAAATTGTTAAAAATGCGAACGTTGGTCGGCGCAGCAGCGCAACATCTGTTATTTGATCCTAATATTTTTTTATGCTAAATTCTAAACTAAACGCCACAGTACATTTCAAATAACCGTAAATAGACAGCCAATTATTATGCCACATTGCAAAATAATTAAATAAATGTCAGGTAAACGGCAAAGCAATATCTGCAATCAGACTGTTCATTTAACCGAATTCAGCTTATTCCCGAACTACCTGAAATCTCTTTATCCCATCTTCCGTTTGCAGCAAACATTGATAAACACCTGCGGGCAAATCATTGATTTTGAAGGACAAAGACCCGTCAAATTGAAGACTTGGACTCGTCTTTTTGACCATATTACCCAAATTGTCGTACACCCAAACCGGCCTGATTTCAGGAGGCGCTCCGAACCCTTTATTTTTAGAAAACACAATGGTCACCCAATCGGAACTCGGGTTCGGGAAAACCGAAAATCCGTCGGCAAAAGGCTCCGAAGCGGCCGTATAATCAACCACAAATAGTTCAGCATCCCGTCGTACAATATTCAGCAGCACCCCGTTTCGGTACTCCGACACGCATACGGAATATACGTAAATACCAAGCAGATGGCAGGTTAAATACCATTCGCCCGTTTGTGCATTTAGCATGGAAACGCTACCCGGACCGAGCGGCAAATCATACTGATAACCCGGCGCCCAAACGACCGGATCGTATGGCGGCGGCGGAATAATGATTGGCATGGACACGCTATCGCTGCCGCCCGTCAGCGCTTCACAAAAACGATAAACCAGTGAATCACCATCTGCATCATAAGCCGTAAGTGGCAGTGTCGTAGGTACATGCGCACATGCCAACACGGGAGGCTCCGCCCTCCAATCCACTGCGTTATTGTGCAATTGCCTGGCGATGGGCGTTATTTCGGCATAAATCGTGTAACCGGCAATTGACAGCGGATCTAATAAATTCCGGGCGCCGTTTCTGCAACAACGCTGATAAGCAATGATATATGAATAATTATCTGCCGGTAAATCCACCTGAAAATTGTAATACCCTTTGTGGACGCACGCATTGGACGTTGTGTTGCAAGCGGGCGACGCAATATTTACAATCGTATCGGTGTAGATCTCAGGCATAACTTCAAACGTATCCACACGCACCGGGCCATTGGGTTCCATCCTGTACAATGCGCAATGCGCCGGCATGTCAAATGGCGGCACCCCGGTATAACAATCGCGGTACAATACCAATTGAATGTTCCAGGTCGTTGCATGATCCCAGCCATAACGCATGTAGCCGCCTACGATATGAGAGGCATGTAGCAAAACAACTTGCAACAGCAAGGCAAAAAGGATAATCGGACGTTTGGGCATGGCGTTTTTGTGGATAAGTTAGGAAAATCTGGGGGTAATCAACCGATCCGCTACACGTGGATCGGTCGATTGCCGGTTGCCGCTAAACAAGCTTCTTTAAATGCTTCAGTATACGTCGGGTGTGCGTGCGACATCCGCGAAGCGTCCTCTGCGGAAGCGCGGTATTCCATGAGCGCGACCCCTTCGGCAATCATATCGGCTGCGCGGGCACCTACGATGTGTACGCCGAGGATTTCGTCGGTGTCTTTATGGGCCAGCACTTTTACCATTCCGTCCACGTCCATGCTCGCGCGGGCGCGGCCAAGGGCGCGGAAGGGGAATTTGCCGGGTTTGTAGGGAATGCCCAATTCTTTCAGTTGTTCTTCGGTGTAGCCCACACTCGCCACTTCGGGCCAGGTGTACACCACGCCGGGGATGAGGTTATAATTGATATGCGGTTTTTGTCCGGCCATGATTTCGGCGACAAAAACGCCTTCTTCTTCGGCTTTGTGAGCCAACATGGCGCCTTTGATGACGTCGCCAATGGCGTAAATGCCGGGAACGGAGGTTTCGAGGTGCTCATTCACCGGAATACGGCCTTTTTCGTCGGTCGTGATGCCGATTTTATCCAGACCCAGGTTGTCCGTATAAGGTTTGCGGCCGATGGCAATGAGGCAATAATCAACATCCCAGTTCAGGATTTTGGAAGCATCATCGCGACTTTCGGCGGTTACTTTTACCTTGTTTTTTACGGCTTTTACCTCCGTCACGGCATGGCGCAGGTGGAATTGCATCCCGATTCCTTTCAGCGATTTCATCAATTCGCGGCTGCAATCGGCGTCCATACCGGCAATGATCCGGTCGAGGAATTCCACCACATGTACTTCGGTACCGAGGCGCGCGTACACGCTACCCAATTCCAGGCCAATAACCCCGCCGCCAATAATCACCATGCTGCCCGGCACCTTGTCGATGTTGAGCGCTTCGGTGCTGGTGATGATGCGTTTTTTGTCGTAGTTAAAATTGGCAGGCACGATCGGTTTTGAACCGGTCGCAATGATGGTCTTGTCCGTTTCAATTTGTACGCTGCCGCCTTCCTTATTCGTTACCTGAATGGTGTTGGCATTTACAAACGAGCCGTGGCCGGTGTACACATCAATTTTATTCTTGCGCATTAAAAACTCAACGCCCTTGTTGTTTTCAAGCACCACATCTGCCTTTCGTTTCATCATTTGCGGCATATTTACCTTCAAATCCTTCAGTTCGATGCCTTGGATTTGGAAGCGGTGCGCTGCGTCGTGGTAATGTTCGGATGAATCGAGCAGGGCTTTCGAGGGAATGCAGCCTACATTGAGGCAGGTGCCGCCCAGCACAGAATATCGTTCAATAATGGCCGTTCTAAAACCTAATTGCGCGCAACGGATGGCTGCCACATATCCTCCAGGTCCGGAGCCAATGACGGTAACGTCGTATTTCATATTTTAAATAAATTTGAAGTTCAAAATCAAGTGCAAAAGTAGGGGATTTGGAGAGAAGAATATCGAATATCGAACAGAAGAATATCGAATATCGAACAGACGAATATCGAATATCGAACAGAGGAATATTGAATATCGAACGGGGGCGCTGCGGCTTGGTATCCGAAGAAACCCGGCCGCAGCGCCCCCGTTCGATATTCGATATTCGATATTCTTCTGTTCGATATTCGTCTGTTCGATATTCTTCTGTTCGATATTCCCTATTCGTTATTCAACACCAGTTTTTTCACCCGCCGTTCGCCGCCGACCCTGATTTCTACCCAGTAGATTCCGGCGGGTAAACCATCCGGGTTTACGCGCTTTTCAAAATTGGATGTAATTGTTTCGTTTTCAAACAATTGTAAAACCGTGCGACCATAAACATCCAGGATGCGGCCCGACCCGATTGCTGCTTCCGACAAGCGTAAACGAACTGAAAACCAGGCGCCGGCCGGATTGGGCTGTATCGAAAGCATTTGCAATACACCCGGTTCGCCCGTGCGCGTGGTGATGCGCGCTTGTACGAATGCCTGCGCGAGACAACCGTCGACATCGGTAAATTGTGCGGTAAAAACCGTGTCGGCCCACACTTGAACCCCGAACAAGAGGCTGCCTGGCATCACCGTCGTGTCAATCGACAACGCAAACAAAGGAAGCACATGCACCGACCACACATGAATGCTGTCGAAAAAAGCAAAGCGTTGCCTTTGGTTGATTACCGTGTCGTGTTGCAGGTGCTGGCCCTGGAAGTCGGCGTTATGGCAAATGCTTGTTGCTTGATAATCAAATAGTTTTGGCGCCGGAATCCTATGTGTGACGGTGTTGGTCATCACGACAGGGTTTTGATCAAAATAAATTCCCGCCCGGTTTTGAATGACCGTCCCCGGTTTATTACCCGCTTTTTGGTGTACCCGGAATTTGACAAACCCGATGGAACCCGGCTCATTTGCAGCAGCGTGGGGCAGGTTTATGTTGTTAAATGCGAAACGCAATACCCCCTTGTCGATGCTCAGTTGGTATGGAAACGAGGAGGCGCCCGGCTCCAGCCCGACAATATCAAGCGCGCTGGAAAGGGTATCAAGCAGCACGACGTTTGAAGCCGTGCCGTTTCCTAAGTTTTGAAAGGTGATTTCATAATTCAGGTCGGTTGTCGGCTGAATATAGTGCGCTTCGGTGACGCCTTCGGGTTGCGCCGATTTATGGTTCGGATCAAAGGCATTTATGCCTTCGTGGCAGTCGATGGAAATAAAATGATCGGCATCGTCTTGCGGGTATTGCACCACAAAACCCAGACTGATCGGGTTGCCGCCGCAGCCTTCCACCATAATAACCGGCATACTTTTGCCCGGATGATAAGGCGCTTGCTGGGCCTGCAATAGAATGGTCGCGCCGTTGGGGTACACGGTCACAAAAGAAGATTCGCCGCTGTGCAACTGGAACGAATCGGCTTTTATCAACACATTGTCTTCTACCACAATGAATTCTAAGGGTTTCTGCATGTCGCCCCAGCCCATATTTGTGATGCTCAACACGAGGCTGTCGCCAAAACAATTGGCGTGTAACTGCACGCTGGAGCCGTCCCAGGAAGCGCTTAGCGGGCCACAAATACTGTCCGGGAAAATATGCGCTTCCACACAATGCGTAGCGCCGAGCGGGGAATTACAATCGAGCACGGCTTTAAACCCGAAATCGCCGCAAAAACCCTTGGGCACACCGCCAAGATCAAACTCCCAAACATTGCCCGGCTGTTGTACGCCCGGTATGTCGGAACTTGTCAGCGTCAGTTCGGGCGGCAGGGTAATGCGCACGAATGCGTCGGCTGCATCGTCGGTGCCTTCGTTGCAATAATGAACGAAATAGCGGTTGTCCTGACAAATGCGCAGCGACGGCGTACCGATGTCAACGCGCATGTAAGGGCAAAAGGACAGGGGCATCAGGGCAAAATCTACGGTTGCGCCGCCGGGATTACCAAGGTTAACCTGCACCATTTGAATGGCCTGACAAGGTAAAAATAGGTAATTGGGCGGTGAAATGGACACAAAATAGGTTCCGGTATCGACCGTGGAAGCGAAATGGCCGTTCCCCAACAAGGACGCGTCAATTTGCAAGGTATCCGTCGTGCCTTTTTTTACGGCAGTGACCGTCCAACCGGCGGAAAGCAAGGGTTCGTCAGGATCTTGCACGCAGTTTTTGTTTTCATCGTAAAAAACGGCGCCTTGCAGGAGTTGTGGGGCAGGGATCGTACAATGCACGCCTAAGTTTTTGACAATGGTGTCAAATTCAAGTACGCCGAAATAGCAGGAATTCGCGCAACACGGTGTGCAATAGGGGTTTTGCGGAGAATTGGGCATGTACACATTTACATAATTAAAAGCAGGCATGGGCAGGGTGTAATGCCCTGTCGAGTCGGAATAAACGGTCGTCATGTTTCCGCCGCCCTCCGTTTCACCCACCACCGGGTAGTTGGAAAGCAACGGCTCGTCCGGATCCATTTCACAATCGCCGTCGAGGTCCTGGAATATCACACCCGTGACCGTTCCGTGCGATTGGGTTACGGCTTGCAAAGTCCAATCGGGCAAGGTTTGGGTTTGAGCCGTTCCTGAAAATACGGCTTGAAAATACGGCTGACAAGGTTGCCAGGTGGATGTCGGCGGCTGCAGCGTCACTTTATACTTGCCGGTATCTACATCAAGTGCATAATTGCCCGCTGAGTCAGTAATGGCGACCTGCGTGATGGTACCTCGTGCTTTTACGGTCCAGTTTGCCAGGCCGGGTTCGCCGTTTTGGGAACTGCAATCCAGGTTTTGGTCGTCAATTAATTTACCCTGAATTTTATTTTGAAACAATTCTCCTTGCGGGCCGGTGCGGATGAGTTGCACGCCGTTGACAGTAAAATTACGGGCCAGCAAAACAATCCCGCCATTTGTAAGCGGCTGTACGTCAATACCTTCCCCGTTTCCATAACCGCGTTCAAATGCAAGGTTGCCCAAATTGTCAAGCCCGAACAAATGGATATAGCGGTTGTCATAAGCGTCCCAACCGGCAATCAGGTAGCCGCCTGCCGGGGTTTGTTTTACACTCAATCCGATGTCGTTGCGGACGGGGTCGCCGATGCGTTGCAGCCATTGTTGGGTCCCGTTTGCATCGGCTTTCAGCAAAAAACAATCGTAGGGCGAATCCGCCAAACCGGTAATGGCAAAACCGCCATCGGCTGTAGCGCACATGCTTCGTCCGGCAAGACCAGTGTCGTTGTAAATAAACAAATTAAGATTGGTTCCGCTTGCGTCAATTTTGTACACAAATGCCCGCGGGTCGCTGGTTGTATTGGGATTTACCAAGAAAAACGCGCCCCCGTCGGCAGTGGGAACAAGGTCGCCGACACTGAATTGTATGCTGTTTTTTTGCCAGATAACATTGCCGCTGTCGTCTAATTTCATCAGCACATTGTATTCCCAGCTTACATATATTCCGCCGCCGGGAACCGCGCGTACCAGCATTCGGCCTGACCCTACAGACAATGGAGGAAATATTTTGGTCCAGAGTTCCTGCCCGGCGCCGCTTATTTTGGATAAAAAATATTCCGATTGGTTATTTACCACCCTTTGGCCAGTGGCGTAATAGTTTCCGTCGGGGCTTGCAGAGAGGTCATAGCCCACTGCATTGGTCATGCCGGTCGGTTGCCAAGTCCATAAAAGCGCGCCGCCTGCATCTGTTTTAAAAACCGCCGCGCCGTTGCTTCGGGTGGCGAGGAAACCGCCGTCGGGCATTTCCAGCACCGTGCCTTCAATGATGTCGGTACCGGGGAAAGACCGTTGCCAGTTTTGTGCTTGTACCTGAACGTGCAGGAAAAAAAGGAATGCGAAAATCAGTTGATGGTAGCGTCTCATAAGCGTTGCATTTTTTTACGGTACAAACATTCAGGGATTTGAGCGGCTGTACAAAAACAAAAAAAGCATTTTGTAAAAAAGTAAATTTTTGCTGAAATTGAAAAAATAATGTAAATTGCTGTTGGAATCTCAAATTACCCTACCTTTCATTGGTTAAAAATGATCCAAAATACAGCGTCAGCGTGCGCGCGCCTCCCCGTTGTAAACCAAAAACATTGACTTCATTTCAAAATGTCAAAAAGTAAACTTTTGCAACTTTTTCAAAAATTAAGCGGTGTGGAGAAAAGAGAACTCAATAACTTCCTTGATTCTCCTTTTTTTAACCGCCGCCCTGAATTGGTTCGGCTTTGGCAATTCCTGCCTGAACTGGATGCAACGGCTCCTGATCGCACCTTCATATTCGCGCAACTGTTTCCCGATCAAACCTACGATGATGTTGCCCTGCGCCATGCATATTCTCAACTTTTGCAAAAAATCGAATGGTTTTTGGCATACCGCCGTTTCGATCAACAAGAAGCCGTACCCGAACTGGCGCTGTTGGCCACTTACCGTGAAAAAAAGCTCGACAAGCATTTTTACCACAGCGTTCAAACAGCCGAAACCCGCATCAACCGCATGAATTTAGGCATCGAGCACCAGCATGTACGCTACCGGCTTGAAGTGGAAAAGTATGCCTTCGATGAAAACCTGCGGCGCGGCACAGCCGGCAATCTTCAGAGCCTATACGACAATTTCGACCACTACCTCATCAGCGCCAAGATGCGGCAAGCTTGCTTAATGCTGGCCCACAGTGCGGTGGTGCAGGTGGAATACGACTATTCTTTTTTGCCGTTGCTGCTGAATTGGCTTGAAACAACGCCCAAACTGCTGGAAACACCGGAAATCGCGCTGTATTATTTTTGTTACTGCGCCCTTCGCGACAACCAGGAGGCCGATTTCCAACAACTGCGTACCGAACTGGAACGCTACCGCGATCAATTTGACCCTACCGAACTCACGGATGTACTGTTGATGGCCATCAATTTTTGCATCCGCCAACTCAATGCCGGTCAACGCCAATACATCCGGGAAGCATTTGATCTGTACCGGCTCGGTCTGGCGCGCAAACTGCTCACCGAGGGCGGCGTGATGAGTCGTTTTACCTATAAAAACATTGTTGCGCTGGGTTTGGCCTTGGAAGAATTCGCCTGGACGGAGCAATTTATCATTGATTATCAAATAGTTGTAGAAAGCGCCTACCGCGAAAGCAGCTATTGTTACAACTTAGCCCGCATGTATTTCAGCCGCCGCGACTATGCGCGCGCCATGCCCCTGCTCGCCCGCGTGGATGATTCCGATTTTTTCCTGATGCTGGATGCGCGGGTGATGCTGCTCAAAATGTACTACGAAAGCGGCGACTGGGAACCGTTGCAAAGCCTGCTCGTGAGTGTGCGGACTTTTTTGCGCCGTAAAAAACAAATTGGCTACCACCGCCAGCATTACCTGAGCTTGTTGAAATACACGGAACAATTGCTTGCCCTGCCGCCCGGCAAAACCGCCCGCCGCAAAGCCCTGCGCAGCAGTATCGAATCGGACCCGGCAGTACTGGAAAAAGCGTGGCTATTGCAGTGGCTGTAGAATATCGAACAGATGAATATCGAACGGGGGCGTTGCGGCCGGGTATCCGAAGAAACAAGGCATTTTGAAAGGAAAGCGCCACCACGTACACCTTTCGTTGCAACAAGCCACGGCCATCAATGTGGGCGGACGACACGGCGCGCCCGTCGTGCTCACCGTGCGCGCGGGCGACATGCACCGGGCGGGTTTTGAGTTTTATTGCTCCGAAAGCGGTGTTTGGCTCACGGAGATGGTGCCTGCGGCGTATATCGTAGACTCGTAATTCAGTTTTCCACCCTTTATCCACTATCCAAAACAAGGTGCCATTCTTGCGTCGCCTGCAATTTGTGGCAAAGTTTTGATCAACGCACAGCCAATCCGCAGCAAGACCCGTACCTTGCGCTTTCTTTACGCGAAAAAGAGGTACTGAAACTCGTCATGGAAGGCAAACAAAACAAGGAAATTGCCGATACGCTGTTTGTAGCGCTCAGTACCGTAAAAACGCATATCAACAACATTTACAAGATATTAGAGGTACAAAACAGGCGGGAAGCCCTCGAAAAACTCCACAAAACCAACCGAATACCCCCCACCCCCGTCCACCGTCTACCGTCCACCGTCTCCCGTCCACCGTCTCCCGTCCACCCACCATGCCGCCGATCAAACACGCGCCCCTTCCGGAAAAACCCAAAATTCACCCGCGCAACCTGCACAAGGAACGCTATGATATTAAATTGCTGGTGCAAACCTGTCCGGAACTGGCGCCCTTTGTTACGCTGAACATCCACCAGGACGAAACGATTGATTTTGCCAATGCGGATGCCGTCAAAATCCTGAACAAAGCGCTGCTGAAACAATATTACGGCATCGACGCATGGGATATCCCGCCGGGCTATCTGTGTCCGCCCATTCCCGGCCGCGCCGACTATATCCACCACCTGTCGGACCTGCTGGCGGGTGTGAATTTCGGGAAAATACCAAGCGGTGAGAAAGTCATTGGACTCGACATCGGCGTGGGCGCCAACTGCGTGTACCCCATCATCGGCCACGCTTCCTACGGCTGGTTCTTCATCGGCTCCGATATTGACCCAGTAGCCATCGAATCGGCCGAAAAGATTATTGCTGACAATCCTGCATTGACCGGATTCGTAACCTGCCGTTTGCAACCCAATCCCAAGGAGATATTCAACAACATCCTGCAAAAAGGCGAAACCATCGACTTTTGTATGTGCAACCCGCCGTTCCACGCCTCTATGGCCGAGGCGGAATCGGGTACGCTGCGCAAACTGAGTAATTTAAAAGGTAAAAAAGTAACGGCGCCAGTGCAGAATTTCGGCGGCCAATTCGCCGAGTTGTGCTACGAAGGCGGCGAGGCGGCATTTGTAGAAAACATGGCCCAGCAAAGTCGCTTGTTCGGCGGGGCCTGTTTTTGGTTTTCCACCTTGGTTTCCAAACAATCCAACCTGAAACGGATTTACGAAGCGCTCAAAAAAGAACGCCCCACCGAAGTCCGAACCATCGCTATGGGCCACGGCAACAAAACCAGCCGTATTGTGGCCTGGACGTTTTTGAGCAAAGACGCGCAAAAAGCCTGGCGGAATGCGCGGTGGAAGCATATTGAATAACGAACGGGGGCGTTGTGCCCGGCATCCGTTCAATATTCATTCAACGTTTCGCACATCCAACGCATCTCGCAAGCCGTTTCCTACCAAATTAAACGCCAGCACTGTGAGCGCAATCACCAGCGCAGGCGCGAGCGCGAGCAAGGGTTTTCCGCCAATGGCATAGCCGTAGTTTTCATTTAACATAGAACCCCACGATGGTGTGGGCGGTTGCACGCCGAACCCTAAGTAACTCAGGCCAGATTCCAGCAAAATGGCCGTCGCAAAATTCCCGGCCGCCAGCACCATCACCGGGCCAAGTAAATTGGGAACGATGTGTCTGAACAAAATACGCCTTCCACTGAAGCCCATCGTGCGCGCTGCTTCCACAAAAGGCAAATCGCGCAGGGCCATCACCTGTCCGCGCACCACCCGCGCCACATCTACCCACATTGTTAAGCCCACTGCCAAAAAAATAATAGAAATGCCGCGCCCAAGGGCCAAAACGACCGCAAACACCAGCAACAAGGTTGGGATCGACCAAACGGTATTAATCAACAGCATGACCACATCATCCACCCGGCCCCGGAAATAACCTCCGATCGCCCCAATACATAAACCGACCGTAAGCGAAATCAGCACCGCAATGCTACCTACCAACAATGAAACCCGGAACCCCAAAATGAGTCGACTCAGCATACAACGACCGTATTTGTCGGTACCTAATGGAAACCGCCGCAGACTTAGCGGCGGCGCAGCATCAAACTGTTGTACCAAGGCGCTGCGCTGCAAAAAGCGCAGCTTTTTTTCGGCGTCCTGAAAAAAGAAAGTGTCGCCCTTATTGCGTACCGAATCAGGCGTGACCGCATATAATTGAACCAAATGCAGACTCTGCGGTCTGCTATAAGCGCCAAATCCCCGGAAATACACGGAATCTGCCCGTAAAACAAGACTTCCCGCTTCAATCGGAATGGCGCGAAAAGCAAGGGGTTTGCCCGACAACAGGCAACTAAACCACGAAGGAGGCGCTTCATTGCGTGAAATGGGTATTTCGAGCACTTGCACCATTTTACCCGCCGGTTGCAACGCCAATGCCGGTAATTGTTCATTGGCATCCGGGCTGCCGTCGGGGGCCAGTATATACCCGAAACAGGCAATCATTAAGGCAAACAAGATTACATAAAGCGATAAGTGCGCCGGTTTATTTGACCGGAACCGTTGCCAGGCTTTGCGGTACTCTGTGTTGGTATCCACGGCGCAAGAAATACGTTCAGATTAATCGGTTTTGACAACAGGCTTGTGCCGTTTAACCATGCCATCAAGGACAAACGTCAATCCGACTGCAATCAGCACTTCCAAAGAAATCAAAACGAGTGTTCCTAAAAAATTTAGCGAAACTGCCAAAATGATAAACATCAGGTTCACCGTGATTAGAATACCCGTAGATTGCATGTGGCTGAATCCGCAATCAAGTAGCATGTGGTGTATGTGCGTGCGATCGGGATGAAATGGCGAGCGCCCGGCCAACATGCGTCGAAAAAAGACCCGCATAGTATCGAAGAGCGGTAAAATCAGGATAGCGATGGTAATGGCTGGCGCAGCGCTAAATGAAAGGGGGGATTCTTTCGGTAATTCATGGCTCATTTCGATATACTGAATGGAAAGAATGGAACAAACCGTACCGATCATAAGTGACCCGGTATCGCCCATAAATATTTTAGCAGGCGTAAAATTGAATTTCAAAAATGCAATAATCGCACCAGCCAAAGAAACGGCTACCATCGCAAAAGCATAAGAGCCAACCGCCTGAAACCAGGCGCCCCAAGCCAAACAGGCCAATAAACC
>JBAXTB010000086.1:0-17865 GCA_037130425.1 Bacteroidota bacterium
CTATGCTTTTGATAGAAAACCGATCGCTTTTCAGGTTGGCTAAGTTTTTACAATTTTTCTATCTTCCTGCCAACCTTGGGATTTAGAAAAATTAGACATTTCTTGTCCAAAGGTTATAAACTTAACAGGCGAATTGAATTTTGGGAATGTAATAGTTGGCAGTTCACCCGACTCCTCATTGATTTTAAGAGTTGCCAATACAGGCACATGCCCACTTCATCTATTTACGATAAGTATTCCGCCTGGATTTAAGCATAATTTTATCGAAAATTCAATTATTCAGCCTAATAAAATTTTAGATATCACAATATATTTTAGTCCGGATAAATCTGGAATTTACAGCGGAGTTGTTACAATAAATTCGGATGCAACTTCAGGGATAAATTCAATAGTTGTTTTAGGACAGGGTTTGGATACAAGCGTTGGCGGAAATGGAATGTTAACGGTTTCAGGCGTTTTGAATTTTGATACGGTAAAATTGAATAGTGTGTCAACAAAAACACTAAATTTGACTAATGTTGGTACAGGTACACTACTAATTGACACAATAATAAGTAGTTCGGATAAATTTTTTATTTCGGGCATAAGCACTCCTTTTTCTTTGGATGTAAATCAATCACAATCAGTAAATATCAACTTTAATACCTCGGAGCCTGGAAAATATAATGGTAGTATTGATGTTAGGGCGAATGGAAATGATAAAATAATAAACGCAATGGGAGTAGTAGTGGACAGTTCGGGCAATGTCGGCTGCCCAACAACATTTATTGATACCAGGGATGGCGAGTTGTATAAGGCAAAAATGCTTGCTGGAAAATGTTGGATGACAGAGAACCTAAGATATGATGAACCTAATGCAGGGGATGATACACCGTATGCGGACAATTCGATTTATTTAAATGATTATGGACGGTATTACAAGTGGCAAACATTAATGGATGGTTCTCCTGCAAGTAATTCAAATCCAAGCAATGTTAAGGGGCTTTGCCCAAATGGATGGCATGTGCCAAGCCAAGCTGAAATACAAGATTTGTTAAACTATTACGGAAATGATTCAATTTTGGCTTTTGATAATTTAAAATTAGGAGGTACTTCAGGTTTGGATTTCCGACTTGGGGGATCATGGGTAAGCTATTGGTTTGGTTTTGGAGCTTTTGGCTTCTATTGGACCACATCTGGAAATGGTGGGACGGCTTCGTCAATTCTGATTTCTCAAGGGACTTTTCAACTTTCTGAGCAGAGTGTGGCTTTTAAAATTCCTTGTCGTTGTGTGAAAAATTGATCCTTGTAATATCTATATTTTTATGCGATACCTCCAGTGGCGCATTAAAATCCGCCGCCATCACAAATTTTCCTTTAGAAAACCCCGCGCGACGACGGTTGGTTTTCGTACGGGGTTGAAGTACGACCACTACATCATAGTCTCCTTCCGGAACGCCGGGGAGCAAAATAAGGGGATTTGTACCCTGAATGTATGCCTCTTTAGAAATCGTAATCATCACAAGACAAATTAATTTACTACAAATATACTCGTTTTGATCGTATTGTGTGAAGGATTTTTGCTAATCCCAAACAACAACCCAAGCAACCTCCAAGCGCAGCGTGTGCCGCCATCTATCATCTTGTAACCACCGGTTTTAACCGGTGGAATCGCAACAAACCCCTGAATCACATCTAACTTCTTTACAGAACATCCACATCCATAACATATTAGATGCTTATGTTCTGTAAAGAAGTTAGATGTGACTGGAGTTATCCTTTGTCCCCCGACTGAAGTTCGGGGGTTACAAGATGGTAGATGTTATACGGTTTCTACGCTTGGCATTATGCGTTCACTACCCCCGTTCCAACACCACCGCATACCCCTGCCCAACCCCGATACACATCGTACACAGCGCATAGCGCCCGCCCGTATGCGCGAGGTTACGCGCCGCGCTCAGCAGGATACGGGCGCCCGACATGCCCAGCGGGTGGCCCAGGGCAATGGCGCCGCCGTTTGGATTGATGCGCGGGTCATCGTCCGCAAGACCGAGGTTGCGGGTACAGGCCAGCACCTGCGCGGCAAAGGCTTCGTTCAGTTCGATCCAGGACAGGTCATTTAAGGAAATTCCGGCCTTGGCCAAGGCGCGTTGCGAGGCTTCCACCGGACCAATGCCCATGATACGCGGTTCAACGCCGACCACAGCCGAACTCACGATGCGGGCCAACGGCGTTAAATTATGTGTTTTTAAGCCCTCGCCGGATGCAATTAACAAGGCCGCCGCGCCATCGTTTAAACCAGACGCATTGCCCGCTGTTACGCTGCCGTCTTTTTTAAAAGCGGGTTTTAGTTTTGCCAAAACATCCAATGTGGTACCGGGTTTGATAAATTCGTCGTGCTGCATCAAGGTCGGTTCGCCTTTGCCTTGCGGGATGGTGACCGGCGCGATTTCAGCGCCAAACAAGCCTTCTGCCCTTGCAATCGAGGCTTTTTGCTGGCTCCAAAGCGCAAATTGGTCTTGGTCGGCCCTCGAAATGTCGTATTTTTCAACTAAATTTTCTGCCGTCATACCCATCGCATCTGTGCCATAAGCAGTTTGCATGACAGGGTTGATAAAGCGCCAGCCAAAACTGGAATCATACATCTGCGCATCGGTGCCGAAAGGTTTGGCTGATTTGCTGATGACATAAGGCGCGCGGGTCATGCCTTCCACACCGCCGGCAATAAACAAGTGCCCGTCGCCCGTATGGATGGCGCGCTTGGCGTGTATGACCGCCGCCATACCGCTGGCGCACAAGCGATTCACGGTTTCGCCGGGCACGGAGTAGGGTAGTCCTGCCAGGAGTGCGGCCATGCGGGCGACATTGCGGTTGTCCTCACCGGCCTGGTTGGCGCAGCCGAGGATCACATCTTCAATGGCCGCCGGATCGAGTGCCGGGAATCGGGCCATGAGGTTGCGGATGACGTGCGCGGCCAAATCGTCGGTACGCACCGCGCCGAGGGTTCCGCCAAAATTCCCAATCGGCGTACGCACGCCGTCCACGATATATGCGAAAGTAGTGTCTGACACAAGCAACTATTTAGGTTAATGATTGGTTTCGAGGTTATCGTATTGATAAATTTCGTTTTTGAGTGGCGAACCGGCGGCTATTTCTACCAGGGGTTTGATGATGCCATTATGTAAATCATACACCCAGCCGTGCAGTTGCGGGGCTTTGCGGCTGAGCCATGCCTGTTGCACGATAGAAGTTTCGGCCAAATTATGTACCTGTTCAATGATATTCAGTTCAATCAAGCGGTTCAGGCGCTGGTCCTCGTTTTCAATGGCGCCAAGTTCAACGGCATTAAACCGGTAAACATCCTTGATATGCCGTAACCATTTATTGATGATGCCAAAAGAATGTCGACTCATGGCTGCTTTTACGCCGCCGCAGCCGTAATGACCGCAAACCACAATATGGCTCACCTCCAAGACCTCCACGGCAAATTGCAGCACACTAAGCAGATTCATGTCGGTATGAATCACTAAGTTGGCTACGTTGCGGTGGATGAAAATTTCTCCCGGATGGGTTTGCGTGATTTCATTGGGCGGCACCCGGCTGTCAGAACACCCTATCCACAGGAATTCAGGCTTTTGAACATTTACCAGGCGGGTAAAATAATCCGGATCGGTTTCCACCATCCGGTTAGCCCAGGCTTTGTTGGCGGCAAGCAGGCGTTCGTATTCAAGCATGTAGTCAGGATGTTTTGTAAATGGGTGACAAAGATCACGCAAGTTCACGTAAATTTTAAAAAATCTTTGGATTGTCTTAGCCTGAACAATTGCTACTATACTCCGTCGCAACAGGTTTTATATAAATTGCCTTGGTTGTTCAAACCTTGTGGCTTAAAACCTGTTGCTATGGCGTATAAAAAATGTTTGAAACAACCCAAATCGGGTATACAAGATTTACCTTTGCTGAATTATGGAAAAAATTAAATGTCTTATTATCGGTTCCGGCCCCGCCGGGTACACCGCTGCCATCTATGCTGCCCGCGCCGGATTGAAACCGGTGTTGTACACTGGCCCGCAACCAGGCGGTCAATTGATGATTACGAACGATGTTGAAAATTATCCCGGCTATCCGGAAGGTCGCAACGGCCCGGAAATGATGGAAGATTTTCGCAAACAAGCGGAACGTTTTGAAACGGAAATCCGCACGGAAATGATCACAAAAGTGGACTTAAGCGGCCCGATTCACAAGGTTTGGGCGGAGTCAGGCCATGAAATCCATGCGTCTACGGTGATAATTGCTACGGGCGCCAGCGCCAAATGGCTGGGTATTCCGGGTGAAGATCGTTTGCAAAACCGGGGCGTTTCTGCCTGCGCGGTGTGCGACGGATTTTTCTTCCGCAAAAAAGAGGTCGTGATTGTCGGCGGCGGCGATACAGCGGCAGAGGAAAGCACTTATTTGGCTAAAATTTGCAGCACGGTGCATTTGCTGGTGCGCCGCGATGAAATGCGCGCTTCCAAAATCATGCAACAACGCGTGATGAATACGCCTAATTTGATCGTACACTGGAATTCCGAAGCGGAAGAAGTGCATGGCGAAGAAGCAGTGACGGGTGTGCAGGTCAAAAACAACAAAACCGGCGAATCGACGCTGATTCCTAGTTCCGCGTTTTTTGTCGCCATTGGCCACAAACCAAACACGGATTTCCTGAAAGACTGGCTGAATTTGGACGAAAGTGGGTATATCCACACGATACCGGGCACGACGCATACGAATATACCGGGTGTGTTTGCCTGCGGCGACGCGCAAGACAAAGTGTACCGTCAGGCTGTTACGGCGGCTGGTACGGGTTGTATGGCAGCCTTGGATGCTGAGCGTTATTTGGTTGAAACCGAACTGTAAATATGCGCCGCCCGGTTGATGCCGTTGTTACGCGTTTGGTCGCAGTTGGACTGCTTGCAGGCGTGGGTTTGTCCTTGCCCCTGTGGTTTACGGCCTTACGCAGCGCTATGCCGACTGTGCCTGTATTTGATTTTTTAGCCGAACCGGGAATACTCGGATTAGGCATTGTTTTATTGGGGGCTTTTCTGGTGTTGTATCCAAACCGGAAAAGCCCCCGTCTTATTTTGCTGCTTTTTTTGATCGCCGCCATTTTGTCTGATGTAAACAGGTTGCAGGCTTGGGTTTGGTTTTATCTGTTGCTTTTAACGGCGGCCATTTTTTACAAAGATGATGAAGGTAAAATCAAGCAAAGTGTTGTATTTCAATGGATTATAGCATCAGTTTATGTCTGGGGCGGCATTTATAAAATAACGCCTTATTTCGCAGAAGACAATTTTTCCTGGTTTTGCGATGCCTTTGCGTTTATGAAACCGATGGGCGCGCATCCGTTTTGGGGTTATGTCCTGGCTTTTTCCGAGGCTGTTTTGGGCATTGGGTTGCTGGTTCCGTTCACAAGGCGCGTGTTCCGGTATTTGGCCTTGTTGTTTCACGGCTCGGTTGTTTTAATGCTGAGTCCGCTGGGCCTGAACTGGAATTTGGTGGTTATTCCCTGGAACCTCACGATGGCGACGATGGTCTGGTTGTTGTTTTCGAGCGGCAATGCTATAAGTTTACAAGCGATTTTTTCGCCAAGTAAAAAGTTGAGATCACGCGAAATTGTCGGCGTGACTCGCAGTCACGCCGACAATACGCCCGGTCAATGGGAATATATGTTGCGGATCATTCTTTTGCGACTAAAAAAAAGACTTTTGCTTCAGTTTTGGCCCCAATACCTCATTCTGTTTGCCGCCTGTCTCGCCCCAGCCCTCAATCTCCTCGGCTTTTGGCCCGACGCGCTATCCTGGAAAATGTACAGCAATACCCAATCAGAAGCCACCTTCTACGCACCTGCGGGCGCGCCCAAAGGCGGTGTTTCTAAGTATTGGGATCAACACGCATTTAATAATGGACACGATTTATTATTGGATGATTGGTCGAATGAAGAATTAAAAACGCCGATTTTGCCCCAACGACGCGTTTTTATGCAAATCGGCAGGTATCTTTGCAATTGCACCGAACAAAAAGATTCCGCCGGACTCTATATCCTGACCGTCGATCCGTACCACAAAGCAGCTGAGCAAATGGAATTTATCCCTTGCGATCGATTGCTGCAACAAAAGCGCTAAGCATTGTCCTTGAAAAAAACCTTATTATGGCGTATTACGCCCCTTTCCGGCGGCCCCGATTCTTATTTATTTGGCACCATGCACGTTCGAGAT
The DNA here is from genome assembly GCA_037130425.1 of Bacteroidota bacterium. Classification (GTDB taxonomy): domain Bacteria; phylum Bacteroidota; class Bacteroidia; order Chitinophagales; family Saprospiraceae; genus M3007. The sequence continues at coordinate 6,234 of JBAXTB010000086.1, forward strand.
TTGCGCGCGTTTCGCTGGTATGAAATTGTGCTTACTTACCTCAATCAATGCACGGTATTTGCCACGGAATTTAACTTTTCCGAATTAGACGGACGTGCCTTAGCCGAAACCTTGCATTTGCCGGAAGGCCAAACCCTTGATAAAATGCTGAGGCCCGGCGTTTGGAAGGGACTGGAACGCATTGCACAACAACGGCTCGGATTTTCAGCCGCCTTACTCAAATATCAGCATCCTATGGCAGTTAATACGCTGATTAGCAGCAGTTTATTAGCAGAGGAAGCAGCGCAGTCTTTAGACGAAACCCTTTGGAGTTATGCGCAGGCGGCGGGTAAACTTATGATTGGCGTGGAATCTTTTGAGGATCAACTGAATACGATCCGAAGCATTGATCTGGAACATCAAGTGGCCGGATTGACCTGGTTGGTTAAAAATTTTGTTCACCAGAAAAAGCGCCTGCATAAATTGATGCGTTGGTATGAAGCGGGCGATTTGCAGCAACTATACAAAGCGGCTAAAAAGGACGCAAAGGGGATGCGCCGGGTCATGTTGTATGACCGCAACTACAATATGGCCGTAAAGTTTGTGGAAGTTGCCAAAACGCAGTCCTTGTTTTGCGCGGTCGGCGCCGGGCATCTTCCCGGTGAAAAAGGCATGTTGCGTTTGTTGAAAAAAGCGGGTTTTAAGGTGAAACCTGTTTCAGCCGATATTACGACAGGCGCACACTTGATTCAAGCGACCAATTGAACGGCCGCGTTTAAGAACAAGTTTGTACCATGATTTTTTAAACCTGAAATTAGCGCATTTTCGGCTGGCGGCGTTTGCCACCCGGACGGAAGCCTTTGCCCATCATGCCCACCATGCTTGGGTTCATGCCCTGTTGCGCCTGCTTCATTTGTTTTTCCACTTCCTTGATCTGCTCTTTCAACATCGGTTCGGTGACATTGAGTTTTTTCAGGTCGTTGAACTGGTTGATCGCGGCCTGGCGGTTGTTTTTCGAAGCGGAAATCATTACTAATTGCAACATCGCGGCGCCTTTTTCATTGTCGGAAGGCAGGCCCGAAGCGAGTGATTTTTTAATCCAAACTTCTGCTGCGTTGAAGTCGCGTTTTTGCATTTCAATGGCGCCTTTGGTCATGTAATACACGCCTTTATAGCCCATTAACAGCCAATTCGGGAAAAAAGTAAGCCGCAGTCGCGCCTCAGCGCCGGGAATATCCTGCTGCCCGATCAACTGATTGGTAGACAAAATGGTGCCCAGCAATATATAACCGATCAGCATCACCACGCCGACCAGGATGAAAGGAAATCCGTACCAGAAACCGTAGGCTGCCGACAGCACGATACCACCCAAAATACCGCCCACGATGAGCGCAAAACGCAGATAAATATTGATTGTAAACATAGTAGACTATGAGAAAATGATTTTATTGAATGGCCTGAAGGGTTATTTCGGTGCAAAAATAGGAAAGCCTGCGTACAAATGTTTTTGCTGCGCGGGCTTTTATGCCAATCGCCTTAAAAAGACTACAAACGTTTGAAGGACAATGTAGCGCCCGCAGATCCTACTGCGCTGTATTGCAATACTTTACGATCACATTTCACGACAATATTACACTGTGCGCCGTTTTGGTCTTTTTCGATAAAACACCAGCCATCGGCCTGGGTTCCTTCGGGAACGGTGCAGGCGGTGGATTTACAGTCGGCGTTTACCTCAATTTCTGTTTCGGCGCTTTGTGTGCCGTTGTTAAAGTGGATCATTTTGGTACCCAAAAACTCAAGCACATAAGTTGAATCCGTCAAACTTTGCCAGCGGCCTTGAAGGGTTTCAAGCAACTCATCGTTTGCCGGGCCTGATTTGATGAGGCTTGTATCAGCCCCGTTGTTTTCTGGTTTTTTACTGCTTCCAATTTGACATTGCGCTAGAAAAAGGCTCACGATAGACAAGGAGATCACTAAGTTGTTCATGGGTAATCATTTATTAAAAAAACAGCGCAAAGAAAACAGGCTCGTCGAGAATCTTTTTTAAAAACATTGTTAACGGGCATAATTTTAACATTTGTATGCCTGATTTATCGGCAAGATGCACAGCGGCGAACCGTTAATCCGTAATTGCGGCCTGAACTGAAATCAACTGCTACAAAAAGTCCGTTGTCATTTTGCGGCTGTAATTCCACGGCGTATTTAAACATGTGCCCGTTGTCATATTGAAACCCGCGCGCGTCGGGGTCCAACTGAAAATTGGCCCGGTTTGCTAAACAAAGCGGGTAGTTATCGCTGGTAAACAAGTCAATGGCGCCGTCGGGCGTACTGCGCAGGATGAAGGAATTGGCGCTGGTGCCCAGGTCAAGCGTTACCTTGTACACGCCTGCGCCCATGCCGAAACGACGGCGGTTGCTGTTCAGGGGATCGCCGGTAATGACGATGGCTTCCGGGTATTCTTCATAACACCAGTTGCCTTTTTCGCGCATGCCCTTTATGGTTTCGCCCTGGAAAAAACGCAGGTATGGGCCAGTTTTATCTGTTTCACCCGCTTTACCCGCCGTAGCCGCAGGCGAAGGCGGGTTACCCGAATTCCCCGAAGTCGATTTGTCACCACATGAAATCCATACCATCACAGCCATCAAAAAACAAACTAAATTTCTCATAAAAATAAACATTTAGCACTCCCTAAAGTCCAATGTCGTTGGCTTGAGCGAATTGGTTCCGTTGGGATCGCTGATTTTCAAAGGATACTCATCTGATGACTTTGAGTCATCTGATGAGTATCCTTTGAAAATCAGCAGGTTAGAACAAATCATTTAACGCAATATGCCACATTTTATTAATGGCACATGAAGTTCAAAATCCTTGAGTCAAATCCATTGCCCAAAAGCCTGTTACCGCCAAGCCCAACGTGTGCAAACATCTACCATCTTGTAACCCCTCGTTTTAACGAGGGGTTAAGTGAATTGACCCAGTCACATCTATCTTCTTTACAGAACATCCACATTTACAGCATATTAGATGTGGATGTTCTGTAAAGAAGATAGATGTGGTGGAAGGATTGCGCCTAATTCCACCGGTTAAAACCGGCGGTTACAAGATGATAGATGTTCGCACACATTTCGCTCGGACATGAACGGAATTTTTTAACATTATTTAGTTGCTATACAAGCTCAAATTTTCCATTCCAAACGCAACGTATAACCCCTCGGCGCTTCCAGCAAAGCCGGCCGCACCGTGTAAAATTCATTCAACAAATTATTGCATATTGCACTAATTTTCAGGCTTTTAGAAAGTTTGTACGAAGCCCGTAAATCAACAACCGTAAAGCCCTTGTTGTATTTTGCCCGGAAACTTTTAACACCCGGCAAGGCTTGTTCAAACAGGTTGTCAATCGCATCCATATTGCTGTTGTATTGTACGGAAAGACCCAGCGCAGCGCCTTTCAACTCATATTCCGAATCCCATTTAAAGGAATTGCGGAACCGGTATTTAAGCACGTTTTTAGTGGTATCAGAAGATCCCCAAAAAACATCATTTGCGTAGTTAAAAATCTTGTATTGCGGATTTGTTTTGGTAAATCCGGCAAGTAAAGACAGTTGACCAGGGCCTAATTTCCCTTGTCCCAACAACGAAAACTCAAAGCCTTTTACACGGGTATCGCCCTGGTTTTGAGACTGAAATATTGCTTTAAAATCGCTGCTGAAACCGGCTAACACGAACTCCATCATTTGTTGATATTCCTGAACAAAAGCCGCAGCATCCAAATAGCCATACCAGGAACCAACTTTGAAGCCTTGTTTTACGCCGATTTCGCTGGACCAACCGGTTTCAGACACCAATTTCGGATTTGGGCCGACGCCGGCAAATGAACTAAATGCTGTGGTAATAAACTTCTCTGCAATGGTAGGGTAGCGGTAGGCTTGTCCCCAGGAAGCCCGCAGGTAAGTAGCCTTGCCGATCTGATAATTGGCGCCAAAACGGAACACCGGCTTGGATTCTGATGATTTTCCGTTTGGAATTGTGTCAATGGCTCCGGACGCCGTTTTAATCGTTTCAGGACTATATAACACATTTTTTTCATAGCGCACGCCTGCCGAAAGGTTGAGTCTTTTGATGCCGCTATAATCAAGTTGCAGGTAGCCCGCTAAGTTTTCACTTTTGTATTTGCCGTTGTACAATTCGGCGTTTACGTTGGTTTTAATACCCACCACACCGGCGGTTGTCACCAAGCCGATCCCGGCCATATTGCGCTGGAACTGGTATTCGCCATAGTACATCTGGCTGCTGTTGCTTTGGTTGCCGCTGTTGTTGTTATTGATGGAGTAGTAGCGGCTCAGGATTTTGTGTCGGTTGCCCCCACGATCAAGGTATTGGAGGCTGGGGTCGATGGTAAATCGCGTGCGGCCCTTGGAATAGGAGGCTGATTTCAGACCTGCTTGTAAGGCTTGTGTGGAATCGCCGCCCCAGATAAAGAAACTACCGCTGCGCCCAAAGTTGAAACTGGTGTTCACGCCGATGGTCAGGCGGTCGTTCACACGGTAGCGCACGCTTGGTGACACGCGGCTATAACGACTGTACGTGTCTTTGTTGTAACTGTCGCGGTACAACAAATATCCACTGAACACAATATCAAATTTGCCTTCCTTGCGGCGGTGCAGAAAACTCATGCCCGTTTCAACCGGTTGTTGAATGCCGGAACTATCCGTGCCCCACCATTTGGCCGCAGCCACTTTGGGCGCGCCCCAGGTTTGGCCGAAGGTCGCAATTTGCGTTTCCGGTTTGTCTTTGGCATAACCGGTGCGGATATTGATGATACCATTCATGGCCGAGGAGCCGTAAAGCGCGGAGGCTGCGCCCTTCAGCACTTCAATCTGTGCGATGTTTTCCACCGGAAAATCAGACCAGTTTGGAAAACCCGCATCTACTTGAAGGGCCGGAATGTCATCTTGCAGGATCAATACCCGCGTGCCTGCGCCATAAGAAAAACCCGCGCCGCCGCGAATGCTGGCTTGTCCGTCGAGGATGGCCACGCCGGGCACTTTGGTCAGTACTTCATCTACGGAGGTGCTGTTGGTATTGTCGATGAGTTTTGGCTTGAGCACTTCAAGGGAAACGGTTACCTGGCCCAGCGGTTTTTCAAACTTGCCGGAGGTAACGGTTACTTGTTGCAACAGGTTGTCGGCATTGTTTAGTTTTAGGTCAAGCTGAATGGTTTGTCCGGCCGCTAAACGGATGGATTGCGTAATGCTTTCATAGCCCGTAATGGACGTTTCAAGTTGGTAATTACCTGCGGGCAGCGATATGGAATAAACGCCGTTTACATCAGTGGCAGCGCCAGTATTGCCGGCTCGCACGGTTACGCCCGGAAGCGTTTCTTTAGTGGATGCATCGGTAATCGTGCCGCTTATAGTGCCATTTTGAGCAGATAAGCAGCATAGGGATGAAAAAAACAACAGGATTGGGAGGATTCTCATAAAGTTTTCACTTTTTAAAAAAATAAAATTTTATTTGTCTGTGATCGACTTTAAGAAGGCAATATCGACACTGATTAAAAGACTGTAACCCAGTTGGGCAAGTTCAATTTGTACTTTTCGCTTGCTTTCCACGTTCACCACGCGCCCGCGCATACCGATGAGGTTGCCCGCGCTGATTTCAACGTGATCGCCCGCTTCCATAGCGCCTGGAATGACATCCACTTCCAATTCATGCTCTAAGGTAACGCGTCGCAAGATTTCAATTTCGGCTTCCGGGATGGACAACAAATTCTTGGCAAATTTCACAAAACCGGCCACATTTTCCGTTTCGAGCACCGGCACGTATTCCGATTTGACGATTTTTACAAACACATAAGAATTAATAAGCGGTTTTTCAACCATGCGCGTGCTGCGCGTGTACTTGCGCATGATTTTTTGAATCGGCAGCCAGGCGTGAATGCCTTTTCTGCTCAACAAACGCTGTGCAAATTTTTCACTCTTCGAACGGGTTCTCACGGCAAACCAGCGCGGTTCCGTGTCGCTTAAATGATTGGTTGGAGCGGGTTCTATTGCCATGGTTCGGAGTCTTCTCTTACGATTCCTTGTTCTAAGTAATAAACGGCGCCGCTTTCCGGGCAAATGGCTTTGCCTTGTTCATCGAAGGCCAAACGGTGTCCATATCGGCTTACCCAACCCGCCTGACGGGCCGGATTGCCCATTACCAAGCCGAAATCAGGGATGGATTTTGTTACCACCGCGCCTGCCCCGACGAGGGAATATGCACCAATGGTCACACCGCATACGATGGTCGCATTGGCCCCGATACTGGCGCCTTTTTTGACTAAAGTATCGCGGTATTCCGTTTTACGTTCGATGAAACTGCGCGGATTGATGACGTTGGTAAATACGGCGGAGGGGCCTAAAAATACGTCGTCTTCACAAACAATGCCGGTGTAAAGCGAAACATTATTTTGAATTTTTACGCCATTGCCTAATGTGACGCCGCTGGCCACAAATACGTTTTGACCGAGAATACAACGTTCGCCAATGGTAGAATTGGACATGATATGGCAAAAATGCCAAATTTTGGTGCCTGCCCCGATGGTGCAACCTTCGTCAACGACGGCAGTGGGATGTGCGTAGTAAGACATTAATAATCAGCGTTTTGGTTCCAGATATTCATGCGCAAACCGACGCTCCACAACTTGGTTTGCTGGTCAAGTCGGTCGTTCTCGCTGTTTTTCCGCCGCAATAATACTTTCAAATCCACAAAAAGATTATGATAAAACATCCAGGACGCATCAAATGCCATTAAATTGATTTTTGCGCCAATGCCCTGACCGATCACGTTGCCGTAATCCTGTACCCTGGTTTCGTAATTCAAAAGCGGATTTGCGCCCCAGTTTTCAGTAGCAGTATTGTCGCCCGTGCGCGCGTGCATCCAGCGCGCCTGTAGGAATAATTTGGCCGTTGGTTGATAGCGCACAATGCCTACCATTTCCCCAAAATTGGACCAGAGCGGGTGGGCGAGCGGCTGGCTGTAATGCGTGTAACTGCTCAGGGAGTCATAATGCGAGTAGGTATATGGCCGCACCTGATTCCATTCAAGTTGCAAATCCAAGTGATCGACCCCAAAAGCGTCGATGTATTTTATCCCGGCTTGCAGGCCGAATTTGTTGCCCCACCAGCCTTTTTGTTTTGGATTCACCAGTTCGGAAAAAATGAACTCGTCAATCATACACTGGCCATACAACTGAAAACGCCGAAACAAATTCCAGTGTCCGTCAATACCGATCAACACATTGTCCGGGCTGCCAATCACGCCTTCCACGGTGCGGTACAGAATCACCGGATTGAGGTATTGCAGTTCGAATTGATTTTTCCGGTTAAAAACGACGGCCTCAAACAGTCCAAACGCTAATTTCGGAGTGATTTTATAGTTCAAATAATGCGCTGCCGCATACTTTTTGGGCAACAGACGATCGTTTTGATTGCCGTAATCGGAAAACGGATTGAGTTCCATAAACAGGTTTTGGTAGTCGAATTTCCAAACCCGTGTGCTCAATTTTAGGTAAAACGTGTTGTTGCCCACATCCGAAAGAAACAAACTCCGATAACCTTCCCCGATAAAATGCCGTCCGTGCCCCAACTGAATGCCGACATGTTTGGAGAGTTTGAACGACAAATATGCGGTGGCAATATTAAAATCGTACGCATTGTTAAGATTGGCAAAACGCGGCTTGTACGGTTTGTATAAACCCGCGCCGGGAATGGCTTTAAAATCATCAATCCGCGTTTGTACATAATTCGGAAAACGTACCTGCGTTTCAATTAAGTTTGTGTAAAAGAACAACTTATTGTCTACCGCGCCGCGTACTTCCGCCCCGCGCTGGTTGTAAAAAATCAGCGATGCGTCATCCAACTGGCGTCCAACACTGAAGTTAAACATCGGATTTACCCGAAGTTTGAAATCCTTGCTGTTTACCGAAAAAAAATTAGCCGGACTTTCGCAAAACACCTTCAACAAATGACGCTTGTTTTTGCGCAGCAACCGGCAGGTATCCGGAACCCATTCGTCGTTGTCGTTCAGCAAATATTGAATATCCGCCCGGTCGCCTTTTCTCAACCCTTGTCCTGCGGAATCTACTGCCATTGCGTAATCCGCTGCGTCTTTTCTGGAATAAAACTTCAATTCCGGGTGAATGGGACTTTCAACCCCGCTTTTTATATCCAAGCGGTCTAAAATATGATACGACGGCGATTGCAAGGGAATACCGCTGGGTTGCGCTTGCATCCAAAATGGGAACAAAAGCAAGGCTGCCAGCGTTGCAAAACCGAATTTTGTAAAGCGAAACATATTGTATATTTTTGTTAACATATTGGTGTTATTGCCGAATTGTTTGCCAATAGACTTCTTTCCAAGGCCGCCAAAAGTAATCGTTTAAAGACGAATTATGCCAAAGCAACACAAATTCTCCATCGTGTTTTCGAACGGTATTCACCAAATCGCTTAAAACTTCCTGCGCGGCGCGGGGCGTAAGTTTTTGATACAAAGCCAGGGTGACATCCATTGCGATCAGCGGTTTTTCCCACAAATCGAGTTTTACCCGATGTTGAACGTCAAATACCGGAAATGGGTAACAAACGCCGCAACGAAATCCGCATTGTTCGGGATAACCCATGCTGCTGTCCCATTTCAGGCCCGATGACGCCCAATTTTGCCAGGTGCCCGGCACCTCAAAACGCAGATAATGTTGTCGGCCACCGGAAACGATCAGCGGTTCGGCAGCGGTTTGCACGGCCTTTAATTCCGTTTTCAAAAGCCCCGGTTGTTCATTCGATTCATACGAAGGATGAATGCCAATTTCGTGGCCCCGCGTCTTGATTTTTTGAATCAAATCCTGCACAAACGGGTGCTCAAACGGATAATACGCGTCGGAATTCCGCGCGCGCGGCCCCATGAAATTAAAGCAGGATTTCAGCCCGGCGCTTTCGGAAGCTTGCATCAGCCAGTCAAAGGTATCAAAAGGATCCTGACGCAGGTTGCGCAGCCAAAAATTGAATTCACGCGGGTCGGTGCGCTTTAGAAGACTTGCGGCAAGGGTGCGCAAACGTCCCGCCGGCGACCACCACAATAATGGATGATCCACATCGTGCGTTGGCTCAATTTGAAAGGTTCGGGTTTTGCGCGTTTGCGTACAGCCGCAACGCAACAGCATTTCCCACAAAAAATCAAGGTATTCGTTTACAACCGGCCGTTGAAGAAAGCCGTTGCGAAAGGCCAAAGCTGCTTGCGCCGGGAAACGGCCGTGTTCGTCGCGTGGTGTTTCCAAACATTCTTCCCAGCGGCTCAGCATAAAAAAACAGGCAGAAAACAAGTCGATACCGCAATTAAATCCGGTTTCATCTGCCATAAAGCGATTTTCTCCGCAAAAAACCGGCAATTGAACGCCTGTTTCAAACGGATGCGGCATCCATTGAACTTGTTCGTTTAAAAAGGAGGGCGGCGCAAATGCCTGTTCCGGCAAAGGATCAGTATTAAAGCAATCAGGGAGTCGGATCGATTTTCCAGTCTCGGTTTCTAATAAGAATTCCTGCAACCCATTTTGAGGTTCAAAACGATATTCAATACCCAGAAAAACCTCAAAAAGCACCTGAAAAATGTAATTTTTTTCAGCCGAACGCTTGGCATTGGCCCGAACAATCAGCATCGTTGCAGGATTTTTTCGGCGATGGTTTCACCAATTGCCAGCGAGGCGGTCGCAGCCGGACTTGGGGCGTTGCACACATTGACGATGCGCGGTTTTTCAAGGATCAAAAAATCGTCAATCAAGTTGCCCGCGCGGTCGCAGGCCATGGCGCGCACGCCTGAGCGCCCCGGCACGATGTCGGCGCTGCGAATATCGGGAACAAGGCGTTGCAGGGCCTTCAAAAAATGTCTTTTGGAATAAGAGCGTTGCATTTCGGCCCAACCGTCGCGCCAGTACTTGCCGGCAATTTTCTGAAAACCGCGAAATGCCAGTGTTTCAGCCAATTCCGGCCCGTTTAGATCCCAACGGCTGTAGCCTTCGCGCCGGAAAGCCAATACGGCGTTCGGGCCCGATTCGATGCCGCCTTCGATCATACGGGTAAAATGCACGCCGAGGAAGGGGAAATCCGGGTTGGGCACCGGGTAAATCAGGTTGCGCACCAAATGCTGCCGCTCCGGCACTAAGTCGTAATATTCGCCCCGAAACGGAACGATCAAAAGATCCTGCGCCTGCCCGCTCATACGCGCGATGCGGTCGGAATACAACCCGGCGCAATTGACAAAAACGCTCGCCTCCAATTCCGATACTGGGCCGCTTATTTCCACCACCACACGGTCGGCCATTTCTTTTAAACCGCGTACTTCCGCGCCGGTTATGATCGTATTTCCATGATTTACAATGAGTTCTGCGTATTTGCGCGATACCGTTCCATAGTCGGTAATACCGGTTTGCGGCACCCAAATACCGGCTTCGGCCTGCACATGCGGTTCAATTTCAAGGGCTTCTGCGCGACTTATTTTCCGAATGCCGTCCAGCCCGTTTTCAATACCGCGTTGCAAAATTTTATCAAGATGCACTACTTCACCGGGCGTCACAGCCACAATGATTTTGCCGCAAATGTCAAAGGGGATCCCGTGGGTGCGGCAAAAATCGATCATCAATTGATAACCTCTTTTGCAATTGAGCGCTTTTAGCGACCCCGGTTTGTAATAAATGCCGCTGTGCAGCACGCCGCTGTTTCGGCTGCTTTGGTGTTTGGCGACGGCCGTTTCTTTTTCCAACACGGCAATTTTTAAGTCAGGTCGTTGCAACTGTACCTGATAGGCTGTTGCCAGTCCGACAATGCCGGCGCCGGCGATTACAATATCGTATTTTGAGTTCATAAGAGCGAATGTTGCGTTTTGCGCCTGCAAACTTCTCAAAAATTACAGAATGTCACTGACAATCTTTTTGTATTTCTGATAAATACATTGACTGGGCTATCTTTGCCGCGCCAAACAAATTTTACATGAGAAATTCGATTACTTTTTTGCTGGTATTTTTATGGCCGGCTTTATTTTATGCACAAGTTGGTACGATCCGGGGCACCGTGTATGAGAAGGAAACGGCTCAACCGCTTGGTTTTGTAACGGTGCAGATTGAAGGCGCAGCGCGCGGCGCCACGACCGATATTAACGGCTTTTTTTCCATTACAAATGTTCCGGTTGGTGAACAAAAATTAGTGGCGTCTTACCTTGGGTTTGAAACGATTTCTGTACCTGTTACCATTAAAAAGGGTGAAATCGTTTATCAAAACATTTATATGTTGGAAAGCGGAGCCAAAATTGGAGAGGTTGTCATTAACGGAAAAAAGACCCAGGCACAGTCGCAAGTGCAGGTTTCCAAGATTTCAGTTACGCCTAAACAAATCCGCTCCCTGCCTTCAGCGGGCGGCCAGGCGGACATTGCGCAGTACCTGACCGTATTGCCGGGCGTTATTTTTACGGGCGACCAAGGCGGCCAGTTGTACATCCGCGGCGGTTCGCCGGTACAAAACCGGATTTTGCTCGATGGTATGACGATTTACAACCCTTTCCACAGCATCGGTTTTTTCTCGGTGTTTGAAACGGAACTGATTCGGAACGTGGACGTACTCACCGGCGG
>JBAXTB010000087.1:0-17819 GCA_037130425.1 Bacteroidota bacterium
TAGTGAAGAGGTGTCATCTTCGAGGCACGAGAAGGTGACATCTCGGAACGGAAGCACCCACGTTATCTTCGTTCCGAGATGTCACCTCCTTAGTGAAGAGGTGTCATCTTCGAGGCACGAGAAGGTGACATCTCGGAACGGAAGCACCCACGTTATCTTCGTTCCGAGATGTCACCTCCTTAGTGAAGAGGTGTCATCTTCTCGTACCTCGAAGATGACACCTCGGAACTGACGCTTATGTCATTGTTGCAAAGGGCAAAAAATGCACTTCCACCAAATCCCCTTGCTCAACTTTTTCCCCTTCCGGAATAAACACAAGCGCATTGGTCATTGCAAAGGAATGCAGCATATCCGAACCTTGTTTTTCTAAAATGCGCACGGCGCCGTTTTCCAAAATTGCCTTCAAAAAAAGCGAACGATCTGCATTATTATGAAATGAATCAGTAATTTTAGCTTGTATAGCAGGCAAAAACATATCATTACGACCGCTCATGCGTCGTATCACCGGCAACACATATTCGTAAAAACAAGTTAGCACCGCGCCGGGATTTCCAGGTAAGGCAAAGATGATTTTATCATTCAAACGCCCTGCAAACAAGGGTTTTCCAGGCTTTTGCGACACTTTGTAAAACAACTGCTCTACCCCGATTTGCTGCAACGCTTTTCCCACAAAATCGTAATCACCGACGGAAATACCGCCAGACAAAATCAACATATCGCAATCTGAAAGCATAGCCGCTACCCCACTCCGAATATGCGCTTCATTATCGGTCAATACGGCACTTTGAACGTTTGAAACGCCGCTCTCCACCAAGGCCGCCAACAACATGGCCTGGTTGGATTCGTATATTTCACCGGGTTTTAATTTTGTACCTGCCGGGCGTAATTCATCACCCGTCGAAATAACCGCCACACGCGGGCGCGGGATCACGAGCGCCTCTGCGACGCCCATGGAGGCTAAAAAACCGATAGCGCCTGCCTGTAAAGCGGTGCCGGCCGGTAAAGCGATTGCCCCGGTTTTGATTTGAGAACCTTGATAACGGATATTTGTCCCGATTTTCAAGGTTTCAGGCGCCATTTTTACCTGATTATCAACTTGTTCCGTTTTTTCCTGCATCACCACCACGTTGGCGCTTGCTGGCACACGGGCGCCGGTAAAAATGCGCACACATTGACCGGTTTCAAGCGTAACGGTTTGGGTATCACCGGCTTTGATGGCGCCAATCATTTCGAAATGTGGCGCCAAATCTGGTTTGTCCGGATCAAATTTTACCGCATATCCGTCCATCGCCGATTGATCGAACAGGGGTAAATCTACCGGCGCGATTAAGTCGGAAGCCAGGAGATGACCATGCGCAGCCGACAAAGGCAGCAACGCTGCGGGCAAAGGACGAATGGCTTCATCAAGTATCTTTCGGGCATCAGCGGGTGTGTACATACGTGACGTTTATGATAAATCAACTTCCAAATCAACTAAAAAATAACCGCCTTCCTTGCCAATGGAAAGGCTGTGCCGGTTGGGATATAGCAAATCGAGTTGACGTTGCACATTTTGCAAACCGATCCCGCTCCCGGATGAAGGTTTGGCATCGGCCTCGACCGTATTTTTAACCTTAAACGAAAGATGTTGGTTTTTCAAGGTCAAATCAATCAGAATTTCAACGTCGCCCGTAGAGTTTCCGGCCCCGTGTTTGATGGTATTTTCCACAAACGGCAACATCATCAGCGGCGCAATCTGCGTTCCGGGGTAATCAATATTTTCGGTAAATTGTACAGTCAGACGTTCCGTATAGCGCAGTTTTTCCAACTCAATATAATCGCGCATTACCTGGGCTTCTGCACCCACGGCCACCCTTGGCGCCCTGCACTCGTACAATACAAAGCGCAGGATTTTTGACAGCATCATAATCGCGTCAGGCGTTTTGTCCGATTTTTTGCGGGCCAGTCCGTACAGGTTGTTCAGGGTGTTAAAAAGAAAATGCGGATTGGTTTGGGCGCGCAAAAAACTCAGTTCCGATTCCAATTTTTCCCGCACCAACTGTTGTTCAAACTCCAAACTTTCGTAATGTAAGCGGATAAATTTAATGGTACAAGCGGCGGCTAAGGTGATAAAACAATCAAAAGCAGTTAACAACAATACCCTTACGCTAAACAAATCAACCTCTTTACCCGGTTTGAATAGTGGGGCATAAGCATAACCCATCACAATACGGTACAACACAATTGTAACTGTAAAGGCCAAAATGAGGGTAAATATCAATTTTCCCGCTTTGTTTCGCTCCAAATACGTCGGAATGACATAATAAAACACAAAATAAGTGAGCAGGATTTTAACTGGCAATGAAAACGCTTCGGTAACAAGCGCGCTTCCGAAGGCTTCCTGAACATTCAGGTTGTTGCTCAACACGGCATTTAAAGGCAGGTAAACCGACCAAAACAACACATGTAATCCGATACGATTCCAATTCAGTGATTTCCAGTTAAGCATTCCATTCTATGTTTTCAAAACCAGGCGCGATGTTCATGGTGTACAAGGAACGATCGCGCAGGCGTATTTCTTTGATCGGCATTTCCACGCCGTCTACCGTGCAGCGGCGTAAAAAGGTTGGAAAGCCGACGAGGTATATTTTGACCGTTTTGTAAGACGGCGTAAACTGCCCTTCTTTTTGCTGCAACAACGAAAACGCGGTTTCCGTGCCTTTCGTTTTAAATTGCTTTAAACTATATCCGCCAGTTTGGTGTGCATAACCTTCACCCGCATCTTCGTATAACTGACTGGTTTCCAAGCCGTTCTTGTAATAAACGTACAAGGTTAACTCATCCACCGGTTTTTCATTTGTCCATTGCATGACCGGATAAACCGGCAACACGGCGCCTTCCCGTACAAAAAACGGAATCTGGTCGGGCATCACATTTACGAACATTTCCCCTGCGGAAGGCTGGCCAGTCCAAAAATAATACCAATTGCCCCTCGGCAAATAAACGCCCTGCCGCTGCGTTTTGGCCTGTACCACCGGACTCACCAACAAATGCTCGCCGAACAAAAAGTCGCGCTCCTGCTCCCACAGTTTTGGGTCGGATTCGTCGGCAAAAGCCAAATGGCGCAGCGCCGGCGTCCCGTCCAAACTGTGCCGCCACATCGCCGTATAGATGCAAGGTAACAGGTAGTAGCGCAGTTCAATGGCCTTTTTCGATAGATCAGTCCATTTGTCCCCGAATGACCAGGGTTCCTGATCCGAACGGTGTAAATCGGGGTCGATCAATTGCGCTTCATCAGCCGGCATGGCATCGCCGCTGGCGTGGTGGCCCATGCTGTGTACGCGCATAAGCGGATGAAAAACAGCCAGTTGCAACCATCGCACAAACAACTCGCCATCGCATGAACCAGCGAATCCGCCAATGTCGGTGCCACAGAAAGAAAACCCGGATACCGCGAGGCGCTGACATTGAATATTGGCGATTTGCAAATGTTCCCAATCAGAGCAATTATCGCCCGTCCAAACGGCGGCATAACGCTGGCCGCCGCTGAAAGAAGCGCGGGTGAGCAAATAAGGCCGTTTTTCAGGCATTAAATTCCGGAAACCTTCCCAGGAAGCCCGGCTCATTTGATGACCGTAAATATTGTGCAGTTTTTTGTGACTTCCCGGATGCCCGTCACCCACGTGCATCACATCGTCGGGCAGGGTTTTATGGTTGACGTGAAAAACCGCCGGTTCGTTCATGTCGTTCCAGAAACCACTGACGCCAAGGTTTTTGTACAAATCCGTGTATAATTCACCCCACCAGGCCCGTACTTTTGGGTCGGTAAAATCCGGGAAAGCACAAAACCCCGGCCAAACCGGCGCCTTGGCCACTTCGCCATCCGTGGTTCGGATAAACATATTTTGCTGCAAACCCTCCTTGTACACGCTGTATTGCGGATCTTCCTTAATCCCCGGATCAATCATGACCACGGTTTGAAAACCCTTATCCTGAAGTTCGCCAATCATACCTTTTGGATCCGGGAAATATTCCTTGTTCCAGGTAAAACAGCGGTAAGCATCCATGTAATCAATGTCGAGGTAAATCGCGTCGCAGGGAATTTGCTTGCTTCTAAAATTGTCGGCAATTTCAATCACCTTGCTGTATGGGTAATAACTCCATCGACATTGATGGTAGCCCAATGCCCAAAGCGGCGGCAACTCGTGCGTACCCGTGAGGCGCGCGTAGGCCCGCGCAACGTCATCCAGTGTAGGGCCATACATGAAATAGTAATTCATTTCGCCGGCTTCTGCCTGAAACACCGTTTTATCCGGCGATTCACAAGCAAAGTCAAAACGTGTCCGCGCAGGATTATCTAAAAATATACCATACGCAATGCCTTGGTTTAAAGCATAATAAAACGGCACTGCGCGGTAAAGCGGATCCGATTCGCGTCCAAATGCATACGCGTCGGTACACCAGTTTTCAAATTTTTTCCCGATCAGGTTGGTGCCGCAGGTTTTATCGCCGAGGCCCATAAAAACCTCTTTGCGGTGGCATTTTTTTTCAATCCGCATGTCGCACCAGCCTTTCATCACGGTGCGTTTGACAGAATAACCGCCCGCGTCTTCGCACAAAACCCGGTCGTCGTGGTCGTAAAATTTTACCCGCAAATCCGATTTCGCCACCACCACCTGCAATTGATGCGACACGATCAGGTATTCATGCTCGTTTTCATTTAGCGTGACATTCACTTTATCCGGGTAAAAATTCGGCGACACCGCGTAGGAAAAATCGGGCGCAAAACGTCCTTCCGGCGCATAACGCAGTCGTATGATGCCGGGCGCAGGCACCTGTACACGCAAGGCAATCCCGTTGCGGCAATCAAATTCGTATGCGCCGTCGCGCCAGCGCACCGCAACGATTTCATCCGGCGTAAGTACCTGATAAACATCGTCGTATCGGGTGCTCACGTCTGCTTCTGCGAAGGATATTTCTTTTGGTTGCGGTAAGGTTTCGGTAGGCGTTTCCGGCGTAGGTATTGTTTCCTGCTCTTCTGTCATGGGATCGGATCTTCAATTCGGGGGTAAAAATGCGGCGAATTTGGGAAAAAGCAGGTCAGATTTCTAACAAAAATGGAAGCCAGTAATCTTTGTTGATCGTTTTAAAGGTTGCGTTCGGGTAGGTTTCCAGCCAAGTCGCCGGCGGATTTGCAGTTTTTTTCCCAAATTTAAACTCATAACCTGCCAAATCTCCTTCATATTCTTCTACATAATCAAGTTCGGCGCCCGATTGTAAGCGCCAAAAGTATTGGCTTGTACGTTTTCCGCTGTTGTTTAATAGCTTGGTTCGCTCCATGAACAAATAATTTTCCCAAAGCGAACCGGCGTCTTCCCGTAGGTTCAGGGAAGCGAATTTTTCAATCAGGGCATTGCGCACACCCAAATCCTGAAAGTAGATTTTCTGCTTTTTTGAAATTTCTTTGCGCAAATTTCGACTATACCCATTTACGGTTTTTAAAACAAAAGCCTTTTCCAATAAATCTACATAACGCTGCACGGTAGAGGTATCCAACGACAGTTGTCTGCCTAATTCATTGAAAGACACCTCTGAACCTATTTGAAAAGCCAATAACCTCAGCAGGTCCCGAATCTTTCCACTTTGACGAATGCCACTGAGTTCGAGCACGTCTTTATACAAATAGGCGTGCGTTAGCTCATTTAAAAAAGTAGCCTTATCGGCTTTGTTTTCAAGTTCCAGCACGCCGGGATATGCGCCGAAAAGCAACCATTCCTCTAAACGGTTATGATAATCTAATGCGGAGGACTGCGCGACTAATTCTCCGGCCGAAAAAGGATGCAGCCGAAAAGTCCAGGTACGGCCCGTGAGCGGTTCCTGAATACGGTTGGCCAGGTCGAGTGAGGATGAGCCTGTGACAAGTATGCGTAGATTTGGGAAATTATCGTGCAAGATTTTCAGGTTTATCCCAATATCCGGAATACGCTGTGCTTCATCTATAAACAGGTAATCATAGGTACCTACAAACAGGCGCAGTTTTTCCAAATCCCGTGAAGAGAAAATCTCGGCTTCCGGGCTAAAATCGGCATTGACTTGTAATATTTTTTTATCCGGAATATTGGCCAGTATATGCTTGGCCAAGGTTGTTTTACCCACCTGACGTTGTCCGTAAAGCAGGATAATTTTACGCGGTTCGCCGGTGAGGCGCGCAAGTACTTGTTGTTGAATAGTTCTTTCTACAAACATATCCTATAAATTAGGGCGAATTTATCGGATATATTCAATAAATCCAAGCGAATTTATCGGAAAATCTATTTCACAACAACAAACTACGGTCTCCCCAAGATTTAAACGAAAGCGGGAACTGCGGATACGTTTCTGTAAATTTCCGGTATTTGTTCGGATTGGCTTCATTGGAACTGAACTTCGTTTCAATCGCTATACCTTTAAAAGCGGTTTCTTCTACCACAAAGTCGACCTCATTACCATCGGCAGTGCGCCAAAATTTGATTTGGCTTTGCGCATATTGTTCAGTCAAACGCCTGAACACATAATTTTCAAGCAAGGCGCCTTTATCCGTGCGTTGTTCAATGGGCGCAAAATAATTGACCAGCACATTCCGCAGACCGGTATCCAGGAAGTAAGCTTTGGGCATTTTTATTAATTCTTTCCGTAAATTTTGATAAAAAGGACGAACTAAACTAAGATGAAAACACTTTTGAAGGACGTATAAAAAATGATCCGTCGCCACATTTGTCAACTGCAAAGTATTAGATAACTCATTGACATTAACCAAATTACCAATCTGTGATGCTAATAACATCATTAATCGGTAAAACTTTGTTTCGTCTGAAACGCCCGATTCCAGCATGTCTCTTTTTACAAACGAGTCTTTCAACTCATGCAGGCGTTCAACTTTATATTTGACATCATTTTCCAGCACCACCGCCGGGTAGCCGCCATAAGTCAGGTAAGCTTCCAAGGCAACCCAAAGCCGAGGCTCTGCAACGGATTGCGCTACTGTTCCGGAACGGAGCCGCTGCAATTCTTTTAATTCGGTTTCCTGCCCTTGAAACATTAAAAACTCTTCAAAATCAAGGGTTTGCAATTCAAATATTTTTTTCCTGCCAGCGAGCGAATCCTTAAATTGTCGATCTATATAGAATGCGCTACTGCCAGTAACGATGAGTTTCAGGCGGTCCGAATATTCATCATATAATAATTTTAAGAAGTTGGTCGGGTCGCTGAGGTACTGAACTTCGTCAATTAGCGCAAACATGCGGCCCGTCTGGCGCCCCGGCAGGTATTTGAACAGGTTTTCGGGATTTTCATTCAGTTCCAGCAAAATATCCTTGCGTTCGAGGTTTAGCATCACCATTGTTTCGCCGGATGCCGTAAGCGATTCCGCCAATTGTTTCAGCAAGGTAGATTTACCCGTTTGGCGCGCTCCGATTAAGACGGTCAGTTCGCGTTTCGGCAGGTGCTCAAGCAATTCATGATATTTTTTACGTTGCATGATACAAATATCTGATATTTTTTGTTTTAAAATAAAAAATATCGGATATTTTTTGCGTGAATCAATTGTCTGAACCACGATTATAGGGATTTTTAGATTATTGGATTCCGAACAACCTTATATTCATCCGATTATGACCGATTAAAAACGTGGGATCAAAATCTGTGTAATCTCCAAATCCGTATAATCCGCGATTCAGACAAAAAGGGCGGAATCGCGGATTATACGGATTAGGGGATTACACGGATTTTTTAAATGGTCCCGTGGGATCTTAAATCCAACAATCCACAAATCCCCATAATCGCGGTTCAGACAATATTCCCCGAAAATGCCAAGCTGCCCCCAATCCTGTCAATCACCTAATCCTGCAAATCCTGATTCAGACAATAATTACCTCAAAACCACCACCTTCCCCCTTCTCACTACCCCATCCTCATCGGCCACTTGCAACAAATAAGACCCGTTGCTTAAACCCGACAAATCCACTTCACCCGCCAAAGTTTTCCCTGAAAACACTAAGCGGCCGTTCAAATCATACACCCGCACTGCGTACGCGCGCGCCTGGTCGCCCGAAACGCGCAACAGGCCCGTTGTAGGATTCGGGTACAAGCGCACGCCGTCTTTCTCAGCCCCTACACCGCTTACACCCGTAGTCATCACCCGCATCACCTTGCATTTGGTGTTTACTCCATAAGCATTACTCACCGTAAGGCAAACCGTATAATCACCTGGCGCTGCAAAGACGTGGGCGGCAGTAGTATCCTCGCTCATGGCGCCATCCCCGAAATCCCAGAGCCAATGTGTAGGAGCATACGAGGACACATCCCAAAATTCCCAGGCTAAGCCGCTGCTGTCGGAGGCTTCGGGACGGAAATCGGCCAAAGGATAATTGTTGAAACCCAGGGTGTCACAGGGGCTGCCGTCGAGGGGGCCAAGGCGGAAATTGGGGAAGTTTTGGGGATTGGCGCAGGGATTGGGAAAAATTATATCATGCTGCCTTACATCACAGGCAGGGCCGCGCAGGTTGGGGCGGTTGATGACGTGTATACAAGAGGAGGTAGCTGGAGGCTTTATATAAAGTCTTCCATCTGGACCGGGAAATATTGTTCCAAAACGTGACCACAAAGCACAGATATTACCGTCAAATACTGCAACTAATCGCCTGCTCCCCCAAGTATCCGGAGAATTAAGGCTTATTTGAAACAAGGAATCATACTCTGACAAATATAACAAATTTCCATTGGGTGAGAAACATACCCCGCCGGCTAGTCCTTGGGCTGTTTTAGAGACAGAGAAAAAACGTAGATTGCTTAATTCTCCTGAACAACGGTCAAAATCATATAAGTACAATCCATAAAATGGATTATATCGTGCATACCTACTACCATCCGGAGAAAAAACGGCCTGAAAACTTCCTGAGTCAGACCAATCAGGGCCGAGCGATTGGTCTCCCTGAACATATACGCTATCTTTTGTAACATGTATAAGATAAATTGTATTCCCCTTTTGAACTGGCATTGGCAACCACCAGTCCATTCCGTTACCATGCTTTACGGCTGTCATTTCACCGTATGAGAATTTATTATCAATTACCACTTTATGTTTTTCGATAAATTTCCCCTTCCCATTTGATCCATTTAAATCAATAATAGAATAAAGTAATTTCTGTGCATAAAATATTGGTGGGTTATTATAAACCGTCCTTTGAAAAAATAAGATCTCATTTTTTTTTCCAGGATTTGGAATTAGTAAATTTGACATATCGAATGGATACCACCAATATGTATTGCACCAATCCAACTCCCAGCCTTCTGTAAGAGTATCCCCTCCTTCAATAAATTCTTCATTCGCATTCACCATAAAACAATTATTGGTGTGTAATTTTAAACTACCTACTGAGTCACAAATGCTTGCGGACGCACGATCAATATATAATTTACCTTCAGCGATCTCTATACGAGGGGGAAAGGTATCAAACACCATTTTGAAATTTTCCGATGCAATGTCAAAATCATAATTATAACCCATAACCCAAACGTTATCAAACTTTTGGGCGTAACAAATATCGCCCCCAATAACAATCAAAACCAATATTATTACAAATCTTCTCATGCGATAAAGATAAAAATGACTGTGCGTTTTTTTGAGTTTTTACATGAATCAATTGTCTGAACCACGATTATAGGGATTTTTAGATTATTGGATTCCGAACAACCTTATATTCATCCGATTATGACCGATTAAAAACGTGGGATCAAAATCTGTGTAATCCCCAAATCCGTACAATCCGCGATTCAGACAAAAAGGGCGGAATCGCGGATTGTACGGATTCGGGGATTACACGGATTTTTTAAAAGGTCGCGTGGGATCTTAAATCCAACAATCCACAAATCCCTATAATCGCGGTTCAGACAATATTCCCCGAAAATACCAAGCACTCCAAATCCGCCAATCTAAAAATCCCTATAATCGTGGTCAAGACGATTTCAACAAAAAAGGCCCCCTTTTTCAAGAGAGCCCGAATGCTTCATGCAACAGATTAAACGGTCAGAAAAACATAATCCCGTTGAGGGTAAAAATAGTCAGGTTGTTTATTTGTGCCGATCGCTGCGGCGCGTACTCCAACAAACTGCCGTCGTAGTCGTAAAGCACGCGGGAATAAGTGCGAATAGAATTAATTCGATATAAAAAGTCTAACTCCAAACGGTCGCCGAGGCGCAAACCGATACCGGTTTGGAAGCCCAATTGCCAGCGTTTGATTTCATCGGCGGCTAAAGCGTCCACTTTGCCGGCATCGCGTTCACTGGCGCTGTTGGAAACCACACGGTCAAGGGCGAACACTTTGTTGTCGGCTTGCACAGACAGCGAATAACTCAGCGTCGGGCCGGCCATCAGGCGCAGGCGCTTGAGGATTTGGCCATACACCATCAGCGGGGCTTCAAAGCGATTGAGGCGCTGCAAGGGTACATATACTTTATTAGCCTCCGTCGACATACCCGTTTGCGGGTCGATCAAATGGCCGTAAGGGTCAAGCAGGTTGTTGTTGCCGGTAGCGTCGGCGTATTGCTGCGCGCGCAATGAAGCGACCGGGCGCGTGTTGGGCGACGGACGTAAGTAACTGTATAACAGGCTACTACGCAGGCCCCAATATTTTGCAAAATGCCAGTTTATGGAAGTCCCAATGGTTGCGCCGTTTAAGGTCGAAAAGCGTTCGCTGGACAAACCAATGGTCGGACCAAAAGTTAAGGATCGAACATGACGCGGCTTCATAACTTCCACCACAGCGCCTGCGTCAACGTGCATTGGCGGCGGATAAAGATTCAGATTTGTCGAACGAACGACCCGGCCAAGCGGCAGCGGCAATCTTTCCGCTACATGCTCGTCCGAAACAACCGAGGCGGTCTCGGTTTGCGTGTACGGCAGTGGGTTTACCTCACTTCCAAATAAGTTTTCAACATCCACAGATTTGGAAATCGCACCCAGGCTTTGATTTTTTACTTGATTTGAGGCTATACGATGATCTCGTGGCTGAATTCGGGTTTGAATTTGATTTCGTCCTTGAGATTTTTGCTTAATTTGGTTTTGAACCTGATTTTGATCTTGACCTTGGTATTGTCTTTGACCTTGATTTTGATCTTGGTATTTATTTTGAACTTGATTTTGGGTTTGACCTTGATTTTGGTTTTGAACTTGATTTTGAACTTTCTCCTGATCTTCCTTCTGAACTTTCACCTCTTTACTACCATCCTCCCCTTTCCCCATCAGCGCCACTTGTTCCGTCTGCGCAAGCGGCCCAATCCAATGTTTACGCAAAGCCACCCACCAGCCTGCACTGGTCAGCAAGCAAGTCCCAAGCATTAAAAACAGCAATGCCAAAACAGACCTGCGGCGTCTCTTCCGTTCCAAAGGCATTTCTTTATCGAGCATCGTTTGCATCGATACCCAGCCTTTGTTTGTAATATTTTGGTTAAAGTCGTCCATATTGAAATGCTTATGCTTGTTTGTGTCGAGTGATTTTTAATTTATCATAAAAATCTAACAATCAAGCATTTACATCTTTTGTGATAAAATTGTAATTTGATTTAAGCAGTTCGCGCAAGCGATGTCGGGACGTGCTTAAGTGCCATTTGGATGTTCCTTCACTGATGTGTAGCAGACCGGCAATTTCAGCGTGCGAATAGCCCTCAATGGCGTATAAGCGAAAAACCTCCTGCGAAACCGGCGGTAGCGTACGCACTGCTTTCAGGATATCCTCCTCATAAAACGGTTCGGTACTTCTTTCGGGTTCAGCCTGGTCATGGTCTTCCAGCACTAAAAAATGCAGGTAACGCGCATTTTCCCTGAAATAATCGGCCATGCTGTGGTAAACCAATTTGCGCACCCAACCTTCCAAACTGCCCTTGAAACTAAACGTGTGGATTTTTTTGAATACCCGCAAAAATCCGTTGTTCACAATCTCAATGGCAGTGTTTTCGTCTTTGGTATAACGCATACACATGCGCATCATATCCGGAAAATAACGACGGTACATGGCTTCCTGGGCACGCCGATCATTGCCGGCACATCCCGCCACCATTTCTGATTCCGTCATAATTTTTTTCCCGAATAAGGACATCCTGATATGGGATCTTGTGTGAACTGATGGTTTAATTGGAGTCCTTGTGATACAAGACAGTGCGCAAGCAATTTAAGGTTGGGTTGGACTTGTATCTTTTTTTAGTTTAAACAAACTTTTTCAAACTGTGCAGCCCGCTCCGACCAATCATTTTTTTGTGCAAACAATTGATATTCAGTATTTTGCTTAATTTCCAAAGCCGCATGAACCGCAGATTCAAAATTTTCAGCATTGCTAAAAAAAACGACCTGTTCGAATTCCGGCAAAGCGGCAAAATGCGTAGAAACCACCGGTTTTCCGGCAGCAAGGTATTCATTGATTTTCAAGGGATAAATAGCGGCCGTAAACTTATTTTTTACAAAGGGTATCAAACACACATCCATTTGCTGCACCCAGCCCGGTAAATCCGTTGCAGGTTTGGGGCCTGACAAATAAACATTGGGGAATTGGGCCAAACGCGCGCGAATGGCTTCGGAGGCGATTCTGCCTGTAAAAACGAATAAATGCGCAGTAAATGTATGAAAAAGTTGTTCTAAAATATCATAATCGAGTCGATCATCAATGCTGCCGACGTAACCGATCACCCGTTGGCCGGACATCAAACCGGGAATGGCGGGCAATAAATCGGCAGGTACCGGGCGGTTGAATGCGGCAAAATCGACGCCGTTGTTCACAACCGTGACCTGCGGGTGCAGCGCCTGCATCTTCGTTTGCAAGCCTGCCGAACTCACGACAACTGCGTCGCAAGATGTTACAAAACGGGCCTCCAAGCGGGCGCCGTAGCGGGCGGCCCAATGCGCGGCGGAAATTTCATCGTAACAATAATAAATACGGCGGCTAAAATCAATCTTATCCACAATTTGAACACCGTAAACTGGGTTAAACGCATTGACATACAAGGGTTTATGAAAACCGACACGGCGCATGGCCGAACGAATGGCATGGCGTATCGGACCACTTTGCAAGGCGCATAAAAAATCAAACACGCGCGGATTTTTGATGAAATTCACCGGCATCGTAGGCGGCAACGACAACACGTATAAACTACCTGAACCGACGACCGGTATCTTGCGCAGGCGCGGGCGCAAACCAAGGATATGCTTCCAGGGCGCTTGGTTTTTGCCTAAAATGGCCCAAATAACGTCTTTCCAAGTATAGGCATAATCCACATAAATAACGTCGTGCCCGCGTTTGGCAAGTTGTTTCATCAGTTCTACCGTCGATTTGAGGTAGTTGCCCTCCCAGGCCGGAAAAGCATGGCAAACGATTTGCATGGATCAGGATTTTGACAGGTTTAAGGTAGCCATTTTTTTCACCCAGCGGCGCAGCGTGGAACGTTTTTTAGGCAGTTCGCCCATCGCAGTTTCCAAACGATCCGGGGCAACTTTATTCAACACCAAGCGGCATGGGCGACCAATCAGTTCGTCGATCATGGCTAAGGCACGGGTATCGGCTACGTTCCAGGTGCGGGTAGCAGAAACAACGAGCAGGGCCACATCGGCTTGGGCCAGTTCGTCGACCGGGTAAGCGCCGGCGAGTAAAGCAGGCATTTCAATCCATTCCATTTGGGCGGCCGCCGGCAGTGAACGTACCAGTTCAATGACCCGGCTCTTGCCCTCCCCTTCCCGCGTGCTGAGCACCGCAATGCGCGGCGGATGATTGGTTGTGCCTTTTTTATGAAGATCTAATTGTATCCGTTGCATTAATTGTTCCGCGGCACGGCGCACCAGGAATGGGTAATCCATTTTCTTATTTGTTTGCCAAGCAGCCGGCAGCAGGGAAAACGCGGCGGCTAATTCCAGCCCCGTGCTGTGGGCAGCGCGTTCAGGATCGCGCATCGTGTTGTCTATCAGTTCTTTAGCAATGGCCATTGCCAGAATCAGGATCATACCAACAAATCCGGCCAGGATCACTAACATGGCGCGTTTGGAGGCCAGCGGCTTGTCGGGAAAAAACGGCGCATCTACAACGCGCAGCGTATTTGCCATTTCCGTGTTGTATTTGTGCAAACGCGCCTGGTTGTAGGAATGCAGGTTTTCAAGGTAAGCGCGTTCTGCCACGTCAATTTCGCGTTCGAGGCGTTTCATTTTGCTGCCCCAAGGCGCAAAACGGCTGTAAATGTGATCGAATTCAGCTTTACAGTCGCGCAACACGCCCAAGCGCGCGAGGGTTTGTTCCACTTCCAACCATTGATCGAGCCAGTGGGTAAGCATGTTTTTGGTTTCTATACCGTCTGGCGTGCGGTTGACGGCAAAAATGGCTTCGGCGCTGTGGCGCACGCCTTCGCGTAGTTTCGATTCCTGCTTTTGCAATTCAGCCACTTTTTGAGCGTCGCCAAGAACCGGCAAACTATCTGTGAGGGAACCAATTTGCAGGTTGGTTATTTGCGCGCTCACGCCGGACAGCATTTCACGTTGCGACATCAAATTGCGGTTGATTTCTTGTAAATTTACCCGACCGCCCAATTTTTCTTCCAGGTTGCGGCGGGAAGAATCGGCGGCGGCTAAGGTCATCAACTCCTTATAATACAGTTCGTCAAGGTCTTCCTTTTTGGCGGCGATGAATCGCGTTTGTTCGTAATAGTTGATGATTTTATTGCCCACCATAAAGCCGAGCATATCGTCTTCTTTACCCGACAATTCCTTGGCGCTCTCTTTGGTCGATTGTTCAAAAAACTCCAATACCGAATTACTTTGGCCTTCTTTGATCGACTTGTGTTTTGCAATAAACAGTTCCGTTAAGCCGGAAATGGTGTTTCGGCAAACAGCGGGATCGGTCGTGGAATACGCAATCCGGATCATATCGGAATTGCCTTCACGCTTGATCGTGATGGTTTGCAGGTGCTCGATCCCGAAAAGCGGATGATCGCTTTCCAATATTTTTTTGATTGGATTGGGATCAATGCGCTCGCGGCAGGCAATGATGTTTGCGAGGGTTGAATCCAAATTGCCGGGCACGACAACTCCTTTACGGGCTTCGTCGGGCAGTATTTTTTTCAAATCGGCAAAAGACTGCGCGGAGATGATTTGCGGCGCCGGGGCATCAAGCAGTAAAACCTGGGCCAAAAGTCGGGCATTGAGGGCTTCCTGGGTTTCGCGGCTGCGGGCAACGCCAAGGATATTCTCCATTTCGTTGTTGGTGTAGCCGTAGTCGATGCGAGCGCCCTGGCTGCTTTCGATGTTATATGAACTTACCAAACCGGTGTTCAGGATGGTGTAGGATTGATATTCTTTTTGACCGTTGCGTGTGAACCAAAAGGTAGCGACAGCGGCGATTAAACCGGTGAGCAACATCCAACGCAAGTGGTTGGCAATTAAGCGTAAAAACTGTACTAAGGTCATTTTATTCTGATTAATTGTTGAGGAAGGATCTCGTTTTGAGCATTATTATTTCACTAAAACCTCTGCGCCGACAAACTCGCGCAGCAACAAAATTTGTTTTTTAGCCTCTACCTGCGCTTGCATGTACAGTTCGTTTGCGGTATTGGATTTTTCGAGCAACACGCTGTATTCGTCGGGCTTGTAATTGCCTTCCTTAAAGTATTTTTCAGCAATTTCAAGTGTAAAACGCATGTTTTCAACGGATTGCGCTTTGAAAGAAAGGATTTGTAAAGCCTGTTGCGTTTGAAAATACATGGCGATCAGCGCACTGCGAATTTGTAGTTTCAGACTTTCCTGTTCTTCTAATAAGCGGTCGACCTGGAGGCGTTGTAATTGTACCCTCTGTCCGCGAGTAAGGAGGTCGCCGCCGGTAATTTTGACGGAAAAACTCACATTTAGCCCGGATGTTTTGCGGTCGGTGATCAGGTAGCGGGTTCCGAACGCGTCGGAATTGGCGTCTAAGGCAGAACCGTTGCCGTAAATACCGCCCATGCTGAGGGCCAGCAAATCAGCCCAACTGCGGCGCTGGATGGATATGACCAATGCTTGTTTTTCCAGGTCGACTTGTTTGGCTTTCAACTCCGGCGCGTTTTGGATGGCGATGTCGCTCAATTCGGCAACGGGGCGGAGTTTGAGCGCTTGCGGTTGAGAGAAATCAAAATTTTCTTGTTGTGCATGAAGCGGATGAACAAAACTAAAAGCAAACAATACCAGCACAGCCGCCAATTGGCGTAAGCGCTTGGTATTCAACTTAATAGATAATTTTGGAAAACGACGCTGCATGAACGGTTTTTCAATGGCTAAGTAAAACATAGCCGAAGTTCCCCAAACAATTGGAAGCAGGATGGCCAATTGAATCAGGTAGTTCATCCAGAAATTGTGCCCTACCGCGAAAGTGCTTGTCAGCGGCGTGAGCGCTTGTAACAAGGGCAAATGCGTCAGGTAAATCGTGTAACACATACCGCCCGTGATGGCGATCCAGGGCTGTGAAATAAGGGCGCGGAAATAAACGCTGCGAAATGCTGCGATGAAAAGGGTCAGTAAGGCAAGTGTAAACAGCAGGTTGAGGCTGAATACGCCCGACCAAGTGTAGCACATGGTGACAAATGCGCCGAGGGCTAACAAATCCCAGATCATGGATTTGGTCACGCCGTCTTTCCAATCGGTCAAATAAAAATCGACCAACAAAAAGCCGATCATAAAGTGTTGAATCTGACCGGCTAACGACGTGCGCACTTGAAACGGCATCAGGCCAAAACCGGTTTGCAAGGCAATGACGCCGACTAAACCAAGCAGCAGTCCGATGCGGCGGGTCATTTTATGTTGGATGCGGAAATATAAAAAGGCGAGTAACGGCGCAATCAGGTAAAACTGAATTTCAACCTCCAGCGACCAGGCCACTGGGTTGATGCGAGTGTAGTCTTTAAAAATCAGGTTGTGCGTGTAAGTGATAGACGCCAGCCAGTGTTTGAACAGATCGGGCAGCAGGTAATCGCCTTTTACCAATAAAACCAGGGCAAAAATGGTCATCCAGAACAAATAAGGCGGCTCGATGCGGGTCAGGCGGCGCAGGAAATATTGTTTGAGTGGGATGCGCGGCGTGCCTTGTACGGCATGACGCGCGAAAGGCAAGGCCAGTACAAATCCGCTGATGGCGAAAAACAAAAACACGCCTACGGTGCCGCGGCTGATGAAATATGCTAAGGAATCATCCGTTAAAACGTCGGGTTTGATTGCGTCTGTGGCGCGGTAAAAGCGTTCGAGCAGATGTTGCAGCACCACCGGGAGGATGGCGATAAAACGCAGGCCGTCGATTTCAGGAATCCAGGCGCCTGAGCTCGTGCGTTTTAGGAGTTGTTGCAGTTGAGAGAGTCGTTGTAGCATTATCGTTGATTATGATGCTACAAAATTGGTGTGGTTTGAGGGGATTGAGGGTCGGGTTTCGTTTTTTGGTGGAGTAAGAACAGATTTTGGTAGTTTTTAGGAGTTTTTCAGATTGTAGGAAAATGACTCAAGGGATTGCGTTGAACATGCTCAAACCCGGAATATTAATCTCTAAATGGTAAATTACGGTCTTTTCTTGTCTCAATTTGGTATTCCAACGCGTCTCCAAAAGTAGACATATCACAACCCATACTTACAATTTTAATCGCCTCGGCAAGTTCGCTTTCGTTGTCGGTGGGTGATTCAATTTTTGTAAAACGGATCTTCAAATATTTTAACAACGGCAATAATGCGTCCAAAGTCTTCTGTCCTGGTATCTCTAAGATTAACTTGGTCATATTATTTTCAACTTTAAATGCAAAAATAACGGAATTTCATCTTTTTT
>JBAXTB010000088.1:0-17790 GCA_037130425.1 Bacteroidota bacterium
GATTACTCAGATTTACACAGATTTTAAGCGTACACCCGGATCTGTGAAAATCTGTGTTCATCTGTGGTGAACTACACTAAGCAATCTTTTTGTGATATGTTGAAAAAAGCATTCAAGTTTCTCGGTTACGCCCTTGGCGGTTTATTGGCGCTTATTTAGTTGACATTGCTGTTTGTTTACCTTAAATCTGTTGGAGAAATGCCAAAAATGGCATCACTTCATTTCCCAAAAACATTTTAGTATTCTTGTTGTCTTTTCTGTACAAGGGGATTTAAGGCAATGTCATTGACTTAAGGATTTTAAAGTCCTGAAAGGACGAAATCATTAACACAGGGTAACACCCTGTGCCTTTGAAGCCGTGTGAGATCTAAGCCCTGAAAGGGCGAAATCATCCGGCGCTACGTATGATTCCGCCCTTTCAGGGCTTCTCAAAAACCTTGGCTATTTTAAATTGGGCGTTGCCCAATTCTAATGATTTCGTCCTTTCAGGACTTTAAAATCCTTAAGTCAATGACATTGGGCCATAGGGGTTAAATCTAATCCGATTCAGTACCAGCAGCCCGTTTTGTAAAACCATAATATTTATAGCAAAACCATTGTAAATTATATGAAAAACCAAACTATTATCCTACTCTTAAGCCTTTTTATATGCGCGCAAGCCCACGCACAAATTATCTATTTCTGGACGGACGGCCCGCCTTATCCGCCCGGCTTTTGGAAATTTGATATCAATACCTGTACAATATGCGCCGCGTTTTCACCCGATATAGCATTCACTCAAAACAATGACCACCCCTTTGCGGCATTAATACTTCCGGATGGCGATATTCTAACAATACGCTCGTTTGGCGCAGCCGGGCCGCCAGGGGGGCTGCTTCGGTTTGATCCGCCGAATCCGACCGCGACCGATTATATTCCGGGTCCAATTTTCTTTGGCGGTTGTGTGGCCCCCAATGGCACGGTTTATCTTTCAACGGGTTCGGGTCTTTATACGTTCAACCCTGCCGACAACACTTACACGCTTATTGGCAATTATCCCGCAGGCCAGCAGGTTATGATAAATATTTTTTTTTATAATGGTCAGTTGTACGGTTTTTGTTGTCCCGCCGGCGCAACGCGGACAATCGTACAAATCAATACAAGCAACCCGGGCGCGTCTACCGTGGTCGGAACCACCTGGATCGGGTTTGCCAGTACGGTCACGGCCTCAAACGGAACAGTTTATGGATATAATGGGGCAGTTGGCAACTATCCTTACGGCTTTTATTCCATGCAGGTACCGAGCGGGGTCTTAACCCCTATTTGCAACCCGGGAATTCCCTTAGGCTCTGGCCCTACGGCGATGATGGCCGCCCCGCCCGGAACGCCGGATCTGCCCTGTTTGTGTACGGCTACCAACTCTACGCCCGCTGTAACCCAGGTAAATGCCTGCGTCCCATCCAGTGTTACCGTGCAGTTTAACGGCAATCCGGGTCCCGACTTTAATGACGTGGTTCGCTATATTCTCTATACGGACCCGGCCAACCCGATGGGCAGCATTTTACAAATCAAAACAACGCCTTTTTTTACCTATTCGGCTCCTATTCAACCGAACGTGAACTATTATGTAGCTCAAATTATCGGAAATCCACTGAACGGCAACGTTGATCCGAACGATCCTTGTTTAGCAATTTCAACAGCAGTTACCGTAATTTGGCGGCCCAAGCCTACCGTGGTTTCCCTCACAACACCTTCTGGTAATTTATGCGGCGGCGCATGTGGAACCGTGGAGCTAACCCTAAGCGGAACCCCGCCCTTTGCATATTCCTGGCAGGTGCAACAAGGCGGAAATGTGCTGACGCCCTTGCAAACCGTTTTTAATAGTTATGTAAATCCGGCTACGTTTCAGGCTTGTGTGCCGCCTGGGACTACTGGCGCGGTGAATGTAGTGATTTGCGGTTTGCTGGATGCGTATTGTCCGAACCCTTAAAATACATCGCAAATTTGATCTTTTTTTAACCTGTTAAACCGCACCGCCAAGCGGAAATACGCTACTTTGGCTCAAAATATTTTCACTTTATGATCGTAAAATGTGCCGCCTACCATGATGGTATCCGCGTAGCCGATGTCCAATTAAACCAGGTTCACGAAGTATTAAAACAGCCGGATCAGTTTATCTGGATCGGCCTGCATGAGCCGAGCGAAGAGACGCTCGCAGAGGTACAACAAGAATTTGGCTTGCATGAGTTAGCCATTGAGGATGCGCATTGCGCGCACCAGCGACCCAAAATAGAAGCCTACGGTGAAACGCTGTTTATCGTGCTGCGCACGGCAAAAATGAACGGGCAACATATCGAGTTTGGCGAAACGCATTTTTTTGTCGGCAGTAATTTCTTAGTTTCTGTGCGGCACGGTTCATCCCTTTCGTATGCGGAGGTGCGCGAGCGCTGCGAAAACAAACCGCATTTATTGTCAAAAGGCCCTGCGTTTGCCTTATATGCGCTGATGGACACCATCATGGATCAATACTTACCGGTGGTACATGACCTTGAAATGCAATTAGAGGAACTGGAAGGCATGATTTTCAATGACAATCCCAATCGAGAAACAACATCGCAGATTTATGAACTAAAACGCGAATTATTAGAGGTAAAACGCGCCATTTTACCACTGAGCGATATTTGTTCCCGTCTAATCCGTTTTGATCTTGATTTAATCCCGGAAGATGCGCGTTCTTATTTCCGGGATATTTATGATCAATCTATGCGGATCAACGAAATGGTGGACAATACGCGTGAGTTATTGAGCTCAGCCTTAGAAGCCAATTTTGCACTATTGTCCATTGCACAAAGCGAGGTGGGTAAAACATTTGCCGCCTGGGCCGCCATCATCGGTTTATCCACCATGATCGCCGGGGTGTATGGCATGAATTTCCGAACTATGCCCGGCGCCGACTGGGATTATGGGTTTGAATTTATCATGGCGCTTACATTTGTTTCCTGCGGCGCTTTGTATTTGTATTTCCGGCGTTTGGGTTGGTTGTAACATGAATTAGAAACGGGCTGCCCTTTTTTAAGGACAACCCGTTCATATTCAATTAAATACAGTCAAAATTACAACTGCATTCAAGTATTCAAATTAACGATTTACCACCAACTTGCGAACGCCTGTTTCAGTAGATGTGCGGAAACGCACGGAGTACATACCCGCAGGCAATTCCGAACAATTTAAGGTGATAACAGGCTGATTTTCGCTGATTTCAGAAACCAGTACTCGGCCCATTGCGTCCATTACATTGATTTCCAGCGTAGTCGTCGGGATGTTTTCAAACACCACGCGCGTGATACCGCTGGTTGGGTTTGGTTGCATTCGAACGCCGCTGAGCCATAGTGGTTCGTGAGAAGCCGATACATTGCTTACTTCAAGTTGTGCTGTTCTGTAGATGCAGCCGTTGGCGTCCTGTACTTCAAGTTGGTAAACACCTGCTTTGATGTTGAACAGGTTTTGATTGGTACCAACCACATTGCCGCCCTGGAACCAACGGAAACTCAAAGGAGAAACGCCGCCGGTCATGTTCACCGTGATGGAACCAACGCCCGCATTGTTCACATCATTTGTGATAGCAGGCGCCTCAAATGCAACCGGCGCACTCACAATGACTTCAAATGAGCAGGTACCTGCATTGCCTGAAGGATCCGTGAAGGAATAGATGTTCGTCGTTACGCCAACCGGAAATTCAGAACCGCTCGGCAAACCACTTTCTAATTGCCATTCGCCGCCGGAAGCCAGCAGGCAGTTATCAACGGCAACAGGCGCTGCATAACTAACCATATTGTCGTACGCGCAACGCGTGATGCTGTTCGGGCAAGTAAGCACCGGCGCTATGTTGTCGCGGACGGTCACAACAGCCGAAGCCTGTGCCGTCAAGCCGCTTGCATCCGTTACAGTTACCGTAACTACCTGATTACCAAGCTGACCGCAGTCAAAAGACGAGGGCGTAATCACGGTGCTTGCAACCGAACAGTTGTCAGAAGCCACCCCGGAAAGCGTGGCCATCGTTACGGATACGGTACCATTGACGCCAAGGAACAAGGTTGCATTTTGAACAGAAACTGTTGGCGGCACATTATCAGTCGCCACAATGTTTACTGTTTTGCTTGATTGGCAATTGTTTTGGTCGATCACCGTCACCGTATAAGCGCCAGGGATAAGTCCGCTTATTGCAGCGCCGCTTGCGCCGTTGCTCCAGTTAAATGCATAAGGAGCGGTACCTCCGGAAATTGAAACGGAAGCCGCGCCGCTTGGGTCATTTGCACAAACTGTGTTTACAGTGCTTGTCGACCAAGGCGAGAATGGCGCCGGCTCTGTTACCGAAGCAACTGCAATCGACAGACAACCATTGGCGTCTGTTACGGTAGCCGTGTAATCTCCGGCAGGCAGGTTGGAAATGGCGCCGGTGTTCGCGCCGGTATTCCACGTATAGTTAAACGGAGCAGTACCGCCGTTCAAGGAAACGGATACGGAACCGTTGGCTGCGCCTGCGCAACTGATGTTCAATACGATAGATTGCGCGGCAATATTGCAAGTAAATGGATCAACGATCACTGATTGTACCGAAGAACAAGCGTTTTGGTCTGTTACAATAACGGTGTATGTACCTGGCGCAAGACCGGAAATACTTTGACCGGTTGCGCCTGTGCTCCACGCGTACGTGTAAGGTGCGGAACCGCCTACCGGGTTTGCCGTAGCAGCGCCGTTGTTGGCGCCAGCACTGCTTTCATTCGTTGCAGTAGCGTTTGCATTCAACAAAGTTGGTTCCTGAATGGTTACGTTCAACACTGCCGGGCAGTTATTAGCGTCCATAACATTCACCGTGTACGCGCCTGGGGCCAGGTTAGAAACAGATTGGGTCGTTGCGCCGTTGCTCCAGTTATAGGTTACCGGATTGTTGGCGCCGGTCAATGAAACCGTAGCGGTGCCGTTGTTTGAGCCGAAGCAGGAAATATTGGCAGCGTTTACACTGGCGGCAATGGTGCAGTTAAAGGCATTTACGTTCACCGTTTGGGCCGTCGTGCAGCCGTTTGCATCTGCAACCGTCACGGTATAAGTACCCGGCGCAAGACCGTTGATGGTTTGCGTGGTAGCATTGTTGCTCCAGTTGTATGTGTACACAGCGGTACCGCCCGCAGGCGCGGCTGTTGCCGAACCGTCGTTCACACCGTTGGAAGTTTGCGCAGTTGCCGAAGCGTTTGCGCTCAACGGATCTGGTTGTGTAATGTTCACGGATGTTGTTGCCGTACAATTTTCACCGTCAGTAACAACTACAACATAAGTGCCTGCCGGCACATTGCTGATAGAAGCTGCCGTAGCGCCGTTGCTCCAACTGTAGGAGTATGCGCCGTTACCGCCTGTTGAACCCACCGTAGCAGCGCCATTCAGCGCGCCATTGCAGGAAACATTTGACATGGTGGTAACTGCTGTTGAAACAGGCTGGTTCAGGATTACGCTGGCGCCCGCATTGGCAGTACAGCCGTTATCCGTATTGCTAACCAATAAGTTATAAGTACCTGGCTGGTCTACGATCGGGGTGAGCGTATTGCCGCCGGAAACAATGTGCCCGTTGGCTGTTGCCCAATTGTACGTGATGTTGCCGCCAAGCGAAGAACCTGAACCGCTCAATTGAATTTGTGCCGCATTGCAATTCAAATTGCCCGGTGTTGTGGCAGCAGCCGTTGGCGTCGTGTTGTTAAGCGCCACAGCAGCCGCGGCAGCAGAAGTGCAACCGTTCAGGGTGTCTAATACGACTACATTGTATGCGCCATCCATCGACACTGTTGGATTTTGCAGATTTGACGTAAAATTATTTGGCCCCGTCCAGGCAAAAACGGCGTTGGTGTCGGGTGTGAGGGCATTCAGGATAACCGACAGGTTTAAGCAAGTAATCGAACCGCCGGCTGCATTTGCGCCTGGGTTGGAATTATTTGAAGCAACCATTGCCGTCGCTGTTGACGTACAACCAGTGATGGAGTCTGTCACCACTACATTGTATGGGCCGGCAACATTTACCGATGGACTTTGCTGGGACGACGTGTAGTTATTCGGGCCTGACCAGGCAAATGCAGGGTGCTGGGCGTTAGTTGAAGTTGTCAGGGTGACAACCGGTACAAAGCAGGTTACAGCAGCGTTGGTGGTGTTCAAGGTAGGGCCTGCCGTACCAGTAACGGAAGTTGCAGATGTCTTGGTACAACCGTTGGTGGTGTTTGTTACGCGCAAGGTGTAAGTACCGGCGGCATTCACCGTAGGCGTCAACGTGTTTGAGCCGGATGTAATGTTCCCCCCGTTTGTAGCAGTCCACAAGTAGGTAAAATTGCTGCCGGTTGAGCCGGAGCCTTGCAGGACGGCGGTACTTTGCGCGC
Source organism: Bacteroidota bacterium (assembly GCA_037130425.1). Taxonomy (GTDB): domain Bacteria; phylum Bacteroidota; class Bacteroidia; order Chitinophagales; family Saprospiraceae; genus M3007. The sequence goes on from JBAXTB010000088.1 coordinate 6,396, forward strand.
AGGAAATTGCCATGGATGCGCCGGCATTGGCCGTTGGCGCTACAATATTTGCGGCAACCACCGTGTTTGCATAAGCCACGCAGCTATTCTCGGAATTGGTTACTTGCAAGGTGTAAGTACCCGCTGCATTCACAGTCGGCGTAGGCGTAGTGCCACCGGAAACGATGTTACCACCGTTGGAAACAAACCATTGGTAGGTAAAATTAGGTCCGGTGCTTGAGTTTGAGCCGTTGATCTGAATGGCGGGTTGGTTACAATTGATTTGCGGTGGTGGAATAATTGCAGCCGTTGGATTTACCGGCGGCGCAACGGTAAATACCGCTGTTTTAGCACAATTGTTGGCATCCGTAACGGTTACAGTATAATTCCCCGGCGAAAGCCCGATGGCCTGGGCGTTGTTTTGGCCATTGCTCCAGTGGTAACTGTAATTTTGCCAGCCGCCGATACCGGTTGCGGTGAGCGAACCAGGCATGCCGTTGCAACCGGCCAGCGTTGCATCTTCCAGGCCAACCGTCAGCGGCGTGGGCGGATTGCTTACCGTAATTGGTCCGATGACGGCCGTAGAGCCATTATTAGAAGTAACCGTACAGGAATAATTGCCCGGCAATAGATTTATAACATCCTGGGTGGTGGCGTTGTTCGACCAGTGGTAGGTAAACGGTGCGTTACCGCCTGAAGTAGAAATATTAATCGAACCGGTAGCCGTTCCAAAACAATGAACGTCACCAACACCGTCCAGGTTGAGGGTCAACGGCGCCGCAGCGCATTTGGTGGCCCTGTAATTCCATAAACCGGAGGCGGATAACTGCCCTGGCTCCCAAACTTTACGGTCATACGGGCAAATCATGTAAATCGTAGGATAATAGTTTACGCTGTACAAGTTGCCGATGCTTGCGTCATCAATAAACGGATAAGGCGTACCGGTAACCCAGTCGCCCTGGGTGCCGCCGACACAGCCGGAAGGGCCGTACAAACAAGCCGTATTGGTGGCGCCGTCGCATTCAACGGCCATCACATAAGCCTCATTTGTGCCATTGGGACCGTAAGTTTCCCAAATAGTTCTTAGCGCGTGTGTGTTGTGATAATTCCAGCACGGGCCGCACCAGGTGGCAAACATGTCGATATAGACTGTTTTACCGGCGTCAAGCAGGTCGTACAGGTGAATGGTATTACCGTTCAAATCAGTACCGGTAAAGTCGGGCGCCGTCGTACCGCCAGGCAATTGAGCCTTGGCTACACTGAGGCCCGCGATACAAAACAGCACTAATAGTAGTAACTTTTTCATAGGCAGGTCAAATTTGTGTTTTAACTGTTGAGAATGTCGCCGAAATGTACGAGGAACTGTACTTCTTTTAACTTTTTTGGCCAATTAATTCGGAAACTATCTCCAAGGCGACAATCTTTTATTTCATAAATTCAAAAAGCCACGCAATGATCGTTTGTTACGCAAGCTGTATCTTGCCCCTTACAATTTATACGCATAAATAAATGACCCGTTTCCCGTAAACAACAACTTTGTACCTCCTGAAAACGGCGCAGCAAGTACCGTAAAAGGTGTGCTTCCCTCTAACTGTATAGGCGTCTGCCAAGCTTTCGCAGTTGAAGGAATGCTGAAAATTTTCTTTTCTGCTTTGCTTAGCGCTCCAACGCTTTGATCCGGCAAAAGGAATAGCGTATCAAGCGCATCTTTAATGTTATTTGAAAATAATGGCTGAACAATTCCTTTTCCATATCTGGCAATTTGCACGGTTTTATTGTTAAGCAAATACATGGCTTTACCTTGATTTTCCCAAGAAGCGCTTGTTATTGCCGCTTTGATCTCGCCCTGAAGATGCGCTTCGGTCTGAGCAAGTGTCAACTTACCTTCCGGGTCAATTCGATTTACCTGACCGTTCCGGGAAAAACAAACAAGCATCGGTTTTTCTCCGGTCGTATCCAATTGTAAAGGCAAGTCAAAACGCCCCTTCAATTGCAGCGCTGGAAAACGCAATACGCCATTGCGCCCATACACTGCCAATTTTCCCGAAACATCAAGCATGGCTAAATAATCCATATTCCCGTATTGAAAATGAACAATCGGGGAAATGACGCGCCCTACCCCACCCTGCGGATTCCAGCCAGGTAATGGTCGCCCGTATTGATCAAAACCGTACACTTGCTTATTTTCGCAGGCAACAAAAAAACTATATTTTAAATTTCCATCGAAATCCACCAAGGTCAGGCCATTGGAGGCATGGGATTGCAAAGGCAGCGGAAACCGGTTGATGGCTTCCCCTTTTTCAGTTAAAATCCAGATTTTGTCGGGCGTATTCAGGATAAAACACGCTGTCCCATTAGCAAAAAAATCAAAACTTCGGATCTCTGACAGCAATGGGCCGTCCAATTGCAAACGCCATTCGATGGCGCCGCCCGGCGATAAACAATACAGTTCGTTGCGCGTATCCTGAATCAGCAGATGCACTGTTGAGTCGGCGCCGAAACAGAGGTAAGGCTGGGTGCGCGCCGGGGCATTGAGCGGAGTTTTCCAAAAAATTCCGGGCTTCGCACTTGCCTGCCCGCGCGGCTGTACGCACAGGCGCAGGCGCAAATTCTGTTTACCCTCCGATTGTGCTTCAAGACCAAGCAAACCGGCAATTTGCGGGCGGGCCGATCGGGCAGGACTTACCGTTCCACTAAGTTCCGACCAAAGCGCCGGTAAGCAATCCAAGTTGAAATAACAAACGGCACTACCCGTTCCGGGCAACTGTGATTTTAATTGCAAAAAGTCGGGCTGGTTTGCAATCGTTTGATTTACAATATATTTATCAATCCAAACTTCGAGCGCGGAACGGCTCCCACCAAAAACAACATAAGAACCCACCACCGCGAATACCGGGTTTCTGAACGCCTCCGATTGCCCACAAAACGGCGCCAGCAGCGATTGATTCAAAAAACTTGTGATGGTAAACGTTTGATATTCCTCGCTTTTAACAATGCCGCGTGCTTTACCGTATGCCTGTAGTTTTTGCGTCATCAGGGTTTGATCTTTAATCGAAAGCAACAGGAACTGATTGTCTATCAAGCCCTTGGAAAAAGGTTCTGTTACCACAAATGCGATTTCGTTGCCGAGCCAGGGTTGTATGAAGTTCGTAAAATCAGCATCGTTCGATTCCTGATCTTGCGTCCCAAAACGGGTTTCCGGTTTAATTCCCACACGGGCAATAAAAGCAGCGTCGTCCGGAATAACAGAAAACACCGCGCTTAAGGAGACATTGCTCGAACCTGAATCCGGCAATATCCCATCGGTTTCAGCGTACCCAATTGTCTTTCCGCCTTCTAATCCGAAGCCTATCCATTTAAAATGCTGCTTGAACCACAAGGGCAATTTCCGCCTTGTTGCTGTAAATATGCCTTCGCGGGTGCTTAAAGCTTCCGGACGAAGAAACAATTTATACGGCGAAGTCTGGGCGAATGTGCTGATCTGCTTTTGATCCGCCCACCAGTTTTTCGAGCTCCGATATTGGCTGATCGCATCTTCCACCAGGTAGGAATAACGCGCACAAAGTACAAATCCGTCAAGGTCGGCGAACACCATTTTTGCATTTCCCGGCATGGTGACTGCGTAAAGATTGCATCCCTGAAAAATTGCCGGATACCAGCGTATCAAAGGGTCGGCCTGTTTGAAATTTGATGCCAAATCGAGTAGTTTATTGGCAGAAAAAATCCATAAACCATGCAAACTGTCGGACTCTTGCAATGTATAGGCGCACAGTACGGTACCCGAATCCACGTGCGCGTGCGCGCTGAGGCATTTTCGGATCAGATCAATATCGGTTTGGGCGGTTTCATACAATTGGCTTTCAAACAAGGGCCGCCAGCTTGGGTCTTCCGTGTTTTTAGCCGCGTTCAATACGGATAAGGAATTGAATTCCAACAATATAGCCGTTTGTGCGGGTACGGCGTTGAAACCCGTTTTTTTAGGTCTAAACCACCAAAAGCACACCCCAATCAGGGTAATAAGCAACAGAAATAGAATGAAAAATCGAATCAATTTTTGGGTGCGCGCTTGCATCATAGCCGTCGTTTGCAGGAATTTTACACGATAAAAACAATTGGTGCGAAAGTCGGGAAAAGAATCGGATTAGTTTTGTGCCAAACTACTCGATTATTATGAATCAATCTGCTCGTACTACCATGCTGTTTGCCGCTATTTTCGGCGGAATTGCCGTTGTGATTGGCGCATTCGGCGCACACGGACTGAAGCCGCTTTTAAACGACTATCAGATTTTAATATTTGAAAAAGGAGTGCAATATCAGTTTTACCACAGTTTTGCACTGGGGTTAACGGCGTTGATGCAAAATATGTTGGATGATGCGCGGCGGTTGAATATTGCGCGCTGGTTGTTCACGGCCGGAATCATTTGCTTTTCCGGTTCTTTATACCTGCTTGCTTGCCGGGATTTGCTGCCGATGTCAGTTGCATGGGCCGGGCCGATTACGCCGCTTGGCGGCCTTGGTTTTATCGGCGGCTGGGGGCTGCTTGCGATGAGCGCAGCGAGAAGGGGATAATGGAAAAATATACAGACTTAAACAATTGCAAAACCATCATAGGGGCGCTGCGGCTGGGTTGGGATCGCTGATTCTCAAAAGGTAGAGGCTGTATCATAAGGTAACGTGGGATTTTTTCGCCAAATAAAAAGTTGAGATCGCGCCTAATTGAGGGGGTGACTGACAGTCACCCCCTCAATACGCCCGGTCATCCGAATAATATTTTGTGGATCATCCGTTAAATGTTTATAAAACGACTTATGATACACCCTCTACCTTTTGAAAATCAGCAGCTTAGAACAAATCATTTAACGCTATATACCACATTTTATAAATGACTCGTGAACCCCAAAATCCTTAAATCAATGACATTGGGCTATACCCTATTTGCCGGTCTAAAATTTAGTTCTGCACCGTCAATTTCCGGACATCACGTCCTTTTTCAGATTCGATCAGCACATAATAAAGGCCGTTTGCGATACCATTGAGCGGGAGTTCTACGGTTGACTCGCCCGTTTGAAAATCGACATTTTGCTGCGTGTACAAACGACGACCGGTCGCGTCAATAATGCTTAAATCTGCAACGAAAGATTGTTTTGAATCTGCGCGCAGTGTAACAACACCATTCGTTGACGCCGGATTCGGCGAAATCTGCCACGCATTCAATTCGCTCACGTTTTTAGTAGCCGAAATGGTGCTTGTTTTAAAAGTAAGAAACGCAGCAGCATCACCGCTCGGACAGGTTACATATTCATTAAACGGACGTACACGCCAGTAGTAGGTTTTATTTTTAACAAGGCTGGTCAACAATTGAGAGGTTCCGGTTGTGACCACCGATCTATAAAAACTTGTAGCGAAAGTTGGCGTAATATCTGCTTCGATCAAATAGTGATTGGCGCCGGCCACAGCCTGCCATTCGAACATCACTTCATCATAATACGTTGTCGTTATTCCTGCCAGAGGAGCAGTCATTAAACCGCCCGCAGGAACAGTAATTTCCGTAGATAAAGGAGAAAATGTATTATCCAGGAAATTGCGGCTGCTTGAAGAAAGGTCTGCTAAAATAGTCGATTGTTGAATCGGCGTAAATTTATAGGCAGTATCACAACCGGAGAAATAGCTCATGAAATTGATTTCCATCGGATCAACAGGTGTACCCAACGGATCTTTTGCCCCTTGCGTGTAGGGCAGACAATTACCCTGGTCAAGCCCGAAGTTGTAATCCGGCGGCGTATCGCAAATACCGTCTGCGGCTGTAAGGCAATTCGTCCCGTTTACACGCTCGGTCGCAATGCCGCCGGGAGAAACGGCAGGAGCAATCGGCCAACCGGCATCATCCGGGCTAAAAGGGTTGGATTCCCAGCCGTAAAAAGTGTGCATCAGGGAGAAGAAGTGCCCCACTTCGTGCGGAAGTGTGCCGCTATGTCCACCTTTTACTTCCGTTTTGCGTTCTACCACCCAGTCAAATTGCGGCGAATAATACGCCAAAACGATACCGGGACTGGCGCTTGGGCCAGAATTTGGTGTTGCTACAACAAAGACATTGAGCGCTTTACTGCTTTTACGCAGTTTCATCAGAATTGAGTTATTCTGATTATTCATTACATTATTGTTGGCAATTGATTTGTTAAACAAACCATAAGTGGGGTGTGCAGCGAGGTAGAAGCGGATATTCATGGGCGCATAAGCTTCATTCTGGTCGCACAATTGGTCAAGTATCTTCACTTCATTCACCCGGCCGTTCCCCAATGAGTCCCCAACAAGGATAAAATGTATTGGAACGTATTGAATAACGTCACGGTCGGTCGCCCCAAGGCCGCTCATGGCTTTTGCAATATTTTCTTGGGATCTTGGCTGTATGGCCCGCTGACTTTCGGTAGAATTTCCGCAAACTCCGTTGCTTTGAGCATTTAACAGTTGTATTGCAGCAAGTGCAAATACTGCAATACTGAGTAATTTCTTCATGTACAATTGAGCAAATTATTGTGTTTAAGAATACTCAAAGGTAAACACTTATCCCGGCGCTTCATGTCAAATGATGGCAATTTGTGAATTTTTGCAACCAGATTACATAAATTCCTGTCTTTGCACCTTTACGGCAGATCGCGGCGGCGGTATCTTGAAAAAAGGAGGCCGTCATTACGAACCATTCGTCGAATAAAATTGTTTAACTGTCGGAACGACTGAATCTTTGCAAATATTCTGAACAAGACGTTAATTTTTTAAAATTCAGAATAATATATTGTTTTCGATTGTTTATCTTGTGCCATTAAATCCCTTTGCCATTCCAAATCGCTTACCTTTATTCAGAATTAATTTCTGACACCATGAAAGCAACTCAACTGATTTTTTTATATATCCTGCTGATCCCGTTTTTCATGATTGGCCGTGCGGAGGCTCAAACCGACGCAGCGCAAAAACCGATCTCCATTTATGAGCACCTCACGAAAACGGAGGCCGCCAAATACACCATCGAGGCCGATTTCACCTCCATTGTAGCCAACAAAAAAACCAACCAGTATTTTCCGGCCTCCCTCAAGTCGGAAGATGGGAAAACGTATAAAATTGAGCTCCGGCCAAGGGGTAAATTTCGTCGTAAAATTGCCGAAATCCCCCCGCTTAAGATCAAATTTTCAAAAAAACTGCTCAGAGCAGAAGGTTTTGACACCTTAAATGAAATCAAATTAGTGCTGCCATGCTTCGATAATGCGCAGGGCGACGAACTGATTGTGAAGGAATATTTGGCGTACCGCATGTTTGAACAACTGACGCCTATTTCAATCAAAGCCCGGCTCATCCGTCTGACGATCCTCGATACGCATGTGGAGAACTCGAAAAAACAGATGTACGCGATTTTAGTGGAAGACGAAGAAGAAAGCACCGCTCGATTGAAAGGAAAAACCGTGGAGGATTACGGGATTCCATCTGATAGCCTAATGATGAATCAGGCTGCCTTGATGTCCGTTTTCGAATATATGATCGGCAATACCGACTGGGAAATTGCCATGATCCGCAATGTGCGCTTGGTTCGGGCGCCGGAATCAGGTAAAGTGCTTGTGATGCCCTATGATTTTGATTTTTCGGGATTTGTAAGCGCGCCTTATGCAAGCCCTTCTTCTGACAGCGGACTTAGAACCGTCCGCGACCGATTCCTCATGGCATCCGGGATCAAGCAAGATGCGCTCAAAAGAGCCACCCAGTTAATTCGAAGCAATCAATCGAAATTAGAAGAGATTTGCAGGTCAAAGCACCTTTCACGGCAGACCATCGACCAGATTACAGCCTATTTGGATACCTATTTTGAACAGGTTGCAGCCAGCGACAGTGTGCCACAAACCTTTAAAATGCCTGCCGATTAACGTGTGGGTGAAAAAATTTACTTTTTTTTAAAGCGCACTATAGTCATTTCCAGAAAAACGCATATTTTTGCGCCGCTTTAGGGAGGAATGCCAGAGCGGTTTAATGGAGCGGTCTTGAAAACCGTCGTACTGAAAGGTACCGGGAGTTCGAATCTCTCTTCCTCCGCAACAACATTTGCAGCTATCTGAATATCAGGTAGCTGCATTTTTGTTTTTAGGAATTGTACACGTTTTTGTACTTTTATTATGATCGTTCTTCATTGCAAGCACCTATCATCCTGTAACCCCTCGTTTTAACGAGGGGCTAAAAATGCCAACGAATCACATCTACCTTCTTTACAAAACATCCACCTATACTACGTTTTAGATGCGGATGTTCAAAAAAGTCGGCATTTTATACTTTTGCCTCACACCTCATTTTTTTTATTCCAACTTATCCCGCAATTTTGCCCGCCAAACCGTCCACACCGTCCACCGTCCACCGTCCACCGTCCACCGTCTCCCCCCCCCCACATGCAACGCAATCCGCTCGAAATCCTGCAACAATATTGGGGTTATGATGCGTTCCGGCCCTTGCAGGAAGATATCATTTCGGCTGCCTTAGCCGGAAAGGACGCCCTGGCGCTGTTGCCGACCGGAGGAGGAAAGTCGATATGTTTTCAAGTTCCCGCACTTTGCCAGGAAGGTATTTGCATCGTGGTTTCGCCGTTGATCGCCTTGATGAAAGACCAGGTACAAAACCTGAAAAAAAGAGGAATTCCAGCCGCTGCGGTGTACTCCGGTATGCGCAAGCAGGAAATTGATATTATTTTTGAAAATGCCTGCAACGGCGCGTATAAGTTATTGTATGTCAGTCCCGAACGTTTGCTAACGGAACTCGCGCGCGCACGTATACAACGCATGACAGTAAATTTATTGGCCGTCGACGAAGCGCACTGCATCAGTCAATGGGGTTATGATTTTAGACCGCCGTATTTGCAAATTGCCGAGTTGCGTGATTTATTGCCCAAGGTTCCCGTCATGGCCCTCACGGCTACGGCAACCAAGGAGGTACTCGACGATATCCAGGAAAAGCTGGCGTTTAAAACGAAAAACCTGTTCCGGCAAAGTTTTGTGCGGTCCAATTTGTCGTATTCCGTGCTATATGAGCCGAAAAAACGCGAAAAACTCATTGATATTCTGCGAAACGTACCTGGATCGGGCATTATTTACGTGCGCAGTCGGGGTGAAACAAAGGAAATCGCACAGTTTTTGCAACAAAATCGGATCAGCGCCGATTTTTACCATGCAGGCCTGACTTCAGAACAACGCAACGCCAAACAAGACGCCTGGATGTCGGGCAAGGTGCGTATTATGGTGTCAACCAATGCGTTCGGCATGGGCATCGACAAGCCGGATGTACGGATTGTGGTGCATTTGAATTTGCCGGATAGCCTCGAAGCCTACTTTCAGGAAGCCGGTCGGGCCGGACGTGACGGACAAAAATCCTACGCCGTGTTGTTATATGCGCCCACGGATTCGGAAACCCTGCGTTTTCATTTGCAAACGACCTTTCCTGAGATGGAATTGGTGCGAAAAGTGTACCAGGCGATCGGAAATTTGACGCAAATTGCCATTGGCGCCGGTTTGGGCGAGAGTTTTGATTTTGATTTACAATACCTGTGCAACACCTATAAATTAGACCTTGCGCCCGCGCACGCGGCCCTGCGCTTGCTCGAACAGGAAGGCTGGATTTCACTCAGCGATGCGATTTACAGCCCGGCAAGTGTATATATAAACGCCTCGCGCGAGGTTTTATACGATTATCAAATCCGCAACAAAGCCGCTGATCTGATAACCAAGGTAATGTTGCGCGCCTATCCGGGTATCCAGCATCACCATATTGACATCAGTGAAAGCACCATTGCGCAATATGCCAAATTGCCGGTTGAAACGGTGATCCAGACGCTGGAAACGGCGCATAAAGAAGAAATTTTGGAATACCAGCCACGCAAAGACAAACCGCAGCTCACGTACACCCGTGCGCGCGTGGTGGGCGATGCGCTGTCAATTGATCTGACAAAGTTTAATTTTCGCAAAAAAAATGCCGAAACGCGGGTGGAAGCGGCGATTCGTTATGCCGAACAAAGACGTTGCAGAAGTCAATTATTGCTGGCTTATTTCGGGGAAGAAAACAGCAAAACCTGCGGGATTTGTGATGTCTGCACCGGACGCAATGAAAGCGACGTGCCGGCGGCCTTGTTTGAAACCTACGAACGCAAAATTCGGGAAGTATTGCGGCATGAAGCGCTGCCTTTGGAGGAGGTTTTGAAGGCGTTTGCCGCTAAAAAACAAGAACAAGTGGCCACTGTTTTGCAGTATTTGTTGGAGGAAGGAAAACTGAAACAAACAGATAAAGGCTTGACTTTCAAGGGTTAATATTAGAAAGCATCTCTATGAATGCGAATTCCGCCTCTGCGTTATACTCCAACACTACCTCGGACTGTAAATAAATTGGCGTGCGATCGGCTAAGAGTTGTTCCACAAACACCGGGAATTCCGCATCACTTAAGTTAGCCAACAATGGCCTGTTCCTACGCTCAGGCTCAAGTCGTTCCAGCAAAACAGATAATGGAACTTTAAGGTAAACCGTTCGGCCATGTTGTTTCATCCACGCAAGGTTATCGAAAAAACAAGGCGTTCCGCCACCGGTGGCGACAATCGCGGAAGGTAAATTTGCCAAGCCTTGCAAAACCTGTCGCTCCTCCAAACGAAACCCCTCCGAACCAAGTTCCTGAAACAACTGGGGCACAGATTTGCCTGTTTGATCTTCAATCCTTCGATCGAGGTCAACAAAAGGCAGATTTTTGCGGTTGGCTATTTTTAGTCCCCAGTGCGACTTGCCTGCACCCATGAAACCGATTAAGAACAGGTGTTTAGCCATTGTAAAGCATTATCTTTGCCACAAAATTGAAAAATAAACGTAACATGAAACGTATTCTCTTTCTGTGTTTATCTGCCGGAATGATCTGGCAATCTTGCAAAAATGACTCAAGCGGCGTTCAGGAAATTCGCGGAGAAGGCCCGAATGCCAGCATGATCCGCAATCCGGTCAGCGCCGACCAACCTTTGGACACCAATCAAATGGCCCGCATCACCTACACGGAGCGCGAATTTGAATTCGGAACTGTCAATGAAGGCGATGTGGTGAACCACTCCTTTAAGTTTGTAAACACCGGCAAGGTACCGCTCGTGATTCAAAAAGCGCGCTCATCTTGCGGTTGCACCATCCCGGAATGGCCGGAATCTGCTATTTTACCGGGCGGAACAGGTGAAATCGTAGCCAAATTCAATACCACCGGCAAAATGAACGAACAAAAGAAAACGATATACGTGACTGCCAATACCTGGCCGAACGAAACGACCGTGGTGCTGAAGGGCATTGTGACGCCGCAGAAGGATCAGGAGCGGAAGTAGACGGTGGACGGTGGACGGTGGACGGTGGACGGTGGACGGTGGACGGTGGACGG
>JBAXTB010000089.1:0-17780 GCA_037130425.1 Bacteroidota bacterium
GGATCAACTGTATTATTTGAAACAATATAGGTGCCTTCTGAAGTACAACCCACGCCTGCGCTTACCGTGACGGAGTAAATGCCGGGCGCAATTCCGGCCAAATCCTGGGTGTTTGCCCCAGTCGACCATGTGTAAACATAATTGCTATTCACCGGCAAAACACTAATGTCCAATCCGCCGTTTGGCGCTGCGCAGGAGGTATTTGCAATTGGATTTGCGGTGATATTTACTGCAATCGTGCTGTTTACCACCGTTGCAGACGCGCTTGAGGTGCAATCATAGAAGTCCGTTACCGTAACGGTGTACACGCCAGGCGGCACATTGGTCAGGTTCTGCGGATTGTTGTTGCCTGGAATGTTCGACCAGTTATAAACCAGGGGTGGGGTAGCGCCACTTACGCTCACATTGACCGCGCCGTCGCTTTGGCCGCAAGTAGCAGCGATGGGGGAAATTGAAATACTTGGCAGAACGGACGCATCCTGAATGGTGAAACTTGCATTGGCAGTACATGCGCCGAAGGTGACGGTGACGGTGTAGGTGCCGGCGCCGAGGTTTTGAGGATCTTGCGGATTGTTTACACCCGTAATATGCGCCCAGTCGTATGTGTAATTTTCGCTCGGTGTAACGTCCAGATCTATGTAGCCGTTGCTGGAGGTGCAGGAATAATCGTCGGAAGCAAAGCCGCTTATTTCAATTTGAATCACATCATTGTCCACGGCCGCAAACAACACATCCGTACAACCTGCTGCCGTTGTTACCGTTACGACGTAATTGTTTGCCGTCAGGTTTGTCAAATCCTGCGGGTTGCTGGTTCCCGGAATATGCGCCCAGTCGTAGGTGTAGGGAATCAAGCCGTAATCGACCATTAAATCCACTTCGCCGTTGTTGAAGCCGCAGACCGCCGGGGTGATATTCGCCGTTAATACCGGCAATTCGGTGACATCATCAATGGTATAGGTTGCGCTTGCCGTACAAGTGCCGCCTGCGCTGACCGTTACGGTGTAATCGCCGACTGCAAGTCCGGTCAGGTTCTTGGACGAACTGCCATTTGACCAGGAAATCACGGCATTGTTCGGCGTGACTTGCAGGCTGATGGAGCCGTTATTTGAAATACAGGAGGATTTTCCTTTAACGGTTGCGTCTATTTCGACTTGAATATCGTCATTTGGTAAATCAATGCTTTCATCTGCGGTGCAGCCATTTGCAGCAGTTACCGTCACGGAATACAAACCCGCCGGAATATTGCTCAAATCCTGCGTCGTTTGTCCGCTCGACCAGGCATACGTGTACGGCACAGTACCATTGGTTACGCTCAAGTTGATCGAACCGTTCGGCAAACCGCATTTTGCAGAAATATCCGTGTAAGAAAGAACCGGCAAATTCGGGTCATAATCCACATCAAACGAGGCTACTTCTGTGCAAGAGCCGCCTGCGCTGACCGTTACGAAATAAGTACCGTTTTGGACATTGTTCAAATCCTGCGACGTTTGCCCGCCTGGCGACCAAGAGTAGGTGTATGTGCCGCTTGGGGTAACGCTCAGGTTAATACTGCCGTTGTAATTGGTATTGCAAACCGTATTCGGCAGGGTAGTCGCGCTCAAATCAATGACCGGATTGACGTTTTGCACATCAATCGTTGCTTCGCTGGTACAACCGTTCGCAGAAGTAACGGTAACCGTATAAGAACCGGCAATAATGTTGGTTATATTTTTCGTTGTTTGTCCGCCTGGCGCCCACATATACGTGTACGGTGTGGTGCCGCCTGTGACAGAAATATTGATCGAACCATTGGCAAAATCGCAAGAAGTATTAACAATGGTAGGGTTGATACTTGGCTGGTTCGGATTGCCGGGCACGTCAAAGGTTTCTTCTGCCGTGCAAGAGCCGCCCGCGCTTACCGTAACAGTATAACTGCCTGGAGATAAGGCCGTTAGGTCTTGCGTGGTTTGGCCGGTCGACCAAATATAAGTATAGGTTCCGTTCGGACTGACACTTACATTGATGCTGCCATTGGGCGTTGCGTTACAAACCGTATTGGGCGTCGTAACTGCTGTGATATTTATCTGCGGGTTGTTGTTTGAAACAGTTACCTCCAGCGTATTGGTACAGCCATTCGCGCCAGTTACCGTAAGGGTATAGTCGCCTGCCGCGATATTAGACAAATCCTGTGTTGTTTGACCTGAAGACCATATATAAGTGTAAGGTGAAACGCCGCCGGTCACACTGGCATTAATACTGCCATTGGCCATATCGCAAGTGGATTGCGTAGTTACTGCCGTTGGAGTCGGTTCGTTCGGGTCATCCGGCACGATAAAGGTGTCGGAAGCTGTACAACTGCCCTGGCCTGTTACGGTTACATCATAGTTGCCCGGCATCAGCATATTGATGTCCTGCGTGGTTTGTCCACCCGGCGCCCAGGAGTAGGTGTACGTTCCGCTGGGCGTTACACTCAAATCAATACTGCCGTTTCCGTTATTGCAAGAGGTATTCGAAATAATATTTGCATTCAGGTTGATGGGTGGATTCGTGTTCGTAATGCTGATGGTTGTGGTGCCGGTACAGCCGTTTGCGCCGGTTACGGTAACTGTATAATCACCCGCTAACAAACTCGTCAAATTCTGGGTGGTTTGTCCGCCCGGCGCCCACAAATAAGTATAAGGCGTGGTACCACCGCTCACCGACAAATTGATACTGCCGTTTGTAAGATCGCAGGTCGTGTTTACCTGCGTAGAATTCACCACGGGCAGGTTCGGAACATCGGCCACCGTATAACTGGCTGTTGCAGAACATGTTGGGCCTTGCGTTACCGTAACGGTATAATCGCCCGGCATCAAACCGGTCAAATCCTGGGTGGTCGGGCCGTTCGACCAGGTGTAGTTCCAGGAGCCGTTGGGTGTCACGTACAAGTTAATGGCGCCATTGGCGGAATTACAAGTTGTATTATTCGTCACGACCGCTGAAAGCACCGGGTTGGTGATGTTGTCGTTTACATTGGTGTTAAATACGACGCTGCAACCCGTATTCTCTGTGATGGTAACGGTATATGCGCCGGGAGGAATGTTATTTAGGTCCTGTGTTGTTTGTCCACCGGGCGCCCAAACATAGGTGTAAGGTGCGTTTCCACCGGTTATGGATAGATTAATCGCCCCGTTGCTTTGCCCACAAACCGCCGAGGTATTGACGGAAGTCGGGTTCAAATTAACTTGCGTGACGGTAGCCGTTCCCGAAACCGTGCCGTTACAAGCCGGGGAGGAATCAAGACTTTTTACGCTTGAAAGCGTGTATGTACCAGGCGCATTTGCAATAATCGTATAAGGCGAGGTACTTGTTTGTATGGCGGGTTGGGTCACTCCGTTTATTTTGTACACAAATTCCCAGGGCGCATCGCCGGTCAGGGTAACAGTAAGATTGACAGAGCCTCCGGAACTACTGCATATTTGCCCGGAGCCGGAAATGGTGGCGGTTGGTTTGGGTATCACTTCTACCGGGAAGCAGGATTGGGTCGGGTTGGAAAAGCAAAGGTTAGATGTTTTTACACAAACGGTAGCGGTACCGCTAAAGCCGGCGGCCCAGTTTATGGTCGTATTTGGAGCCGTGCCTGTTGCAGTACCTGCGCCGGCTGGCGATACCGTCCAAGTGTAAATGGTGGCGCCATTGACCGGGGTAATGGAATATTGCGAAGAGGTACCCGCACATGCCGGCGTCGGACCCGTAATTGGGCCTGGATCTGCCGGTGCAAAACCGACCGTTGTGCCTTGCAAAACGTGGATCGTATAATCGCATACGTTACCGCCGCAGCCGTCAAGTACGAAATAATATATTTGACCAACTACATAATTATTGGAAGTCAGAAGAAAAGGCTGCGTAGTACATTGACACTGTGAAGCCATCAAATAATTACTACAGGTACCTGGCGGGCAGTGCGAATAAATGGCGGCCTGCAAACCCTGTTGCCCGCCGGCAGTACAGTTTGACGGGATTACCTGAATTTGAATGGTCGTCGAACCGGCAAAAAAAGCGAACCACTCATCATTGTTGAGCGTAAAACCATTGCAACAAGGGAAGGGTTGGGGTTGGTTGTTATTATTAATGGTTGAACAATAGCCCTCAAGCGTAGGACAAAGAATCGGCGCTTGGGCGCAGTTATTGCCCGGTTCCGGAAATCCCGGTGGTGGGCAAGGCTGCGCAAACGCTGAAGATGAAAAAAGTGCCAGGAGCAGAAAAATAGGGAAGTAGAGAATTTTCATAAGTCAATCCCGTTGGTTTGCAAAATATTACCTTGAAAACGCAATGTTAGGCCATGCCCATTGTAAGTAGTTGTGTGGCGGTAAAGGTATAAATAATGTTAAAATATTGTGAAATAAAATAAAATAGATCATGTTAGCTTCCTCAAAAAAATCGCGTTAGATTTGCCCAAACCGTTTTTTAAAACGACGTGCGAACAAATAACATGACCTATACCGACGACCACTTCATCACCGAAATAAAACATGGAGGCTCCCGACAGGAACAGGCCATTCGGCGCCTGTATGAACAGTGCTTCTATATGGTGCGCGATGGTCGTGGTAAATATGCGCAACTCCATGAAGATGAATTGATTAGCGCCTATAATGCTGCCGTCATCGCTGTGCGCAAACAGATTCTCAACGACGTGTTCCGCGCCGAAAGCGCACTGGCAACTTACCTCCATAAAATATTTTCCAACCGGGTCATTGATATGTTGCGGGTGAAATCGTCTAACCGGGTAATGCCCATTGAATCCGCTGCCCAACATGCCGATGAAAGCCAGGACATTTTGTCCAATTGGGTACGCGAGGAACAATTGGCGATGGTGCGGGAAAAACTAAAGCAACTCGGTGGCGTTTGTGAACAAATTTTGCATTTTTCCGTGTACTTAGACTATACCGCCCAGCAAATTGCCGATGCCATCGGTTTTAGCAATGCCAACAGCGTGAACAGTAAAAAGTACAGTTGCCTGCAAAAACTTCGTGAACTAATCCTTTAAACTAAATATCTTATGGACGCGCCTTTGTTTGACCGCATGTTGCAATACCGTAACCGACAAATGCCGGAAGCCGAGCGCTCGGCTTTTGAAGCACAGTTGAAAAACGACCCGGCTTTTGCGGAAGAATTTGCGACCTGGGCGGCTATTTATACCGGCATTCAGGAAAAGGGCGATGAAACCCTGGACCGGGAACTCTTTGCTTTGGGCAAAAAACTGCTGGCGGAGGATGCCGAAGCGCCGAATACCATTGCCCCTCAGGCCCCAAACCTCAAGGCGCGCCGTGTGATGCTGCCCCGCTGGGCTTATGCGGTTGCAGCGTTCGCATTGCTTTTGCTGCTCGCCTGGCCTGTGTACCAACGTTTAAACAGCCCCGAAAACGCGTATGCATCTGCGGAAACCCTGTTTTCCGAGCATTTCCAGCAACCCTCGGCGCCCGTCGTGCGCGATGCCGCTGCGGAGCCTTGGCGCGATGCCTACACCCAAAAACATTACCCCGAAGCCATTGCAGCCCTTGAACAACGATTGGCCGATCCGAATTTTTCCCGTCGTTCAGAAGCCAATTTGTTTCTCGGACTTGCCTACCTTGGAACGAAAAATGCTCCAAAAGCAATTGCTGCATTCCAACAAGTAAGCCCCGATAGTTTTGAATTCGAAGATGCACAGTGGTTTCAAGCCCTGGCGCTTCTACAATCCGGCGATATACATCAAGCGCGTATTTTATTACAAACAATTGCTTCCCATCGCGGCACTGCCCGCCAGGCGGAGGCTGCACAGATGTTGAAGCAGATTAAATAGTCTGAGCGTAAACGGTCGATGGTTCGGGATACCTTCCACGATTGTTAAATTAAGCGATTCATGTTGCGATTTATGTCATCCCGGCATATTGTTTTTCGCCAATTGAGCCTCGGCTTGTTGGCGCTGGTATCTGTTGTGGCCGGATTGATGTTATGTGGACAAAAAATTGAAAATCAAAGGGTTGCGCCGGCGGAAGAAGTACGTGTTTCCAATGAAACAGCCTTGAATCTGCGCAAAAAAGCCCAAGCTTTTTATGAAGCCGATCAACCAGACAGCGCCTTTGTGTACGCGCACGCATCGGCCGCGCAAGCCGAAAAAAACAAGGACTGGCATACCTGGGGCGAGGCACAAACGTACATTCTGGCTGCTGCTTATGGCCTTCAGAAATACACGGAAACAGCAGCGAAATTCCCTGAACTGGAGCAAAAAGCGCTGGCACAAATCCCGAACGACAGCACCTTTTGGAGCGATTACTACAACACCGCCGGCGCGTTTTACCATCAAATTGGCAATTACGAGGCCGCTTTGAAATATGGTTTAAAAGAAATTGCTTTTTACGAAAAAACAGGCAATAAGGCAAACCAGGCCTTGGCCAACAACAACATCGGCATTTATTACCTCGAACGCGGCGATTACGACCGGGCCTTGGCGTATACACTGGCTGCGCTCCAACTTTATGCCGACTTACCCGACGGTGATCCGGCAGATTTGGTGTGGACTTATGACAACCTGAGTAAAATTTGGTTTCGTAAAAAAGACTTTTCTCAGGTGATCGCTTATGCGGAAAAAGGGCTTGCTTTATTGCATACAAAATGCCCGGAACGCATTGATTATGAGGTCAATTTGAATACTAACATTGCGAATGCCAATTTTGAATTAAAACAATATGAAAGCGCTTTAAGCTATTTGGATCAGGCGTTTCATATTCAGGAAAGGCATAAAATGCCCGAAATTTCCTACACATGGGACAATCTTGGCTCCATTTACACGACGCTTGGGCAATATGAAAAAGCGGATCATGCTTTAAAGCAAGCCCTATCGGGGTTTAATCCTCAAAATCCGTTTTATGCAGATGTTTGTCGTCATATCGGACAATTGCGTCAAAAACAAGGGAAGTTGACCGAGGCTTTGAATTGGCAACAAAAATCGCTTCAGGTATTATCCGATTCCACTTTGGCGGCTGATATATGGGCAAATCCGGGTTTAAACCGGGTAAGCGCTTACCGCGATATGTTGTATGTGCTGCAAGAAAAAGCCCTTACCCTGCGATTGTTGTCGAAACAGGAATCCGACCCATCCCTCTTGGAAAAAGCACTGGAAACGTTTGATCTGGCAACAAATGTACTCGACAGCATACGGGCTACTTACCAGGAAGGCTCCAAGCAATTCTGGAACCGGGAAGCCCGTCCGATTTTGGAAAATGCCATCGAAACAGCGTTGGATCTTCATCAAAAAAATCACGATAAGCGTTATTTATATCAGGCATTTCGCTACGCCGAAAAAGGGAAAGCCTATTTGTTGGCGGAGGCATTGCGCGAGTCGGCGGCCAAACAACAGGCCGGTATCCCGGAGGCATTGCTCGCGGAAGAAAAGCAAATGAAAATCGACATTGCGTTTTATAAAAAACAGATTTTTCAGGAGCAACAGCAAAACCGACCGGATTCGGCGCGTATCCTGATTTGGCAATCTGAAATTTTGCAACGCAATCGAAATTATGATCGTTTGCTGACAAAATTTGAACAGGAATATCCTGAATATTATCACATTAAATATAAGCAAAATGTACTTGATGTTGCTGATATTCAACGCGCGCTGCCGGAAAATACCGGTTTACTCGAATACTTTAAAGGAGATTCAGTCATCTTCGCGTTTTATATTGATCGCAATACCTTTAACGCCGTGCGCTGCGGGAATGACAGCCTGCTTTCTGATTTACGGAGCAGCCTGAGCAATCGGGATTTGGTGGTTGAGCACGGACGAAGCGCCGCCGCCATTTCGAGTTTTTCAAAACAGGCTTGCAGTTTGTACGACGCTTTAATTCGCCCGCTTGCAAACAGCCTGCCGACAGATTTGATCCTTATTCCCGACGGCCAATTGGCCTACCTGCCCTTCGAATTGTTGCTGACGGAAGCCCCCGCTGATTCTGCGTCCTTGTCCTATTCAAACCTGCCGTATTTGATCAAAAAAACCACTGTTCAATATGCGTATTCGGCAGATCTGGCATTTCAAAAAAATGAAACCGACAAACCGGCGCAATTCTTTCAAGGCTATGCGCCGTCATACACAAACAATGAGCGTCCGGAACATGTTCGCGGCGGACAAACCGATTGCCGGGATTGGAACCTCCGCGATTTTGCCGATTTGCCCGACAACGGGGCCGAAGTAAAAGCCGTAGCCGAATTGGAAGACGGCAAGGCGGTGCTGGGTCAGGCCGCCACGGAGGACTATTTTCGCCAACATGCGCGGGAGTCCCGAATACTGCACCTGGCCATGCACGGATTTGTAAATGAATGTGATCCCGCTTACTCAGGGCTGGTTTTCAGCGCGCCTGCGCAAAGCGCCGCGAACCTGTCCGCGCCGGAAGAAAACGACGGGATGCTGCACGCGTATGAATTGTACAACCTGCATCTGAATGCCGAATTAGCGGTGTTAAGCGCTTGTAATACCGGCTCCGGCCACCTGGCGCAAGGCGAGGGCGTAATGAGTCTGGCGCGCGCCTTCAAATATGCGGGTTGCGCCAACGTGCTCATGAGTCTTTGGCAGGTAGATGACGCAGCAACTTCCGACATTATGCAAAAATTTTACGGCTATTTGAACAAAGGTTATGGAAAAGCCGCCGCTGTCAGGCAGGCGAAATTGGATTATTTGGCAAACGCGTCGCGGAACCACCCTTTTTATTGGGGCGCATTCGTGCTGATCGGCGACGATTTGCCTTTGCAAAAAAGTAGTCCTTGGATATACTATGTTTGTGCGGCTTTTGTGGCCCTTTGTTTGGCCGGTCTGATACGAAAACAATCATTTTCTCAAGTAAAAACAAATTTTTATGCCAAAAATCAAAGTAATTCTTAACCATGTAATTGACGAATCCGATGCTTATGCAAGCGGAGTTGACAGTCACCAAGTATGGTTCGACATCGAATTAGTCCCAAGTACTTCGGTGCTTCCAAATAATTTTGCCATTGCGTTGGAAACAACGGATTCAAAATTGGGATCAAAACCCTGGGGCCAAACCAGCCCGGTAAATAGTAACAGGCTTGTTTTTAGTAACGTAGCCTATACGGCAAATCCGGGCGACCAATATCGCCTGACGATTGTGGTCACATCAGAACCTAATTTTTGGGAAATTTGTAACCCGACCGGTACGATTGGGGCTGTGCCACCGGCAGGATCTTGCTAAAGGTTTTTATTTAGCCAGTCTGATACGAAAACATTCATTTTGCTAACTAAAAACTACTTTTTATGCCAAAAATCAAAGTAAGACTTAACCGGGTAGTTGACGAATCCGGTAATTATATGGCCGGACTTGACTGTCACCAAGTGTGGTTCAATCTCGAACCCATGGATAATTCGGTACTGCCGGATGATTTTCAGATTACCCTGATCACAACGGATTCCAATGGACAATCCAAAAACTGGGGCAAAAGCAGCTTGATAAATAATGGGCTTACGTTTAAAAGTGAAGAAAATACAGTAAATCCGGGCGACCAATACCGCCTGGAACTTGTGCCTACAAATGAAAGCAGCGATTGGGAAATTTTGAACGACACCGGTATTATTGGGGGGCCGCACGCTTAAATTTGCTAAGGTTTTGTAAGCGTAATTTAATTGTTTTAGTCAAAAAGCGCCATCTCGTACCATTCGGGATGGCGCTTTTGTTTAAGTGAAAAATATTTTTAAAAATTTTCATTGAGATTATTTTGGCCTGCTCGTCTAATCGGTATTGATGAAATAAACCAAGTGGAGCAGGACCCACTAAAAAAACGGACTGATCTCTTTCAGTCGATTCAAAGAGAGGCGGAAACTGAAAAGCCTTATGAGTAGGTATCTTTAAAAAGAAAAACGACAATGGCACATTCATTTCATCCGGTCGTAAAAGAACTGGAAAACCTAATAGAACTGAATAATTGGCACGCAGATTTTGATACTGCTATTAAAAATGCCAAAAAATACAATGTTAAAGACCTTGATGACATACACGATTTGAATGATTACCTTGTATTTATCAATGAATTTTTGAATTGGATCCCGATAGAAAACGAAACCGGGAAAGTCTTTTATAACAAAACCTGTAAACTTCATTTCATCCTTGACCAAAACCCGATCAAACAATATCAGAACAAGATCACGCCGCATGATACGCCTCAAGAACTAACGCCCTTGTCTGCATGGTTGGTGAAGTATTGTAAAGAAATGGGGAAATTCATGGATACGCCGGAGTCATTTACCAAAGAATCCCGTGAAACCTTTTATGAATCGCCCGTTTTCAATATGCATGAATATATTGAGCCGCACGGCGGATGGAAAACCTTTAACCAGTTTTTTGCGCGCAATTTTAAACCTGGCTACCGGCCAATTGCTGCCATTTCAGATCCGACTGTGATTGTATCGGCGGCCGATTCCACTTTTGGCGGACAATGGGAAATTCGCAGCGATTCGCACGTGACCGTCAAAAACCTCCACTGGAAAATTGAAGAATTATTAGTAGACAGCCCCTACAAACACCGTTTTCAAAATGGCATATTCATGCACGCATTCCTTGGCCCAAACGACTACCATCGTCAACATGCTCCTGTCGGCGGTACTGTGCTGGAGGCCCGCGTGATACCTGGACAAACCTATCTTCAGGTTGTAATTGACCCGCCCCAACCAACAGAAAAAGATGGTCGTGCCTTTTTAAAGCCACAGCGTACTTTTGATGCGCCGGACGATGCAGGTTATCAGTTTTCCCAAGCGCGTGGTCTTGTCGTACTTGATACGCCTATTGGATTGGTTGCCGTGGTTCCCATCGGTATGTGTCAGGTTTCTTCTGTAATTATGACTGCTGAAGTAGGAATGACGCTGCACAAAGGAGAGGAACTTTCTTATTTCCAATTTGGCGGTTCTGATATTATTCTGATTTTCGAGGCTTCCAGCAATGTAAGCATTACTGCTCAACCAGGCGTTCATTATAAGGTGGGCACAAGGATTGCGCAGGCATTCCCGGTCAAATAGCAATTGATGCCGCCCTTTTAAACACCAAAGCAATCGGTTTTGTGCATTGAGATTTTGAATGGTCAAAATGATTTGCGCAAAACCTATTGCGGCGGTGTATAATATGTAGGCTAATAACAATTTTCTACTTTACTTTGCTGCAACAGCCAACTTTATTTTACCCTATCCACCCGTTGCAGTATGAGAAACTTCTACCGGTACTTTCTATTTGTCGGCCTCGGCCTTTGTTTTGTTCAATCACAAATGAGCGCCCAATGCCCCCTCACCGTCAGCGCCGGCCCCGACAAGGTCGTGTGCGCTTCCGGCCAAACCGCCGTGCTGGAAGGCAGCATCACCGGCCCCGAAATCGGCTTTCGCTGGACACCTGCAACGGGACTGAACGACCAAAACCTGCTCATGCCGACCGCCACGGTCACCGCCATGCAAACCTACACGCTTACGGCGGCAGCAGAGGATCCATCGGCGCCAAATTTGGTTACAAACCCGGGTTTTGAAAGCGGAAACACCGGTTTTACAAGCCAATACACTTACAGCGCCCAGCCGATTACGCCCGGCACGTATGTACTCACAACGTCGCCTTCCTTGGTGCTCTCAAATTTTCCGCCTTGCGACGACCACACTTACGGCAACGGCACCGGAAATATGATGCTGATAAATGGCAACGGCGGGGCCAATTCCCAAGTCTGGTGTCAAACCATTCCGGTGATGGCCAACAGCTGGTACGTCATGAGCGCCTGGGCGGCCGTGTCGCCGATTTCGCCGCCGGTATTTCAATTTGCCGTCAACAATACGCCCGTGGGTGCGCAAGCCGCACTCGGTTTTCAGGGCTGTACCTGGCAGGAGTTTTCGGCCACCTGGTTCTCCGGTTCGGCTACCTCGGCCACCTTGTGTATCCGCGATGTCTCCGGCAGCGGCAACGGCCTGTTCGGCGATGATTATGGCTTGGATGATATATTTTTTGCAAAAGCCTGCACCGTGACCGATAATATGAAGGTCTCTATTGTTACAGTAAATGCTGTTTTGGCATCTTCCATCGTGCTGGGTTGCAACTCGGAACAAAGCGGCATCATCCTCAACGGCAGCGCGTCCACTTCCGGCCCCGGCATTGTGTATGCCTGGAGCGGCCCCGGCATTCTTTCCGGCGGAGACACCCCAAATGCGATTGTTAACGAACCCGGCGCCTACACACTCACGGTTTCTTACGACACCGGCAACGGAATTTGTTCTAAATCAGCTACCATCAATGTGCTGCCCGACCCACACAGGGTACAAGCCGAAGCCGTCGCAAATGATTTAATCACCTGTCTCAATAAAACCAGCACTTTAGACGGCGCGGGTTCCACCACCGGCCCCACCATCAGTTACAGTTGGACGCCGACCTCAAGCATCGTCAGCGGGGCCACCACGCTCACGCCGGTGGTAAATGCGGCGGGCGCTTATACCTTGTTGGTTACCAATTCATTAGGAGGCTGTACGGCCACGGCAACCGCCAACGTTGGTCAGGATCTTGTCGCGCCCCTGGCCGTAACAACGGCAAGCGGAACCCTGCCTTGCAGCGGCGGCACCTTCACGCTCAATGGCAACGGCAGTTCCGTTGGCCCCGATTTTTCCTACCAGTGGAGCGGCCCCGGCATCGTATCGGGTGATATGACGCTGAACAATTGCATCGTGAACGCGCCGGGTATTTACAAATTGGTCGTCACCAATGACAGCAACGGCTGCACGGACGACGCCACTACGAATGTGACCCAAAACGGCGTCGCGCCCATTACGTTAGCCGCCGCCAATGCGCCCGGCGCCCTGAATTGCATCACGCCAACCCTCACGCTCAACAGCAACGGCAGTAGCACGGGGCCGAATTTTACCTACGCCTGGACAACTGCGAATGGTCATTTAGTCGGCGCAGTAAACGGTACCTCGGCAACGGTCGATACTACGGGAACGTATAAATTAGTGATTACCAATACTTCAACGGGTTGTACCGGTTCGGCGACGGTTGTCGTAACAGGTCAATTCACAAAACCCAGCGTCGCAGTGGCAAATCCCGTCCCGATGCTCACTTGTGTAGTTGATTCCGTGCGCATCAACGCGGGCGCGTCGTCCACTGGACCGAATTTTAATTACCAATGGACGACTACAAACGGCCATATTTTGTCGGGTGCAACAACTTTGAAACCTTGGGTGGATACGATCGGAACCTACCGATTAGTCATCACCAATGCTTCCAATGGTTGTACCTCTACCACTTCGGTAAAAATTGCGGCGGATACTGTAAAACCGACGGTTATTGCTGCCGCCGATTTGCCCGGCGTACTCAATTGCAAAACGGCCTTACTCAGCCTCAACAGCCACGGCAGCAGCAATGACAGCACCATGGCCTTCCAATGGACTACCCCGAACGGGCATTTTGTCGGCACAGTAACGGATTCAACGGCCTTGATAGATTCCGTCGGTTTGTACGTGCTGACCATCCGTGATACCACAAACGGTTGTATATCAAAGGATAGCGTTACGATAAACGGGCAATTTACGTTACCTTCCATACAAATTGCATCGCCGGTTGCCAGCCTCACTTGCGCTGCTGACTCGGTTCAAATAAATGCAAACGGTTCTTCCACCGGCGTAAATTTTGCCTACCAATGGAACACTACCAATGGCAATATTTTATCCGGAAATACCACGCTCACGCCTTGGGTAAATGCGGCTGGCAATTACGCGCTCACTATTACCGATGCTTCCAACGGCTGCACGGCCACCCAAACAAGTACGGTCGGCATTGATACTTTGTCGCCAACGGTGAACATAAACCTGCCGACGACCTTGGATTGTCAAACAACCCAAATCAATTTAAACGCAAGTGGTTCACCCGCCACAATCACACCTTCCTGGACATTTGTTCCAACGCCCGGCGGCA
Source organism: Bacteroidota bacterium (assembly GCA_037130425.1). GTDB lineage: Bacteria > Bacteroidota > Bacteroidia > Chitinophagales > Saprospiraceae > M3007. Next base: position 13,926 of record JBAXTB010000089.1, read on the forward strand.
GCGGCACAGGCATTGTTTCCGGTCAAAACAGTTTGACGCCGACGGTTAATGCCCCCGGAACCTACACCTTGCATGTTTCAAACACGACCAACGGCTGCCAAAATGCGGCCACTGTTTTGGTAACACAAAATATCAGTTTACCCGTCGCAGAAGCAGGTCCGGCCCCCGTGGTCGATTGTACGGCTTCTTTAGCCGCCCTTGACGGCACGGGCAGCGCGCAAGGCCCCGGCATTAGTTATTTGTGGAGTAACAGCGCAAGTACCTTACAAACTACTGTAAATCTTCCCGGTACATATTATTTATCTGTAACAAATTCCGCCAACCATTGCGCCGCTGTTGACAGCGTTTTAGTGGCTTCCTTTGGCGGCGTACCCAACGTGGCAGTGGCCGCAGCGCCCATGATTACCTGTACGGTTTCCCAAGTGGCGCTCTCCGCAACGGCTTCCGTCGGACCGGAATTTGCCTACCAATGGAACTTTACCGGCGCGGGCATCGGCGTGGTGAGCGGCGACACAAGTTTGGCGCCTTTGGTCGCGTCAGCGGGCACATACACGCTCGTGGTGACCAATACCCAAACCGGTTGCACGAATTCTGATGCTGTAATCGTCACGCAATCGGCGGGCGTACCAACGGCGGAGGCGGGGAGTGTACAAACCTTAGTGTGCGGCGTTACCCAGGTCACACTCGACGGTTCCATGTCCAGTTCAAGCCAGGACATCATTTACAATTGGTCCAGCGGAACCGGCAACATCGTTTCCGGGGCAAATTCCTTGATGCCGGTGGTCAACGCTGCCGGAACCTACACCCTGGTCGTGACCGACACCCTCAACGGATGCAGCGCCACCGACCAGGTAATCGTGCAGCAGGATTCCAATGCGCCCAATGCCAACGCGGGTGTCGGCCCCTTGTTCACCTGCCTCACCCCGCAACTCACCCTCAACGGCGCAGGCTCCACTTTAGGCGCTTCCATCAACTACCTTTGGACGACCACCGACGGACAAATCGTATCCGGCGCCAACACCTTAAGTCCGCAAATCAGCGCGCCAGGTACCTACATGCTGGAAGTAACCAATACGCTAAATAATTGTAAATCAAATGCTTCCGTAACCATCACGGATGCGCGCGTGACGCCCACAGCGCTCGCGCAGGCCACGCAGGCGCTCACGTGCGCGCAACAACAAACGACCCTTTCCGGAACCGGCAGCAGCAGCGGCGCTAATTTCAAATACCTGTGGAATGGCCCCGGCCTGGTAAGTGGCGGCAATACCTTAAGCCCGACGGTCAATGCGGCGGGTTTGTACACCATCACCGTAACCGACCAATCCAACGGCTGCACAGCCACGGCTTCGGCTACGGTTTTATCCAATACAACTTTGCCGACTGCCGCGGTGGCTGTGCCGCAAAATTTAGATTGCGCAACAACGCAAGTCACGTTGAACGGCTCCGGCAGTAGCACCGGCGCGAATTTTACCTATATCTGGGCAGGCCCCGGCATTGTCAGCGGCGGAACTACCTTAAATCCCTTGGTAAATGCCGCCGGTGTGTACACTGTAACTGTGACAAACCAAACCAACGGCTGTTCTGCGACGGCAAATGCTACCGTACAAGCGGTTGCCACGCCGCCAACTGCTTTAGCCGCTGCGCCACAAAGCCTAAGTTGCGCCCTTCAACAAGTAAATCTTAGCGGCGCAGGCAGTAGCAGCGGCCCCGGATTTTCATACATCTGGACCGGCCCCGGTTTGGTCAGCGGCACTACGACACTTACGCCAACTGTCAATGCAGCAGGTAATTACATATTAAAAGTAACCAATGCCGCCAATGGTTGCACTGCTACGGCAAGCGTCACCGTTTCCGGTGATGTAACCGTTCCGCAAGCGTTTGCAAGTGCGCCGGGCACATTAAATTGTGTGCAAATTGATTTGACCTTGAGTGGACTCGGCAGCAGCAGCGGCCCCAACATTATATATGCCTGGAGCGGCCCCGGCATCGTAAGCGGCGGCAACGGTTTATCTCCCTTGGTTGATGCCCTTGGCGATTATGTACTCACCGTCACAAACCAGCTAAACGGTTGTTCTTCAACGGCCACCGCGACCGTTTTAGGCAATTTTAACCTGCCCACGGCAAGCGCTTCGGTTGTGCAAACCCTGACTTGCATCCAGTTGCAAATAGCCCTCAGCGGAACCGGAAGTAGTACCGGTACTAACTTTTCCTATGACTGGAGCGGCCCTGGCCTTGTTTCCGGCGCCAACACACTCGCGCCACAGGTAAACGCCGCCGGCACCTACACGCTAAAAGTCAGCGACCAATCCAATAGTTGCAGTGCAACGGCTACTGTAACGGTGGTTGCCAATACAACCCCACCTCAAGCAGTCGCTACTGCGCCGCAGCCATTGACCTGCAATGTACCGCAAGCCGCCCTCTCCGGCGCAGGCAGTAGTTTTGGACCGAATTTCCGCTACAATTGGGCTGGACCCGGAATCGTAAACGGCTACACAAGTTTGAGTCCAATAGCCAACGTCGCCGGAACCTACACCATGACCGTAACCAACCAGACAAACGGCTGCACTGCAATTGCCACGGCTAATTTGCTAAGTAATACCACGCCACCCAACGCAGAAGCCGGCCCGGATCAAAATTTGCCTTGCAACACGCCTACAACAACCCTGCAAGGATCGAGCAGCACGGCGGGCGTCAGTTTCCAATGGAGCACCCTGAATGGCCATATACTAAACGGCCAAAACACCGCTTCACCGACCGTGGATTCAAGCGGCGCCTACACTTTACTTGTGACAAACCCTGCAAACGGCTGCACGAGCACGTCAGAAGTGATTGTAAATAAACCGATTGCGATATTCCCACAGCGCAGTATAACCTCGCCCGATTGTATACCCAACACAGGTGGCATTGCATTCCTTGGCGGCGTTGGGCCATATAAGTATTCCATCGACGGCGGTGTTACACTGGGATCTGATAGTTTATTTACGGGCTTGGATGCCGGCGTTTATCAAACATTTGTACAGGATGCAAACGGCTGCACAGAAACCGCAGCGGTGACGCTCCCTGCCGTTTTGATTCCCAAAATTACCCTTGATTCGATTGTCAACCTGAAAGCAGGGGAGAGTTATAACCTGGCGCCCACCCTCAATTTGCCCAACAATCAAATTTCCCAAATTCAATGGATGCCTTCCACCGGCCTAAGTTGTACGGATTGTTTGAACCCAATTGCTACGCCGACGACTAATATGGTTTATACGCTCCGTGTTGTGAGCATCAATGGTTGTCCCGATTTTGCAGCCATTGGCCTGCGCATCAAGGGCGAAGTCGGCATCTATATCCCGAATTCATTTGCGCCCGAGGCGGCAGGGGAGAACAGCCAGTTCCGGATTTACACCGAGCGGGTAATTGACAATTTTAACATGCAGATTTTTGACCGCTGGGGCAGTTTGTTATTTGAGAGCAAGGACCCGGCCATTGGTTGGGATGGCATGGCCAAGGGTAAGCCGCAGAATCCGGGCGTCTATGTGTATGCGATTCAGTTTGAGGTGACGGGGACAGATGGGGCGAAGGAAAAGAAGACGTTTTTGGGGGATGTGTTGTTGTGGCGGTAGGGGCGCCTAAACGGGCGTCCGCAGGGGCGCCCCTCGCGGGCGCCCAACGTGATGCCGGGGGGCATTCGGATGCCGTTATTGGTGGACACCATTTTAGATGCCGTTCCAATGCCTGGGTATTTCGAAACCGGTACGATTTCAGATTCCGTCATTTGTTGGGTATCGGGTTGGGCGCCCGCAGGGGCGCCCCTCGCGGGCGCCCAACGTGATGCCGGGGGGAATACGGATGCCGTTATTGGTGGACACC
>JBAXTB010000009.1:0-38729 GCA_037130425.1 Bacteroidota bacterium
TTTTGCTCTAATTAACCTTAGGCATCTTCATTGACGAAACCCACAACTGGTTCTACAATATAATATAGTTCCATGGTATTTTTGTTACTCCCCCTGCTTTCTGTTTTAGTGTCATGGAGCCTAAAGTGTTGAAATGTGGGCATTGGTGCCTCTGTTGATTGACTGCCAGCTTTTTCAGATGGCTTTGATTGGCAACCCAAAGCAAATAGCGTAAATATAAAAAGCAAGATGTTTAGATGATTCATGGTTTTAGTTTATTTGTTATTGCGAAATATTTTGTTTTATTTGTGTTATAGGTTCACTTTGATTCTGCGTATAAACTAATTACGCAGATCCGGTCTCCATATTTACATGCACAAAAATATTAAAATAAAAGTATAAATATTTTAAAAAATTAATTGCTTGGTTTTTTACAAAAAAATAGCCGCCCTGTTCCCAGCGCGGCTACCACTTATATACTTCTGCTAAAAGTTTGTCTATTTTTTAATTTGTCTTTACCCGCAATGAAGCCGGCGCTACTGGTATTGTTGGCTTACTGCGCAACACCGGCAGATAATGCAAGGGCTTTTGCCAACTCGCCCGGTGTTTAGCCACCGTTGAATTCGGTGAAGCTGGTTTGGTACCCGGAAGCGGTAATGCGCCGCTTGGTCGAGCCGGGGCATCTGCATGGTTTACCGCTTCATTGTGTGCCGGTTTTTCTGGCGCAGCAACAGATTGGCTAACCTGCATTTTACTCTTAAAAGGCTCCGTTTTTTTAGGCGCTTTTGGCGTTGTTGCAACGCGTGGCGCTGCTTTTTCAAGCGCAACCGTTTCCGTTTGCGTTGCCGGAGCCATTACAGGTGCAACAGCCGGCGCAATGGGCGCCGCAGTTGTGCTGGTAGATACATTGGCTGTCGAATTTGCTGTTTCTGTTGCTGCCTTGTTTTCCTGTTTATCTGAACCGGAAGCAACTAAGAAATAAAGCCCAATTAACAGTACAACTGCAAAGGCGGACACCAAGGCGAGCGTTTGGGCCGTCCAGCCGCTTTTCGGAGTTTGTATGCGCGTTTGAACATGTTCCCAAACCTTATCGGAAGGCACGTCCCAACCACCCGCCGAGGGCGCGTCGGGCAGTTCGTCAAAAGTTCGCTTGAACAGTTCGTCTATAGAGCGATAATCTTTAGAATCGGTCATTGTCGTTGCGGTGGTTCTGGGAAAAATGAGTGAACTGGTGAAATTCAGGGTTTAAAGAATATATGATTTGTCAATAATCTTCTTCAAAAACTCGCGGGCCTTAAACAATTGGCTTTTGCTGGTGCCCACTGTAATGCCGAGTTGATCCGCTATTTCTTCGTGGCTGAATCCGTCAATAGCGTACAGGTTAAAAACGGCGCGATAGCCGGGCGGTAATCTGTGCAATAACTTGAGCAGGCTTTCCGCATCCATATTAGACGCAACGTCCTCATCGGTGCGGAATTTGTGCTCGTATGGGGAAAAATCAGCTGTATCCCGGATAAAATCCTTTTGCTTGCGCAAATGGCTCAGCGCCGTGTTTACCATAATCCTCCGAATCCATCCGCCCAAGGCGCCATCGCCCCTGAACTGATTCATATCCCTGAAAACGCGGATGAAGCCGTCCTGCAACATATCTTCCGCCTCTGCCTTGTCTCGGGCAAAACGAAGTACCACCCGAAACATCGGAACGCTGTATTGTCTGTACAGCGCGCTTTGGTGCGGCTGACTTCCTTTCAGTACACCACTTACCAATTCCTGGTCGTTCGCTTGTTGCATGAGGTAGTTGTCGCTTTTATTGGCGTGCGTTTTAACATTGCGGTTGCCCGAAGGCCCAAATTTTTTTAATTCTTTTGAAATGGAAGGTTTTTAGTTGCAAAAAGTCCGTCCGGGCCACCAAAATACGGTATTTACTTTACTTGAGCGCAGTTTTAACGGTCGGCAAAAGACGTTTTACCCATTCCGTATATTGTTTGGCCGAAGGATGCAGTCCGTCGGCGGCCACCAGGTTGGGTTGTTGGATTCCTTTGCGGGATATATCCGTTACGTTAACGTAGGCAACGCCGTATTGGTTGGTTATATTTTGATTAACCAGGTTAAAGGCGTCTATTCCCTGCGAAATGGCGCTGGTACCTCCGCCGAAGGGCGTATATGCGTAATCGGGAATGGAAATCACCACCACGTGCTCGCGGCGCCCGCCCGCGCGTGCAAGGGCAATGTTCAGCAATTGTTCAAATTCGGTTTGGTAGATTTCTATTTTATCGTTCTGATATTGGTTGTTGACGCCGATCAGGAGCGCAACTAAACTGAAAGTGCTGTCGGCAATGTCGTAATTTTGATTTTGAATGGCGTTTATCAGCTGATCGGTGCGCCAACCGGTTTGGGCAATGATGCGTATGCCCTTAACTTTGTATTGCTGGGCGCGTAAACTATCCACCAATTGGTTGGGATAATTCTGGTATGTTGGTACGCTTTCGCCCTTCGTGTAAGAGTCGCCCAGGGCAAGGATGGAGATTTGTTTGCTCGTATCAATCTTTACAATCGGAACGATGGGCGCCGGCGTTTCGTCGGTTTTGTTCTGGCAATTAAACAAGGAAATCATGAACAGGAAGAAAAGGATCGGGTAGCGCATGTAGTTTTTTTAGCAAAATAACACAATATCAAATTTATAACAAAGCATAAATCCTCATGCTCGCACTCTTCGCCATTTTTGAATCCTTATCACCCGAATCGCTCCGAGCACTTGACAAATTCATGCGTTCGCCTTATCACGTGACCCACGGGGAGGTCTTGCGCCTGTTCGAGCACCTGCGTGCGCACCCGGAAGCGCGCGACCAAACCAAGGCGCAAATAGCCGCCGCGCTTTTTTCTGATGAGCCGGATCCGCTCAAGCGTTTGTACCATGTCAGCAATTATTTGATGGAGGCGCTTGAACAGTTTTTGGCGCTTGAACTTCAGGCAGAGCGCGTACACGAAAGAAATATCGCCACGGTTGAGTCGCTGCGGCGCTTGCGTTTGCACGAAACCGGCACGGCCATGTTGCGCTACACCCGCCGAAAATTGGAGGCCGATGCGTTGCGCGGCGCTGATTTTCACCGGGCCGATTATCTATTGCAACTGGAATCTTATCATTTGTCTTTGCAGCAGGGGCGGAGTAAAAACTCGAATGTGCAGGATTTATCTTCGGCCCAGGATGTTGCCATAATTATTGAAAAACTGCGCACCGGTTGTATTTTGCTCAGCCATGAAGCCGTTACAAAACAAAACTATGATAAAGGCTTGGTTAACATGATGTTAGCCTTTTTGGACGGGCATCCATACCTTGAAATTCCCGCCGTGGCGGTATATTACCACGGGTATTTTGCCCAATCAGGCGAGCAGGGAGATTTTCATTTTCAGCGTCTGAAGTCGCTTTTACAGGAATTCGGCCATTGTTTTTCAAAAGCGGAAATCCATGATTTGTATTTGATGGCCATCAATTTTTGCATCCGGCGCATTAACCTGGCCGAAGAAGGCTATTACCGCGCTATTTTTGAGTTGTACCAATCGGGCCTGGAGCGCGGGGCTTTGCTGGAAGACGGTACCTTGTCGCGTTGGACTTATAACAACATCACGATGACGGGTTTGCGTTTGGGCGAATTTGAATGGACAAAACAATTTATTACCGAATACGCCCGGTTTTTACCCCTTAACCACCGGGAAGCAGCCTACCATTTTAACCTTTCTCGTTATTTTTATGACACCGGCGATTACAAACAGGCCATGCAACATCTGCTGCGTATGGAATATGACGATGTTTTGCAGAATTTGCAGGCCAAAGTGATGCTGGCAAAAATTTATTTTGAACAGGAAGAAATGAACGCGCTGGAGAATCAGTTAGACAGTATTCAAATTTATATCCGCCGTAAAAAAGTGCTCGGATACCACAAGGATAACTATACTGCCATTGTATTTTTTATGCGCAAGTTGTTGGCTGTCAATATGAACAATTCCAAAGAAGTGCTGTTATTGCGTAACCGGATTGATGAAGCGCGTGTGCTGACGGAACGTGAATGGCTGTTGAAACAACTTTAGACCGGGATTATTGGGATTTGCAGATTTTCAGGATTGATAAAATTTATTTTCAAAGGATAACCGGCGTTCCATTTTAAACGGGCCTTTAACTTGGCTATGTAATTTTGACTATTTTTGCGCCGGAGAAAGCGCGGAGTTTTTTGATTCCGCCTTGCATTTTGATTCATTATTATTGATTACGTTTCCTTGTTATGCTTAAAATAGGTGATCAAGCCCCAGATTTTACCCTTCGAGCCAGCGACAAAAGCCAGGTTTCGTTGAAAGATTATCGCGGTAAAAATGTTGTGTTATTATTTTTTCCAGCTGCTTTCACCGGTGTTTGTACCAAAGAATTGTGCATGATGCGCGATGGTATGGCCGAATATGAAAAACTTGATGCCCAAATTATAGCACTTTCAGTGGATAGTTTGTTCACCCTTGCAAAATGGAAAGAAGAACAAAGTTTTAATTTCCCGATGTTGGCCGATTTTAATAAAACGGTGAGCAAAAAGTACGATGTTTTGTACAAAGAATTTGTGTTTGAAATGAAAGGCGTTTCAAAACGTTCTGCTTTTGTGGTGGATAAAAATGGAACCATTCAATATGCAGAAGTGTTGGAAAACGCAGGAGAAATGCCGAATTTTGAGGCCGTTAAAAAAACGCTTGAGTCATTGAACGAATGATAGATCAAAAATACCCATATCAATTGCCGAAAGGCGCCACCAAACCACTTTGGGAGGAGGAGGAAGACGTCCTTGTTGAAGATGATGTCTTTTCAGGCTTGCCGGTGCATATTGTCGTTTGGAATGACGATGTCAATTCCTTCGAATGGGTGATTATGTCCTTCATGGAGGTGTTGCAACATACGCACGAGCAAGCCAATCAACTCGCATTGATTATTCACCATAAGGGCCGTGCGATTGTAAAAACTGGTCCGAAAAGTGAGTTAGTTCCCATGTGCGAGGCGTTGCAAGATCGCGGGCTTTCCGCTGAAATTGAAGGCGATGAGGAGTGACCCTTAATCCCTTCAGGACAATGTCATTGACTTAAGGATTTTAGATTTAAGATTACATGATTTAAGATTTTAGATGGTGCGGTAACGCTTAGCATTTCGAAAGGCCAATCCTTTCCCGCAAGCGCCCATTTCCGTTACAAATACGAATAAAGCAACCACAATAACCAGAAATACGCGACTACATCTTAAATCATGTAATCTTAAATCATGTAATCTTAAATACTTAACTCAACGACACTGCCATGAAGGGGAGTTGAATTCAAATCAATACTATTTATCACCAGTTTCCATACAATCCATGCCCGTTTTCTGGCTTCATGAGGATGAAATTTCGTTTCCCCATCCGTCGTTGGCAGAATCCAGCGGCTTGTTGGCGGTGGGGGGCGATTTGAGCGAAGATCGCTTGTTGCTGGCGTATCAGAATGGTATTTTCCCTTGGTTTGAAGAAGATGACTGTTATTACTGGTACGCACCCGACCCGCGTTGGGTATTGTTTCCAACGGAATTGAAAGTGCATAAAAGTATGCGTTCTACTTTCAACCAACACAAATTCAGATATTCCCTCGATACTTGTTTCGAACAGGTCATGCGCGCCTGTGCGGGTACGCCGCGTGGCGATCACGACGGCACCTGGATATCGGATACATTTATTGAGGCTTACACCAGACTACACCAACGGGGAATTGCGCATTCGATGGAAGTTTGGCAGGACGATCAATTGGTCGGCGGGCTGTATGGCATTGCTTTGGGTAAGATTTTTTTCGGGGAAAGTATGTTTACCAAGGTGAACAACGCGTCCAAAGCCGGATTTATCACCCTTGCGCGCGCGCTTGCCCAGGAAGGTTTCGTACTCATTGATTGTCAGCAACAAACACAGCATCTGGAAAGTTTGGGCGCCCGCGGAATATCGCGCGATTTGTTTCTGGAACATTTAAATTTTAACCAATACGAACGCACCATGATTGGAAACTGGGCTTTAAATTCGGGTGGTGGCATTGAAATTCGGAAAGAATGACAGTAAATTGCGGAACTTAGTTGAACAATCTAAAAGAAGCACCAGATGATGTCGCGGAAATTATGGCCCAAAACGTTGTGGTTGGCCCTCGGTATTCTTCCTTTTTTTGCATTTGAAGGCGCCTCGCCTTTGCCCGCGCCAGATTCGGAACGGAACGCTGCGGACTATCCAAAGGATTATTTTCAAGCCCCGATTGCAACGGAAGTTCATCTGACGGGCACTTTCGGAGAATTGCGTTCCAACCACTACCATGCAGGACTTGATATTGATGGCAAAATCGACGTGCCGGTGTACGCGGCGGCCGATGGTTATGTTTCCAACATCAAGGTCCAGGGCGGCAGTTATGGCAACGTTTTGTACATCAAACATCCAAACGGTTATACTACTTTGTATGGCCACCTCGACCATTTTGCTCCTGAAATAGCGCAATATGTTCGGGAGATTCAATATAAAAAAGAACGGTTTGAAGTTGATTTGCGCTTACCGGAAACCAAGTTTCGGGTAAAAAAAGGACAGGAAATTGCCAGAATGGGTAATTCTGGCGCTTCAACCGGCCCGCACCTGCATTTTGAAATCAGAAATTCGACTACCCAAAGGGTATTGAATCCCTTGCTGTTCGGCATTCCCGTACAAGACAATATTGCGCCTGAAATTCGGGATATGAAAGTGTATTTTTTGAATGAAAAACGGGAAGTCATGGGCAGTAAACCGTTTCCGATTAAAAAACAAAAGGACGGTACATATTCTTTGGAAGGCGATACGGTACGCATTGGAGGCTGGCGTGTAGGCTTTGGCGTAAAAGCGTATGACAGCATGACGGGTTTTCGCAACGACAACGGTATTTATGATTTGTCTATGTATACCGATGACCAACTTGCCTTTGAATGGCGCATGGACGAACTCGATTTTGACCAATCCCGCTATATCAATGCGCATATTGATTATGCCGCCGAGCGCCGATACGGGGCTTGGTTTCACCGTTGTTTTGTATTGCCGGGCGATCGGCTGATTAATTACAAACGCACAGAAAGCATGGGTGCAGTGTCTTTATACGAGGAAAAACCGGTAAAAATTACGATTAATGCCACAGATGCTGCGGGCAATGCCACTGCGATTCATTTTTGGGCCTTGCGCGATGCTGAGCACATGGAAACCTTTGAAGTGCCGACGCATCAATTTGAACTGCCCAGCGATACGGAAAGCCGCATTGAACTGGAGGATTTCCACCTCACGATGCCCAAGGGCGCCTTGTATGAAACCTTGCCTTTGCAATATTCGAGTACTCCTTCAAATGCTGCGCGTACTTTTTCCAATATGCACCATGTCCAAAACGGACTGACGCCGGTGCAGCGCTACTACGAAATTGGTATTAAACCGATCAACCTGCCGCCGGAGTTAAAAAACAAAGCCGTGATTGCCTTGTGTGGCAGCGGCAGACCCGACAATTGCGGGGCCGCCTGGAATGGTGCGTTCTTAACGACCAAGGTTCGGGAGTTTGGCGATTATTGCGTGATGATAGATACCACACCGCCAACCATTATGCCCATTGTTTTTAACAAGGACATGCGTAAAAACCACACCATGGCGTTCCGCATTTCGGATAATATGGCGGTCAACGGTCTTGCCGACGGTTTGTATTTCCGGGGCACCATTGACGGGAAATGGGCGCTTTTTGAATATGATAAAAAACGCGCGCGCATCACGTATAATTTTGATGAACAAATTGGGCGCGGCGAACACAAAGTGCGTATTGTGGTGCAGGATGATCGGGGAAATGAAGGGAAATTTGAGCGTAGTTTCTTGCGTTAACGCGTTATTTCCAATGGGTTACATTTGGTTTTAATACCAATGAATAGGGTACGATCAAGCCATTATAACAAGCCTGCATGAAATCCAGTGCGGGTAGCCAAATCAAAAGGGAATTTGCTTGTAAATGCCGAAAAATCGGACGGTAAATCATGTAAAGCAGGCATATTCGAAGGAAATAAACGCTCAGAATCAGTAGCGGCAAATAACCAGAGATGATCAGCAAGAAGCCGAAGAAATAGTGAAACACCTGCGTTCCGGAAACTGCGCCGAGCATTAGTTTATGCCATATACGGTAATGTCCGGAAGCGCCAAGTTGTCGGTGTTTTTGCCGAAACCAGGTGCGCCAATCTTTGGGTGGTTGAGAATACATAAATGCCTGTGTAGACATGCAAACGACTGTATTTTGAACATTCGCCTGACTATTTATCAACAGATCATCATCGCCGGAGACCAACTGAGCATGGTTTGAAAACCCGCCTGCGCGTTCAAATACCGGTTTTTTCCAGGCCATGTTTCGTCCAACGCCCATATATGGCAATCCGGAAGCTGCACAACCGGCAAAAAGCAAGGCTGTATGGGTGGCCTCAAAAGAGGTCCAGCGCCCAAGCAGGTTCGTGTGCGCGTACAAGGGCGCGAAACCAAGTACCATTTCGATTTCAGGGCGAGTAAAACAACGAACCATTTCGAGCAACCAATCAGCGCTCGAAGGTGCGCAATCAGCATCTGTAAAAACCAATTGGGCTGAACGCGCTGATTCGATGCCCAATTTCATGGCCGCTTTTTTCCCCGGCGCTTTTTTTTCATAAATACGAATAATGCGCAGGTTTTTGAAACGGGTTTGAAAATCAAGTAAAACTGCGGCCGATGTATCTTCCGAGGCATCGTCTACAACGATCAATTCCCATTCGCCGGGATAATTTTGGTTGAGCAACAAGGGCAAATGCTTTTCGAGGTTTAGGGCTTCGTTGCGCGCGCACAGGATGAGCGATACAGGCGAAAATCGTTCGGTTTGAGGTAAAGCAGAAGGGTAGGGGTGGGGATGGAATAATTTTTGCCAACCCCTGAAAACTACCCACCCATAAAACAGTAATTGACATACCGTGGCGAGACAAAACCCGACAAACAACCAAGGTAAAATCGTTGTTGGTATTAGATTTAGCCACACAAAATCCTCCATAATTAATCGGGTGCTCCATTTGGTTTTTATAAGTTTAAAATGGAACAAGACCAAAGGTACGGTCGGTACATTTTTCTCGCTACTTTTGCCCCGGTCAATCCGCCTTACTTGTGAAAAAAATTATCATTGCTATCGACGGTTTCTCCTCTTGCGGTAAAAGCACGCTTGCTAAAGGACTTGCAAAATCACTTGAGTTCGCGTACCTCGATTCGGGTGCGATGTACCGCGCCGTCACCTTGTTTTTGCTTGAAAACAAAATTGATTACAATGATCCTCAGGCAGTTGACGCTGCTTTACAACAAATCGAAATTCACTTTGAACGTGTTGATGGTCAAAATCACACCTTTTTGAATGGCCGCGATGTGGAACGCGATATTCGCCAGATGTGGGTAAACGAACATGTCAGCCCGGTCTCCGCTTTATCCGCCGTGCGCCGTGCGATGGTAGCCCAGCAACAAAAAATGGGCAAACGCCGCAACATTGTAGCCGATGGCCGGGACATCGGGACCGTTGTATTCCCAGATGCCGAGCTCAAGATTTTTCTTACCGCCGATCCCGATGTTCGTACCAGTCGCCGGCATTTGGAACTTGCAGCCAAGGGGATTGATGCCGAATGGGACGAAATCCGCGACAACCTGCTTGAACGAGATCGTATTGATTCTTCCCGCGCCGATAGTCCGTTGCGCCAGGCCGATGATGCGATTATTTTAGATAATACGCATTTATCGGAAGAGGAGCAGTTGGAACAGGCTTTGGGGATGGCAAAGGAGAAGATTACCGCATCAACGTCACATCCCCCTTAAACAACTCTGTCGCACCGTCCTTAAACAGAATCTCCGCGAAATATAAAAACACATCCGGCGGCGCCTTTTCTCCTGCCACCTTACCATCCCAAACCGCGTTTAAATCATTGGGCAGAAAGTTTTTATATTCGTACACCACCTGCCCCCAACGGTTCAACACCTGGAACATTTTAACCTGCACCACATCTTCACCGCCGAAAATTCGGAACTGCTGATTCCCGTCCGTGGCATCCGGTTTGAAGATATTCGGAATAAAAACCCTGCGATTTTTTTCAACCGCCACAATGCGTTCATCACTGGCCTTGCAGCCGTTTGAATCAAACACCGTAATAGCGTAACGTATTGAATTTAAAGGCGTTAAATGACAGGTGTCGCAAACGCTTTCGGATAAATACGCCGGTTCAATGGTAAGTTTGTGAAAACGCGCAGGATCATTCAAATCGGAAATATTCCAAAGAACAAGCCGGTCGCCGAGGTGAATGCTGGTATCGAGGCCAAGATCAAGTTTCAGCAAATCGGGTTCGGTAATGGCAAAGGTCGAATCCCATGCGCAACCGTTGTCGCCTTGTATCCGGATTTTGTGATCGCCGGGTTTCAGGAAACTGAACACGGGCGTATTGGTTAAGTCATCCCCGTCTAAGGAATAAAGAAACGGTGGTTTGCCGCCAACGATTTTTCGCACGCCCAGCGAGCCGTCGCCGTATCCGGTACAACTCACATCCTGAATATTCATGTCCACTGTTGAAGGATAATCAGGCTCCGCAACCCGGATATTGGTTTGCGCGGCGCATCCGTTTACGGCATTGGTCGCCTTTACCGTGTAAATCCCCGTCTTGTTTACTTTCGGCGATAACTCCTTGATTTGGTTGCCGATGTTCCCGCTGCTATCTGCCGACCATTGATACACGTAATCAGCCGTCGGGATCATGTTGATTTCCAAGGCAATGTCACTTTCAATACAATTCAGATGTTGCACCGTATCTGCCACGATTTTTGGCAAAAAACTGTCGTCCAGCACTTCTACAAAAATTGAACTGGCGCAAGGAGCTGTCTGACTGCACGCATTGGCGGCCTGTACGCAGATATTGCCGCTTTGGGTACCCATCGTTACCAACACGGTGCGCGCCTCCGAGCCAACAATTGTCGCCGGACTGGGAATACTGTCAAACAAAGTACCGGATGGCCCAGTCCAGATATAACCGCTTGCTCCGAAAACCGGCGGAACGGAAAAAGGGAACTGCGCGCCCGGACAAAGTTTCGTCGGCCCGTTCACATTTTGAATATCCCCCAGCGGCGGTTCATACACGGCGTTTTCAGGTGTAACAGACACCGAAAAATCGCATTGGTCGCCGGCGTAACCGTCTATTAACAAGAAATAATTACCACCGGGGGAAAGCGGCGCTGAAATGGTGACAGGCAACATCCCGCCGTTTTTTTCCCCCTTGTCACAAGCAACGGGCGGCAAAGTACAATCGGTGTACAACGCAACTTGCACGCCATTTCCGTCTGCACAATTGGAAGGCTTAATGGTAAACGTGGCCTGCGTACCGCCAGCGATAAAGCCGATCCATTGGGCATTTTCAATGGTACCGCAAAATTCAGGCGCAATGCCGGACGGAAAACCCGCCGTGGAGCCATTAAATCCATTGAAATTGCAGTTAATACAAGCTGTGTTACAGGCAATTGCCGGAGAGGAACCGCCTCCGCAAGCGCCCGGCAATTGCGCGCCCGCACTCGGAAGCCAACATAAAAAAGGCAGGAAAAATATGATTAACTTCATGATTATGATCGGTTTATGATTAGTTTTACAACTTCGGCGTGGCCGCTCGCCTGGTTTTCCAAACGGATAAAATACGGCCCTGGCGGGAGTTGCCGAACATCTACATAATAGAAGTTCATGCCAGGCTGCACCCGCATTGAATTGGAAGAAACCAGCGAGCCGCCGAGGCTGTGTAAAGTCAGGCGGGCATCAAAACTTTGACTGCTTTTAAAGGCAACTTCCGTGCGATCCGAAGCCGGGTTCGGGAATACCGACAGCGGTCGGGCTTCCGGAGTAGCATCAAAAATGCCCGTAGTACCCAGGTAACAATCCGGCATCACAAGCGCCTGGCTGTTGATGAGCGGCAATTTGGTGTAGCCCTCAAACATGGTTTGTTCTAATATATAATTGCTTGCGCCCAGCCAATCTTGCAGTAAGGTGGTAAAAACCTGCCGGTAATCGAATTGCGTGCCTTGCACCTGATTGTCGTTGCTCAGGTTGTTAAGATCAACATTGGTACCGGTGACACCCCCATGCGCGCCTTTCCCGAATACAAACATGGGGGCAAGTGTGCCGTGGTCGGTGCCGGCCGAACCGTTTTCCTTGGCGCAGCGCCCGAATTCGGAAAATGTACAAGCCATGACCTGATCGGACAGTCCAAGTCCTTGTAAATCATCAAAAAAGAATTTGACGGCATCGGAAAGATTGCGCAACAACCCTGCGTGGCCGCCTTCCTGAATATTACCTTCGGGCGGAAGTTGGGAGCCGTGGGTGTCAAAACCGCCCATGTTGCAGAGGTAAATTTTTGTTTTGCAACCGCCTTTTATAAGCCGCGCAACTGTTTTTAACTGGTAAGCCAGCGTCGTTTGCGGGTACGCCGTAATTGCGTTGGAACCGGCATTAAAAGCCTGGGTAATGTACACGGAGTATTCATCCACCGCCTTTTCCACGCCCATGATGTACTTGAGTTCGTCGCCGTACTCGGAGTTGGGAACATTCACAATGGGCGCCCCGCCGATAGTTTGCACCAAGGAATAAAAACCTGCCGGGTCTTGTCCGTACAAATTGATCGAATTTTGGTGTTCGGTTTCAGTGTGAAATCCGAGCGAAGGATTCGGGTCGCCGATTTGGATACCCAAGGGGTACACCATATCTGGTACGACCGGCGCACCTTGAACTTGCGGATAAATGGCGTTCAAAGCGCGTCCCATCCAGCCTGAGCGCAGGTTGAATTTATCAGGCGTACTGTCTCCGCCGGTCATCCAAAGATCGGTGCCTTTGAAGTGGGACTGATTTATATTGTCATAACCGACGCCTTGAATGATGTTCATCCAGCCCTTGTCGTACAGGTTTTTCATGCCGCTCATTACCGGGTGCAGCCCAACGCGGTTTACATTTGGGAGTGTGGCATCTAAGTTGATAAATTTGTCGGGACCGGTTTCAGGTATTTTGATGATGGGTCTTAATTGGGCATATTTATCGTATTGCGGGATCGGGATCACGGTGTTGATGCCGTCGTTTCCACCTTTTAACTGGATAAGTACCAGCACACGGTCTTCCACGCCGTCGCAGGAGGACATGATCCGGGCCAGATTACTGTTTGCAAAGGGCCGCATGGGAAATCCGTTGACCACAAATGGCGTTACGCCTGCGGCCGAAAATATTTTTAGAAAGTTGCGTCTTTTCATTTTTATCGGTTTTTGAAATGATTAAAACACCTGATACTCAGGCGCATACAGCAAAGCGTTAACAAGCCTTTTGAGCGGTATCGACACCGCGCTGTCATTTCCCGAATTTACGTAATTGTTCCATTCGTACACCCAGTCGGTAGGCGGCAGGGTATCAAGAAATATCGTGTTCAGGAAATAATTGAAACGATCAGCATCGGGCGCTTCCGGCATCAGGTAGGTGACGAGGTCTTGAACCAGCGCCGTAGAATCGGATGGTGCTGAAATGACGCCGCTGTCACGCACCCAGGCTGCGATGTCCAATTTGGTACCCAAAGGTTCGTTGGCTGCATTTCCCCAGGCATAAGTGCCGGTCAACAACATCTGCGGGAGTTTGTAACGCGCGATAATGGTGGCCGAATTGAAAAACTGCCGGTTGTAATCCGGAATTTGGTAATAACCCGGGTAGCCGGCTACATCAAAGGGGTAAAAAAGCGGCATTCCTGCGCGTGCGAGCATGCGTTCGAGCACACCTGCAATGTAAAATTTATTGTAATGCGCGTCAAATTCAGTCATGGGATTCGGAATTGGCACATTGAAAAATGTCAACGCCTGCATCGCCAGTTCTAAGGGCGATTTAATTAGAGCGCCTACGATTTCATCTGCATTATTCGAATCATCGGCATCAAAGAAATGTTCGCTGCCAAGGAGTTGGATGAGTACGGGCTTTAGTTCAAAATTATTGCTGATAAATGTTTGCGCCAAGAGGCCAATGATGTCGGTTTCAACTTCAGGCGTAAGATCTCGGGTCACGAAATAATGATACAAACGTCGGCAAATATTGCGCGCGGTTTCTTCCTGCGCAAATACCAGATCTACAAAGGATTGCAATTCTTGTACCATGCCAACCGCATCATTGGTTGGCGCCTGAATGGTAGCGCCGCCAAACCGAATGCTGAATATTTTTGGTTGAAAATCATGACTTTGCGGATAGGCTTTGCCGGCAGGGATCGTAGTTTCCATATCGGTGTTTTGATTGCGCGCAGCATGATTAAAGCCGGTAAAAACCCGAGCAGCCTGTACAATATCATCCTCGGTGTACGTCGTGTAATCGCCCGGCCCGGCGGGTTGGCCCCTGCCGATGGTAAACAATTCAAAAAACTCGCGGGCAAAGTTTTCATTGGGGTTGTTGACAAAGTTTTGGTCGTTGTTCAGGTAACTCAACATGCAATTATCGGTCACGATTTTGACGATGAGTTTTTTGAAATTGCCCAAACTGCCCCAACGCAACAAGGACAAGTAATCAAAGTAAGCCATGCTGCTGTCGCTTTCCGGATCGGTAGCGAGGTACTGGTGCAGAAACAGCACCATGCGGTGGGTGATTCCCGGATCGTGCAGGGCTTCATTGGCCCACCAGGCCGGGATATAAGGTTTCAATTCAAAATCCTGGGCGGGCAAAGGGGCACTTGGGGGCTTGGGCGGGTTAATCCAAGGCGCAGGGGTACCAGTTCCGATTGCAAAAACCGGCTGTTCGAGTTGCAATGGCACAATGGTCAGCAGTGAAGCAAGCGCTTCAGATGCAGACAACGCAGCCAATTCGTCGACCCGCGCGCGGGTGTAACGGTAACTCGTTCGGCGTAGCAAATGCGCTGCGCGACGTGTACCCAGGGCGCCTTGAAACGGATTCAAAGATGCCATGGAAAGAAGATTGTTGATGAATAAATCGGTTTTAAAAATTAGTCCTTTGAGAAGGCGGATAAATTGGGTGGGATGTCAAGGATTGCAGCGAGAACTGCGAAAAGAACCGAAGGATTAAAATAAACCAAGATTAAAGTGGATTTGAAAGATAGATGGATAAAAATATTGATTTTCAATGGATTAGACCCCAGTCTTCTTCATAACCACAATGCTTTGGTTTTAGTAGAACGGCTGTATTTGAATTTTATTTGCAATTAGGCGGTGTTTTTTCAAAAAAAGAAGAGCCATTTCGCGTTAGCGAAATGGCTCTCTGAATGCGAATTATTTATAGATAAAAACTATTTCGCAACTGTTAATTTTACTGTACCGCTTTGAGCGCCGCTGTTCAGACGAACAAAGTAAACGCCGTTGCGCAATGCAGTTGTATTCAGATTTACAACGTTTTTGCCGGATACGGCATTGGTGTATTGTTCCATAACGCGTTGGCCGGCTATGTTGTACACAGCAATGTTCGTTTGAGCGCCGTCTTTCAATTCAAAACTCAATTGAGCGTTGTTTACCGCTGGGTTTGGCGTCAACGCGATTGCGTTAATCGTTGAGTTTTGTTCTTTTGTACCTGTCAAGCGAATAACCGGGAAGTCGATGTAGCGAATGCTGTTGTCTGCGTCTACGTCTTCAGAAACGCGCAAGGAAACACCCACTGTAAAATCTTGTTGCCAAACGATATGTGCTTTACTGTCAACTTTAGTTGCAATACTTGCAAAGAAATTCTCCGTGAATGCAGTTAACGTAGAGTCTTCTACCAAATCAGCCTGCAATACAGGTTGTGGCGCACTAAAGCTTGTCCAGTCCAAGGAACTTGCCGCAATAAACGGCTGCTTGTAGAAGTTGTTGTTGGGGTCAACGGTCAACTCATCGTTGGAAATATAAGAGAGGTACACACGTCCGTCCGCATCCATCCCAAGGGTAGGCAGCGTACTCAGGCTCATACCGTAGTAACCGGTGTAATAAATGGTTTCGGCGCCAGTACCCAATTGACCGTCACCGTTCAAATCAGGGCAGTATGCAGCAACGATACCTGCATTATCAGCCAACAAATCATTCCAGTAAATGATACCAAGGTTGGTACCTGGATAGAGGCTGTAGGAGGCGTCTTTTGCTGTATCTGGGTCACGAATAAAGAAGCTGCTGAATGCAACGTGTACTACGCCGTTTGCATCTACCAATACATTACCAGTATTGTCGTTTGTCAACAAAGCGAAAGAGTCTACAACGCCGTTTGGCGCCGGCCAAATATCCGGATTGAACTCAGATGAAATCTGATCAAAAGTGTAGCCATCATCAAAAGACCATTTGGTAAGCGGGAAATTATGTACGATACGCGGGTTTGCCCAAGTAGTACCGTTGTCTTCAGATTTGAACATAATTACGTCATCCGTAACGTGGAAAATACCGATTGCTACGGTATTTCCGTATGCGCTGATTGAGTAGCAGTTGGCGGTGAAGCCAACGTAGTTATCGCCATTCAGGGTTGGCAGGGTAGCATCAATAATGTCCCATGTAGCGCCATTATCCTTAGAACGGCAATATTTAACTGTTACATCCAAACCATCTACCAAAACACCGCCACTGCTTGCAGGTGTTGCAGGTGTAGTGGCGTAAATAACGTGTACCGTTTTGCCGTCAGGGCCGCCAAGGGCTACATTCGTCCACAAACCACCTTTAGGCGATGTAGTTGGAATATTTCCTTCGATCCAGGCAGTAGCGCCTGCAGCGCGGTGCGCGTAGTGGATAACGTTGCCCGAAGCGTGCGTAGTAATCCACTCTTCACCGTTTGGAGATACTGCATAGGCAGGAAAACCAGTGCGAACAGACTCTTGACGAACCGTTGCAGGCGCATTGAAGGCGCCGCTGGCGTTTGTATTGTAGCCAGTACCGCGATCCGTGTAAGATGAAGGTTCGCCGGTTTTAGAAACCATAAAAGCAGCAGAAACTTTGCCGTTGCCCCAGTTATGTACCCGCGGAGGCATGCTGGAGTTTGATTGCAGGTCATAACGTGTAACACCGATTTCCGCGTCAGGCGAAAAACGGTTGTTCGCAGGCGGTACTGAAATATCGTGGTTTTCGGAAGTTTCAAAACCAGTGATGTTTTGGTTATGAACGCGCGCAGTAACCGGCAGCGAATTTCTTCCAGTAATCGGGTGATCTACCTTCAGATTTTTTTGAGACCAGCCAAGCTGTGTTCCCATCACAAGCAGGACCAAAAGTAAAATTGTTTGTTTCATGTGTAAACAAAAAGTTTGAGTTGAAAAAATTCGAATAAATCGGTACACAAATCCGCTTGATGAATTATTTCAATTCCCAAATTCAATCAAGGGTTTGTCCCCAAAACGGGGTCAAGGTATAAATTTGTCGGCTTTATGACAAGACTAAATTTGGCTAAATCGCGTCAACTTGAAATTCTTAACAAGCGTAGGTTTTCTAATGTGTTTGAAATCAAGCACTTAATATTAAATTAACATGATTGCCTGCGAATAGCATTTTGCGTTAAAAAACAAACTCCAAGCCCTCAACCGGTCATTTGATCGTTTCAAATTTCGGTGAAGGCTTGATGTCTTTCTAAAAAACAAACTTCGAATAGTCCAAATAGACCTTTGCTTATTAGCGCAATAACGTCAACTGACCACTCAATTGTTGTTCCTTTCCAGTCAGAAAACGTACCACGGCTACCCAGGCGTACACGTCGGAGGGCGCGTCTTCGCCCTTGTATTTCCCGTCCCAAAATACATTTGTAATATTTCCGCCCGCACCCTGGAAAACCAATTGGCCCCAACGGTTGAAGATTTTTAACTCTTTTACCTCAACCAATGCTTGTTCTCCTTCAGAAAGAATTTTAAATACGTCGTTTACCTCGTCAAGATTGGGGGTAAATACGTTCGGCGCCCATACTTTCTCCGGAATGACCCTGATTTTAAACGTAAACATTTTGTCGGTACAGCCAAAAATGTCATTCACTGTAAGCATGTAGGTAATGGATCTATCCTTGGTCGTCACCAACGGCGGTTGTCCCGGTCCGGGCGGCGGTGTCCAGGTAAATTTGTAGTTCGGATCGTATTGCACGGGCAACAATACTTGTGCTCCTTTTGACACGATGGTATCTAAATCTGATGCGGCGGTATAAGTAATTGGCACCAAAACAAGGGCCGAATCAATCCCTTTACAGCCTTGTTGGTCTGTAACGGTTACGATGAAATTGGTTGTTTCAGTCGGAATTGCTTTGATGGAAGCCGTATTGCCAGGCGCCAGAACCAAGGACACGGGCGCCCAACTGTAAGAATAACCCGATAGCGGATTCAAAACCCGAAGCATCGCTGTGTCATTGAGGCAAACGGTATCTCCAATTGCTTCAATGTTGGGCAAGGCTTGTACGCTAATCAATTGACTAACAGTGTCTTTGCAACCCAAAGGCTGGTCTGTTACAACCAGGGTCACCGCATAATCTCCGTCGGATGGGTAGTTGTGTGTGGGGGCATTCGTATTGGATGTTGTGCCATCGCCAAAATACCATTCCGACATGTCGGCCGCCGTGGACGTATTTAGGAAACTGAGCGGCACACCGAAACAGATATTCGGATTTAAAACATTGAATTGGGCATTCACCAAGGAAAAATTTATCGGCTTTGTTGGAGCCGGTTCAAGAGAACAGGTATCGCCATTGTTAAAACTTTGCAATAATAGCTTTGCAACAGTCATTCCACTGGGTGGCACAAAATCATAGACATGGGTTGCCGGGTTTTTATTGTCTTGTACTGTTCCATCGCCAAAATTCCAGGTGTAAGTATTGACGTCTACCGTGTCTTTTAGACTGAAGGTGACAGAATCTCCTTTACAAATTGTGGTTTTGTCCGCTACAAAATCACCAAGCGGCCCTCCAATCGTGATGCTTTTAGTAATTGTATCTGCACATCCGAAAGAAGTTCTTACGGTCAACTTTAAATTATAAGGCCCTTTGGGCAATGTCTTTGCAGCCGGATTCCCGCTTAAGATCATACCATTCCCCAGATCCCAAATATAACTTGCAATTGGAAACGCAGATGTTGAATTATCGGTGAAAATCATGCTTTTGGGCGCACAATACGGTCCCGGACTGAAAATAAAATCGGCAGCCGGATAACTTTGCACACTCACGGGTATGGACAATTGCCCCTGACATCCGGTTGCGATTTCTTTGAAATTTAAGAGGGCAATCGAAGCACCCGGCATAACATAGGGCGATTTTACCACCTGTCCGGTTCCGGCAAAACCATTCCCAAAATCCCAATCCCAACTCAAATGTGAGCCGCCAGCCGTAAAATCTGTTGCGATAAATTTCAGGGTATCACCCACACAAAGGTTCGCCGGACTGGGTATTGTTATTACGTTACTGATTGGCGCATAAATACTTATGCTGTCTTTTTTGCTGGAAATACAACCTTTATCATCTGTGACCGTGAGCGTAACTGTAAAAAATGGATCCGAAGTTGGGTTTGCGTTATACAAATGCGAAGGATTAGCAACCGGGCTGGCGCCGCCATCCCCGAAAGTCCATTGCCAGGTAACAATGGGGGCGTCTGCTGTTGTGTGATCTTGAAATTTGACGGTCGCCGGCAAGCAAATCGTATCATCATCTATGGCAAATTTCGGATCCCGA
This sequence comes from Bacteroidota bacterium, assembly GCA_037130425.1. Lineage (GTDB taxonomy): Bacteria > Bacteroidota > Bacteroidia > Chitinophagales > Saprospiraceae > M3007. The sequence continues at coordinate 19,678 of JBAXTB010000009.1, forward strand.
TTGTATATCACGATGTCGTCGCCAAGGGTATCCCGACAGCCGTTTTTGTCCTCCACTTCCAGCCAAACTTTTTGAGGTCCGGAAGGCCCAAAATCATAATTAATTGATGCCTGATCGGTGCGTATCGGCCGGTCCCAGGTAAAATACCAGGTATAGCCCTTGTAACAGGTGGCATTTACGTCGGTCGAGGCTGTGCCGTTTAATTTGTAGGAAGAACCGCCGCAAATTGTATCCGGCAAATCAAAAGCGGCTTTTAATTGAGTCGGATACACATAAGCGGTATCATAAGAAACCGCGCAACCCGAACCCGGGTTTTCAGCCATCAAAATGACCTGGTATTTGCCGTGTTGCAAATAAAAATGGGTAAATGTATCCAGCAAGGAACTGTCGCCATCACCCAAGTACCATTTGATGTTGGGCGCGTCAAAACTTTCGTTTACAAAATCAAATTTAAGGGTATTGTCGCAGGTCGTTTTATAGTGCAATTGCGCAATGGGACCTTTTACTTTCACCAAATCCGATTTTGTAACGGTTTGCAAGCAGCCGTTATAGTCGATTGTTAAAGAAACATCCTGCAAACCCGTTTCGGAATCATATACCCAGTACGGATTTGCGTCTTGATAACAATGGAACAAGCGGCTGTTGTCAGATGTGAAATGCCAGCCGTCGATTCTGGGGTCATTCGTCAGGTTTTTAAAATGCACCGTATCGCCCGGACAAACCTCTAATTTATCTACAGTAAAATCGCCGGTAATGGGCGCCCCGACTTCAATATGAATCGAGTAGGATGTGTCGATGCAGCCGTTGGTATTTCGTATTACAAGTTTTACGTTGTATTCGCCCGGATTTGTGAACTGGTGGGAAACATCGTTGCCGTTTGTTTGAATAAGTGGTGCGCTGCCGTCGCCAAAGTACCATGTCCAATTCGTAATCGGCGTTTTGGAATAACTACTATCGGCAAAAATAACCGTCAATGGGGCGCATCCGTGCTGTTTATTGGGCATGAACCGTGCATTTGCCAACCAAATTGAGTCGACAAACATGGTATCTATCGAACAACCGGACGGATTCGTAACTGTTAGACGCACCGTGTCCAGCACAAGCCCGTCGGGGGTGTAAATGCTGGTATCAGGATTTGTCCAACTATGCGTCGGGTTTTGCAGAACGGATTTTGTACCGTCATTGAAAACCCATTTCCAACTGTTTGCCGCCGCCGACAGTGATTTGTAACTGAACAAAACCGGCTCTGAACAAGGATTTAAAGGCAAAATTGAAAAAGACGCATTGGCTTTATCGACATAAATCGTTTTTGTTTTGGTGCTGACACAACCACCAGGGCCGGTTACTTTTAAGGTAATTGTTTGAATGCCGGCGCTATGGAATGTAACGGTGGGCTTGTTTGCACTGGAAGACATCGGGGTGGCGTTCGGCCCGAACGTCCAGGCATAAAACCCCGGATCAGATTGATTGTCAATCATATACGGCGCACCAAGGCAAACAGTGTCCGGAATGGAAAATCCAACCGAAGGGCTGCCGATTTTAACGGTATTGAGCGCCGTAGCGGAACATCCAAACTGGTCGGTGGCGGTCAGTTGCACCGTGTAAGTGCCGGCGCTGGTATAGGTTTGTGCTGGCGGATTAAAAACGGTTGAAGTATTGCCGTTTCCGAAATTCCAGGAATAGGCCAACGCGCCGCTCCCACCAAAAGTGGTGTTGGTAAACGTCACATTCAGGGGCGGGTTACAAGCTGCGGGCGGATTGGGCGAGGAAACAAAATTAGTTTGCGGCTTACTGCCAACCTTTATTTTATCGCTAAAAACTGCAGTAACATTACAAGAAGGATAGTTGGTGGAATACTCAACGGATACGGTAAAAATGCCCGCTGAAGAATAGGTGTGTTGCGGGTTGAGCAAGTTGGCCGCGCTGCCGCCGTCGCCGAAAACCCATAAGCGGTTGAGTACCTGCACGTTGCCCGAAAGTTTTGTGGTATCCGTAAACTGCACTTGCAACGGGCGGCAACCGGATTCCGAAACCGCGCTTATTTTAATATCCGGTTTGGGCCACACCGTAATGACGATGGTCGCCTCGACCGGGCCTGTGGGCGTTTTGCGAAATTCGACATTGTAAATGCCGGGCGTTGTGAAAATATTATTCGGGTTTGCAAGGTTGGATGAACCACCGTCTTTGAAGTCCCAAAAATAAGTTTGAGCGCCTGTAGGCGGGGTAAAAGCAACTGTCAGGGGCGCGCATCCCTTGTTAACATCGGCAGATTGTGAAAAAATTATCACAGGTAGAAGCAGCGCAATCAGGGTTAGTACAATCCTCATCGTAAATTATAATCTTTGGGTTAACATAAAAATGAGCAACGCAGTTAAAAGGGGTTGTAGTGAAATGAAAAATACATCCCTATATTTGAGTCTTTGCTTTAAAAACCGATTAAAATAACACATTACCAACCACCAAATTCACACGATGCACCGTTTTTCAATCCTGACAACACTGCTATTTTTAATGAGTTGGCAACTCCTTACTGCTCAAAGTTACACTTACCAGCAGGAAACGCTGCCTTGCCTTCATAAAAAATTTACCATCGTCGCCCATATTTTCAAGGACACGCTCGGAAATTACGGTATTTCAGAGCAGGCTATTGCTGCCGCCGTCCAAAGCGCGAACCAGTATTTTGCGCCGATTTGTATGTCGTTTGAAGTTTGTTCCTATATCTACCATGATAATAGTCAGCACGATATTATTAATGTTCCCGGTAAAAGCGCGGAGGTGCTGAACCTTTACCACTTAGATTATCGGATCAATATGTACTTCGTATCCTTTATCCCCGATTTTTGCGGATTTGCAGACGGCGGAAACACCGATGCCTTCGGTTCAGGTATTTTTATCAAAAAGGATTGCGCCGGCGCGCGCGTGATCGCGCATGAACTCGGCCATTATTTTAGCTTGGCGCATACGTTTCAAGGCAACGGCACGGAAAACGTAAACGGCTCCAATTGCGCTACGGAAGGCGATCAAATTTGTGATACGCCTGCCGATCCCTATATCGCACTTGCTCCGATGGACATGTATGTGAAAAATTGCCGGTTCATTTATACCGGGAAAGATGCCAACGGCGAGTATTACAATCCCGATCTTGGCAATGTGATGTCTTATTATACCTGTGGCGGTTGCGGATTTACGTGGCAACAATTAAAACGCATGGCCGACGCGTATTTGAACGGGACGGTTAAACTATGGTAAAAACAGCGCCTAAGGCACTGTTTTTACCAATTCAACCATGGTCGTCAGTTCGTCAAGCAAAGATTGTGCGCTGCCGCTCCAACCCACGCTTTTAAAACGAACCTTTCCGTTTTTGTCAATAATATACTTAGTCGGGATTCCGGAAACGCCGAATGCTGTCACAACGCTGTCGTCGAGGTCGAGCAGCACATTGAACGGGTAGTTTTTGCCGGTTATGAAATCAGCAGCATTTTTCTGTTTGGTATCTGCGGGCATGCGCTCCCAGGTATTGATGAATACGAATGCCACATCTTTGTCGTCTTTGTATTTTGCAATGGCTTCCTGCATGGCCGGGAAAGAGGCTTTGCAGGGGCCGCACCAGGTAGCCCAAAAATCGACAATTACGATTTTACCTTTCAGACTGTCCAAACTTACTGCCGTACCGTCCAAATTTTTAAGGTTGAAGGCAGGCGCTGATTGCTCCATCATTTTGGCCGCCAAATCCTTGCGCATGTTTTCCTGGGCCACTTTTTCCAATTGCCCCAAGTAATTCATCACACCTGCTTCCGTTTTATCCTCTGCGCTATACGCTTTTTTGAACTGTTCCTTCATGGGTTCTGTTGCGTGGCCGTGCATGATGAAACCTTCTAATTGGTAGCGCAAATCGGGCGCCCCGGCGCGTTCTAAGTAAGCGGTATAGCGCTCGTTCATTTCGTCGCTTGTCCGTTCCATGATGTCAACGGCCTGCGCTTGCAACTGAGCCGCTTTTTGCGGTTCGCTGGTTTTATCCAAGGTAAAGGCATAAGTGTCAATGTAGGTAGCCAGGGTTTGGCGGCGTTGCAATTCCCAGTTTTTGTGGGTTATGGCGCCGGGTTTTGGACTGGATGGTGCGACCACCTCCATTCTGGCCCATTCGCAGGCTTTTTCGGCAAAAATGCGCGCCCAGCCAAGGTCTTCGCCTTTATCGGCCAGTTCCCAGGCAATATTGTTAAACAAATCGGCCCGGGAAGCGCCGTCAAGTTTGCCTGCCACCTCCTGCACTTTTTCGTAACTGCCCGCTTCGGCGTAATGCTGCGCTAATCCGGAGTACAAGCGATTGACTTCTTTGCGTTCGGCGTCGGTATTAGGCGGGAAATCCTTCAGGAACGTTTCAATCATGGCCGTTTTGCGTGTGGAATCCGGTTCTGCATTGATGCTTTGTCGGCGCTCTTGTTGCACAAACGCGCCTTTGGGGTAGGTGCTCCGAATGGTTTCCTTCAAGGCTTTGGCTTTGTCCATTGCCTGTAGGAATTCGTAGGAGCGAACGGCGCCCATGAGGTCTTTTTCAGTGATTTGCTGGGCGGTTTCGAGTTCGTTTAGCAATTCCAGGGCATGTTCTTTGCCTGCATCGCCGCGTTTGGCGCTCATCCAGTTCGCAATATATGCGGAAAGGTATTTGGTTCGAATGGAAGGTTGTGCAGCAAATGCCTGATCGAGCCATTCGTTGGCAAGGGTTGGTTTTGCATTAAGTTCAAGGTAAGCGCCAAACGAGCGGTACAACACCGCCTGAGCGGCTTTGCTTTCCGGCAGTAATTTGCCCGCCGCATTGTACAAAGGCACAAAATATCCTTCGTTTTCGTTGTTATCCCACGTCTCGCCCGCTTGGAATCCGATGGTTGCTACCAGGGCATTGGGGCTGGTGTTAAAGGTACCCACCAATTTATTTCCGGCGTGCTGCAAGGATACCTCGCGCGCTTCCGGGCTTTTGTCGGCATATTCAAGTATCAGTACATCAATAGATGCTGCATTGCGCAGCGGGCCTTTCAGCCAGTCGTATTCAATTCGAATGGTTTCGCCCGGTTTTGGATGTTCCGGTGAAATTTTTAGGTTTTTCCAATTGCCCTGCGCCTGCGTGGCATGGGCGAATGTCATCAGGAATAAAAAAAAATACAAAATTTGTTTCATAGCGGATGGTGGGTCAGGAATTTGATGTTGAAAAGGGCTTTTCAAACCACGTATTAAAATACGGGACAAATCACCCGCTGCCTGCGTTGCATCGGTTTTACGTAATTCAACGAAAGTTCAAAAGCGCCGCGCGAATTATTTGCCGCTGTCAACTTTGAAACCGTAATATCATAACTCAGGCCCATCGTCCATTCATGCCATTCCACCATGCCCACAATGGCCACGGCATCGGCATGGAAGCCTTTGTCGAGTTTGTTCGCAATGCGGGTCCACACGCCCGCGCGCATGGCGAGTTCATCAAAATCGTTGTTGGCATACCTGAAATTAAGCCCCAGGTTGCCTTGCATGGAAGGGCCTTGGCGCATCACCAGCAAGCCCGGCATCATGGCGAAGTTGTGCGACAAGGGAAACATGCCGCCTGCATGGCCTGTCCAGCGTGCATACAAGGTTGTGCTGCCGTTATCGGCTAAGGAAATGGCGGGCGCATTGATATGGTGCATGGCTGCGCCGAGGTAAAAATATCCGTCATTGTCATATACGACATACCAAAGCAGGCCGGCGTTAAAATCCAAAAATGCTTTAGAGGATGCGTTGGCGTTGGCTTCTCCATTGGCTAAAGAAAAGTCAGGTTTCTCAGCGGTCGGGTCGAATTGGCGGCTAAACCACAAGCGCGTCCAGTCGATGGAATTTTGGCCAAAACCTATTTGTGCGCCTGCCGACAAAAACTGGTCGGCTTTGTAGCGTCCGCCGCTCAGTTGTTTCAGGTATGCAGCGCTGAGATGCACCCGGTTTTGGACAAACTTGGCAGTACCGGCTTCGTCGTGCATGGCGCCGACACCGAAGGTTGCATAGTCGTCGTTGCCAACTTCATTGCGGTATTCGAAAGAAGCGGAATAAGTGCGGAAGGGTACCGGCGCCAGGAAACTGCTCCATTGGTCGCGGTAAATAGCAGATGCGCGCCATCGGCCATTGAAAACGCCGGAAAGGGCTGGGTTGAGGTTCCAGGGCGTCGCATAATATTGGGAAAAATGCGGATCCTGGGCTTGCAAACTCCCCGCTAAGCCCAACAGCAGCAGGAACATTAAAACCGGTTTGGAAAATTGTTTCATGTAAGTATGTTTAGATTATGAATTGGGTAGGCAAAAAAACTAAAAAACATTTAATTTTTTCAGATTTTAACTAATTAAAGCCTGAAAAGCAGATGTTTTGCGCTGATTATCAATGACTTGGGTCGAAGGCCATGCACAAAACTTTACAGTGCGGAGTGTCTGTATTAATCATAGCCCGAAAAATAATTTCCTTGTTGCCGCGGACGATAGCGCTCGCGGTTGGCAAAGCGGATTTCACCCACTTTGCGGCGCATGTATTCTTCCTTTTCTTTTTCGCTCAAGTTGCTGATAACCCGTGCGTCCGGCCTGTTCCAGTAAGAAGACCGTGTGTTTAGGTACCTGCCAACGGCCCCTTTTGACGAGTCGGCATTGGTGAAAAATTTCATATCTTTCGGAACGGTCAATTGGGCCAAAACCCAATCCTTGCTATCTTTTTGCTTGATTTCAAAAAAGTACAGGTAGGCCGGTTTTTTCAACCAAACAAAATTGTGACGACTTATCAGACGAATTGAATCAATAGATCGTACCGCATATCCATTGGCTTGTTCGGTTACGAGATAGGACTCCAGCAATCTTGTCGTGTCTTTAAACCAAGCCGTGTACTCCGACAATTTGCCCGCCATCGCAAGTTGTTGGAACAAGGGATACATCGTTTTTAAGTCCGATTTGAATGGCGCAAGTTTGTCCTTATCAAATGGAACGTTATGCTTCATGTACAAGCCGTACACCATGATTTTCAATGGGTTATCGCCACATCGCAATGCTCGTTCGGCAACAGCCTGAACGGCTTTGTCTTTGCGCAAAAATGGGCCGAGCAGGTTTAAATTACGCCTGATATTGCCGACACCCCCTTCCGGGCCATAGTCGCCGTAATAGGCATCTGTCTGGTCGCGTTTGATTTCGTTTTTATACTGATAGCCTGAAATTTCCCAGAAAGTTTCGCGTATCAACTGCGGTTTAAGATCAGCGTATACTTTGGGTTTGATTAAGCCATCTTGCAACATGGCCAGCATCAGGTTTAGGATTTGATCGTGAAAAAAATCAAGGTCGACTAATTTCAATAATTTTGGCGTCAAAGAAGCCGACATCTCAAGCGAATCGTTAAAATTGCTCATCACGGCATTATTGCTTTCGTCCAAAAAGATAGGCTGATTTTGGAGCAAATCAAGCAGGTCGCTGAGCGTACTTTTGTTTTTGATGGTTGCCATTGATTCCAATGCAGCCAGTTGGAGACGTACAGAGTCTGGATGTTGTTCAAAAAACGCAAGCAGGAATTTTCCAGCCTTTGGCGTTTGCGTGCTTCCAAGGGCCTCAATCAAATCTTTTTTATCTCGGAATTTTAATTTTTCAAATTCCGGGTGCTCGATGAGCGAAATCAGAAAATCGGTATCTTCAGGTCGAACAGTATGGTGCCAAAATTCCTGGAGCGCTTTTCGGGCATTTTCCCGTTCGAGGCTGTCTTTGGAATAAATGGCGTGTAAAAAACTTAAATTAGCCTGCCCGTACAAGGAAGTTCCGTTTACGGTATCCGTTGGATTGAAAGTATTGAACAGGCTGTGGATGAAAGCGCTTTCCGGTTTTTTCAGGTTGACCGTTGCGGTCATTTGGTATGTTTTTCGATTGATAATCCACACTTTAGCCCGGATGCCACGCACACTGTTGGTATCTTCCATTAAAAAACTGCCGATCAGGACGCCGTTTTGCTCGGTCCACTGATGTTCGCGCAGGGCCATTTTATTGGATGCGGTCAGGCCGTTTTTTATGTCGTTTTTTAAAGAATCCAGCGAAGGCAACATCACGTTGGAGGGCGCCGTGAACAATTTGCAGGAAATGAGTTCGCCGGTTTCTGGCGATTCAAATACCCGAAATTGCTCATTTTTCTGCCCGTATTCTTCTCCAATATCCGTGTCTTTGAATTTTTGCCGACTTTCTTCATAAATTTTGCGGAGTTTTTCCACAAATGCCTTGCCCGGTTTTTCTTCTTTTGGCAAGGTTTCTACGCGAAAATGGAGCGTCGTGTCCGTTATTTCTGCAAACCCGGCCGGGTATTTGTTTGGGGTAATTTCAAAAGAATCAAAAAATGCGTTTGGGCGGCGCTTCGATTTTTGGCGACTCCCAAACAGGTAATAATGCGGGCCGTCGATGACCAAACGCAGGAAAAAATGCGTGCTGTCTAAATCGGAACGGAATGAAATATCCTGCGTAGGGTAGGGCGCGTTTGAAATCAGTGTTTGGGTCGGCGCAGTTTTGGTAAACTGTTCTGCAATGCGCTCGCCGATGATATTTAGTTCAAACGTATCTTCTTCAATATAAGTAAAGTCATGGTAATCAGTGCGATATAAGAAATAAACACTGCTATCTTGCGTCGGTTTTGAAATGGCAAAAAACGGCCCGGCCTTGGTTCCCTCAGTAGTGTTATACGCCAATCCGACTGGGAATTTTAGTTTGACACCACCTTGTTTGGGCTGTAAAACCTGCTGATTGTTGTGCGAATAACCTGTGTACTGAATGCCGTTTATGAAATTTGACACCTCATCGCCCAGTGCATAATCGCCATTGCCGCCGGCCGTAAACATAATTACTTCAAACGGGGTGATGAAAATTTTGAAACGCTGCACATCGCCCCTGCGCGTGCGGGAACTGATTTCATGCCCCGGAAATGGCTCTGTAAATCGTTTGCGATCAATGATTTTGCCGGGTATTTTTTCATAAATCAGGCTGTCTATTCGGTCGGCGATGTATTGGGGCGATTGGCCGGTCCACCAGCCGTTTGTTTTTATCCGGTAAACGGCGTAGAACACCCCGTTGCTCATGTCAGCGCAGAGGTATTGTTCCAAACCGGGCGTGTGCATGGTTGGATAAAAGCGCCCCGGCGTGACGGTCGACCAGGTAGAATCCATCAGCCAGTTTCTGGACAAATTAACCGGATAATGCAGTTTATCCAAGTTTTCCTTGTTGCTCAGGCCGGCCGTGTTGGTAAATTGCACCGGGCGCAAGGTGTAGCCTTTTTTGCGCAATAGTTTGATTAAACCCGTTTCGCCCGGCAAGTGCGCCGCGCCCACGGCAGAAAACAAGGAATGGCCCGATTGCAAAATGGAATCTATGCCGTTTACCATGACCTTGTTTCGCTCGTCGAGCATCCAGCGCTGGAAATTTTTTCCCGGACTGGTGATGCGGTTAATCGAATCAATGAGATCCAAATCCTGGTTCCGATAAGCCTCGTCGAGGTTCATCGTGTTTGGGTTGAAGTAACCGCGTTTGCTTTCATCCTTGCCATCGTCGGGAATGCGGGAACGAATCAGGGCTTCGTAGCTGCCTTCCAGCGTTTCCAGACCGACTACGGTTTTCCCAAGTTTTTTACCTGCTTGGAAAATAAATAAATCAAGATAGGTATCCTCTTCGTAGTCTTGTTGATAGTCGTTGGAGCGGTACAAGAACTCATTGGTCATTACAGGTTTAGCCGACAACAACGCGCCGTACATATCGCGTCCGGGCGCATTAAACAGGAAGGATTCATTGTATAAATTATTGTTTTCCTTACCGTTAGCATAATAAACGCCCGTTTCAAAAGGGTCTACACCGCTTTCCTGAACGAGGTTGTCCGTAAATTTTTGCCAAGCGTCGTGGTTGGTTTCGAGCGCGACCATTTCCACTTGCCGCAGCGCCATGAAAAAGGAATCACTCAGGTTGAACACCATCTTTTCCGAAACGTGCATGGTTCCGTACAAGTACCCGGGTTTGGATAACCCATTACCGGAAATTTCCCAAAGCAGGCCTTTTAACTTTTCCGGTTTGGTTTGGGCTTCAAGCGTACAAATTTGTAACAGCAAGAAGTAAAATAAGCAGTTTCGTAACATCTAAATTTAAGTTGATGCGGTTTTGAAGTTTGCAAAAAATGAGTCAAATTGGTAAAAGTACTTGTACATAAGACGCCTTCAATTATCTAATAAGCGTCGTATTGCCGGTCACAGTTTCCCTATAACCGTCAAGGTATTCTACTTCCACATACCAGACAAATACGGAAGGATCGCAGTCTTTTCCGCGGAATCGGCCATCCCAGCCGCGCGTTGGGTCATTTACAGCAAAATCCCTGTCTTCGTACATGAGTTCGCCCCAGCGGTCGAATACCCTGAATACCAATACTTTGCGTATTTGTTCTGATTTCCCGTGTACGATCAGGATATCATTGGCGCCATTGGCGTCGGGACTGAAACCGGTGGGCACAAATACCCCGCGCGGTTTTTCCACCTGTACGCGCACGGTGGCCTGCGCGGGACAGCCATGTTCGTCGTTAACCGTTACCGTGTAAGCATTACTAAGTGTTGGCGCAATTAAAATCTGGCTGCAAACCGGAATATCGACGCAAGATAGACTGTCGGCCAAACTGCTTTTCCAGACATAGTCAACAAAGCCAAACGCATTTGAGACGCTGGCGCTGAGCAACAGGATTTTTCCTAAAATAATGCTTGTATCGGCATTCACCGAAACCGTGATTTGAGGCGGCGTGACAAGCGTATCAGCGCCACTCGCCGTACACCCGTTGGCGTCTACAATTTGCAAGGCATAAGGCCCGGCTTTTAACCCAATAAAGGTGCTGACGCCCATAAAAGCGCTGCCGTTGATGCTGTATCGGTACGGCGCTTGTCCGCCCGAAACAGACAAACTTAATCGACCTGTTTGTTGCCCGGCACAGAGCGGATCTGTTTTTGCCACATTTATGACAATTGAATCGGGTCGTGAAATATACACCGAATCGTTCAGGATACAGCCGTTTTGGTCTTTGATGTTTATTTTATACAAATCCGGCGATAAATTGGTGATACCGGTGCTTGTGGCGCCGTTGCTCCAAAGCAGGCTGTATTGCGGCGTGCCGCCCGTCACTTTGGCTTTGATTTCCGCATTTTTAGCATTTGTACAGAGCAACTGTTTAATTTCAAAGGTCACGCCGAGCGGCTGCGGCTCTTTAACTTCAATGCCGGCGCTACTGGTGCAACCAAGTGAATCTGTTATGGTTACGTTGTATATGCCGGCCGCTAAATTTGTCAGGCTACTGGTTTGGGCGTTGGTGCTCCACAAATATTTGACGCTGCCTTGGTTATTTTTTACGGAATTAATGGAAGCCGAACCGTCACTGGAACCGAAGCAACGAACGTTTTTAAAGCCGGTTTGCAGTTCGATCGCCAAAGGCTGGGTCAAGGCAAATGTAAAAACGCCCGCGCAGCCTTGTTGATCGGTAACGGTTAAGGAATATTGTTGACCACCTGCCAATCCAGTAATTACGGTTGAATTTAGCGTGTTCGGGACGCTCCATTTATAGTCATAATTGAGGGTATCGCCATTTCCGATGCCGCCTTTTACCATATTTACCGCTGCCACGCCATTGCTCAGGCCAAAACAACTCGGCGGTAAAAAGGCTGCATTGATGTTGATGCTGTCTAATTGCTCAATTTGGATTGTATTTACGGCTGTGCAACCTAAGGCATCCGTTGCCGTAACGGTGTGCGTTCCGACGCTCAGGTTTTTTGCCAGCGCGCCGCTTTGGTTATCTTCCCAGGTATACGCAAAGGGGCCTCCGTTGCTGCCACTGCCGGTCGCGAGCGCTTCCCCGTTATTTGCTCCAAAACATGCTTTTTTGCTTTGCGTTACCGTAAGCGTCAAGGCCGTGGCTGGTTGGGCAAGGGCAGGGGCGTTCACCGCAAGCGTACAGCCCGCATTGTCGGTGACGGTTACGGTGTAATTGCCCGCAAGGAGGCTGCTAATGGTCGCGCCGGTTTGGGTATTGTTCCAAACAAACGTATAACCCGGCGTGCCGCCGTTTGCTGTGACAGTGATCGAGCCTGTGTTGCCCCCAAAACAGGTCGCGTCGATTTTGGCAAAAGTGGCGCTCAAGGCAGGAGGCTGCGTCACTTGCGCGGTGGAAGATGTGCTACATCCGTTTGTATCCGTAATGGTAACCGTGTAAGTACCGGCCTTTAGGTTATTCGCAGTTGCGGTAGTTTGCCCTGCCGGATCGCTCCATTTATAGGTCAGCGTGCCGGAACCGCCCTGTGCCTGCACCGTAATTTTTCCGTTGGCGCCATTGAAACAACTCGCAGCCTGCGGCACGATGCTGCTTACCTGAATCACTTGCGGACAAATTAAATTGGCGGTATCAGCCTTGAAACAGCCTGATGCATCGGTAACGGTGAGTATATATTGGCCGCAGTCAATGTTTTGAAGGTTGGGCGCCACCACATTGTTGCTCCACAAATAATTGAAATTGCCTGCGCCGCCGCCTGCCACCGCGCTTACGCTGCCATTTGGCTGTCCTGCGCACACGGGCGGGGTTTCGGTAAATTGAATTGTGATCGGAACGGCCGCCTGAATATCGGCTTGCACTGTTTTTGAACAACCTTTTGAGTCCTGCACCGTAATGGTATAAAGGCCAGGGCACAAATTACTTGCATTGGTGGTACCTGTCGGAACACTTGGATTGCTCCACTGAACGCTGTATTGCGGAATCCCGCCGCTTAATTGTATCGTTGCTTTCCCGTCACAGTTTCCGGCACATTTTTCAGCCTGAATACCGCTTGTTGTCACCATAAGTTCGGTTGGCGAAGGCACGATGGCATTGTTGACGATGCTGCAACCATTTTTATCCGTAACGGTAACGCTGTACAAACCGGCTGGTAAATTGAGCGCTTTTTGGGTGGTTTGTCCGCTTGCATCGCTCCATTTATAGGTGTACGGTTTGGTGCCGCCGCCGGCAAATACATTGGCAGTACCATTATTGTCGCCAAAACAAGTGACAGAACGAATGGTGATACTGTCTATCTTTAGGATGTTGGGTTGTTCTACCTTGGCGAAGGAAAAAACCTGGCAGTTAAGCGCGTCTGTAACAGCCACCTGGTGGATTCCGGCCGGTAAACCGGTGGCGGTTTGGGTGGTGTTACCATTCGACCACAGGTATGTGTAGGGTGGGGTGCCGCCGGATACAATGGCCGTAGCGCTGCCGTCGGAGCCGCCGTTGCAACTCACCGAATCTTGCGTAGAAGTAAACACAAAAGCGGGAGGTTCGCCGATGGTCACGGAAGAAGTACCCGTACATCCGGTTGCGTCGGTCACGGTCAAGTTGTAACAACCGGCAAATAAACCGTTGACATTGAACCCATTATACACCGGGCCTCCTGTACAGCCCTGCCATTTGGCCGTGAGCGCGCCCGTGCCGCCGCTCGCGCTTGAGATTACTTTACCGTTATCTATCCCGTGGCAAATAGCATTTACGGCACTTGCAGTTATCAGGATGGCCGGAGGTTCCGTGATGTTGAATGAAACCGTATCCATGCAACCGTTGGCGTCGCGTACGATCACAAAATGGCTGCCCGCAGTGAATATATTGCTCAAATTTCCGGAGGGCAAAATCGTCCCCGTACCGTCAATAATAAAGTCGATGGGCGGATTGGCGTTTAGCACTGAAATAACGGCTGAGCCAGTGGCAGCGCCGTGACAGGTGGCGGGCGTTGTCGAGTCTACATTGGCCGTCAAAGTACAAATAACAAAGGTTTTGCTCGCGCTGCTTACCTGCGGCGGGCAAGTGACGCTTCCGCCAAGCGCTCTGACGCTGATGTTGACCACATCGCCGTCGTTCAGGCTGCCAACTGTGTAACTTAGGTTGTTGCCCACGGAAGTCCATGAACCGCCATTCACACTGATTTCATACCCGGCCGCGCCTTGAACTGCGCTCCAAGACCAAGTCATTGAATTTGAGTTTGAACTTGCCAATTGCAAATTGCCGGGGCCGGGAAAGAAATTAATGATGGTTACTTGCGCAGTATCCTGATGTTTGCAGTTAAATGAATTCGTTGTGTTTACAATATAAGTGCTTGTTGTAGAAGGCGTTGCAATTGGATTTGGGCAATTATTGCAAGACAAACTCGCCGGATTGTTCCAATTGTATGTGATGTTGTCTGTAAAATTGAACCCAAGGCTCCACCATTTTAGTTTGCCTAATTGCGCCACCCCAAAACCATCAGACAGCACCAATTTCCAGTCGCCGTTTACCTGCGCATTGGTCAAGGTTGCCCAGTTGCCTTCTGGTTTGTAGGCCCCATTAAATGGCGCGGTTGAGCCAATAATAGAGGTCGTTGCCGTCGGTTTAAAGCAGGTAATTTTAAAATTATCGCCGCTGCCGCCGTTACCGGACGTCAGTTCGATTTGTTTGCCATCGGGGGCGCGCAAATAAGCCGTAATATCAGAATCGTAGTCTGTTTCAATGTCTACGCAAACCGCTGCAATTTGGGTAAGCGGGTTGGTAAGTTGATTGAAGCCTAAGCTGCTGATCGAAATGGGCGATAAATACGGGTTGTTTGGCGGGTGGTTGCCGTTTCCAAACAGGTAATTTGGAAATGCTTCAAACTTAACTTCTTGCGAAAGCGGTTGTATCGATGATGCGTTGAATGCCACCGGATTGCCGGCGCATAAACTGGTGTCGCTTAATGCGTTATAGGTTTGGGTGCATTTATAACAATTCGGATCCAGGAAGGGCCGTACCGCTATGTTCACCAAGGTATCCCAACTACAGCCGAACGCGTCGGTTACTGTAAATACATAACCTGCAGTGCCTGCGTTTTGTGGGGCGGCGGCTATAGAATCATTCGTAGCAAAGAAAATGGAAGGGTGGGCGCCCCATTTCCAGGAAACAAACTGCGGGGTAAATGTTTCAATATGCGGATACAAATAATCCTTGAATTTAACGCCCCAGGAAAACAAAAAACCGTTGTCGGAGGCCCAGTTGTCGGTAGCCGTAATGGTCCATTCGCCGTTGAGGGGGCAACCCACCAAATTTGTGAACGGTTGAAAAGGCGTATAATTACCGCTCGGCAAGGTGCCTCCACCCGACAAATTCGCGTTTGCGTATTGTATCCAGGTCGGATTGGTGGCTGTTGGCGTCCAACAATAATCGTAGCCTGTTCCCGGCGTTGGACTGAAACCGTCATTGTCGATCGGAATGCCAAGATGCACTTCGCTGCCCATTTGTCCGGCAAAATTGTGCAGGATAATGCTTTGGCCGTTTGGACAACTTAGCGAAATTTGCAAATCCCGCATCCAGGAATGTTCGATGTTGACGCAAATGCTTTCCAGGTCACTCGGATTCACCAATACCTGTCCGGGCGAAAATTCTGTAAAATATATGCTTGTTTTGTAAGGAATTCCCGTTCCGTCAGGTAGTTGAAGCGAATCGGAACGCACACCTGCAACGGCAAATGAAGAAGTTTTGGGCGTAACAGAAAGTGTTTTTCCTGTTCCATTGCCATTAAAACCGGCTGAAAGTTGAACCGTATCGCCCGCGCAAATAGCTTGATTCAATGTCCCGCTTAAGTCGAACACCGGACGCGGCGCCACGCGCACGCGCTGATTGATCAAATTGGTACTGCGGCAACCTTTTTGATCCGTTAACAGCAGTTGCACATAATAACCACCCGGCTTATCAAATCGGTGTGAGGTGCTTGGCCCATAAGAAATATCGCCATCGCCGAAATTCCATTCAAATTTTGTCGTAAAATCAGATTGATTGTAGGCAAAATTATTTTGCGGGTAAACGCCGGTTCCGTTAAAAAATATCCTTTTTCCGGGACAAACGTCGATCCAACCCGTATCCGCAGGGGACGCGGCGGGAACCGTTGAAACCAAATCAGACAACACGGTTTGGCAAGAAGCCACGCAGGTCAACAAAGCGGCAAATCCGGTAGCCGTACCACTCCCATTCGAGGTAAACTCGACTGTAAGACAGCCTGTCGGGTTCACCGCCGTGGCTTGTACGATGAATGGTTCGCCTGCGTCATAAGCAGACGCGCAGGAAAGCAAGTTGGCCGAAGTGTTTACGCCGTCGTAAAAACAAAGTTCGTCACCCGGGGCAAAATCCACGCCTGCAAAATTGAGTTGAATATGCGTGCCGCCCGTTCCGTCCGAGCAGATGGTTGTAATCGTATGTTCGTTATTGGCATAATTTCCACTGCTGCCGCCGCTGTCATACAAGGTACCGGAGCAATCATGGATCGGCGTACCGTTCAACAAATAGTTCTGCGCGTTTGCCGGCGACACGCACAGGGCAACCAGTAAAGACAATAGGGCAAGCAGCTTCGTCATTGTGTTTAATGCGTAAATATTTAACAAAAAAATACGATACCGTTCAACTTCTCCTTGCAAAAAAAGGCAAAAGCCCTGACAATGCAAGCGATCTTTTCGTATTCGAGGCTTTTTAACGATTTTAATAAAAAAAGGAGCCGCGTTTAACATGTTAAAGTTGATGGTTCTCCACCAATTTACATGCTATACGCTGCTCCTATTTTAAACAGGCGCAGTCCGAATGATGATTCGTATCGCGCGATGTTTAACCTTGACAGATGAAAATTATTGTTTTTTGATCGGGGCTTGGCCGTCGATGGTACCGTTGCTGTTCGGCATAATTTTTTTATCTTGTGGTGCGCCAGGCGATAATCCGCGGCCTGCTCCTGCCGCTGGTAAAGCAGCATCAGGTGGGCCGGATGCTGCGGGCGATCCCACTAAGCCGCTTGCTGCCGGTCTTTGCATGCCAGGTTGGTCAGGCACTGGAGAAGCGCGGGTCATCGTTGAGCCGACGAATGCTTCGAAAGAAGATGGGTTGGCGGCATAGTCGGCTTCCATTTTTTTGTATTCGCCTTCGAAATCATCCATACGTTTGCCGATTCGGGTGAACAAATCCTGTAACCCGCTTACATTGGTATTGACGATTTCTACTTCTTTTTTTACATCATCCGTTTTGATTTTGCCTGATTGGTAATCATCCGCCAATGTCTGGGCTTTTTGCGCCATATCTGTTACAGTGGTCAAGGTTGCCTGCCATTTGTTGTTCATGGCGGTCAGCATTTCATAAGCATCCACAAAACGTTTAGTGCCCTTAATATTCGCGGGCGCAGCCTCCATGGTGTTTACCATTTGAGCAATTTTTTTGGTGGTAGCGTCATTGGATGCAACCATTGTTGAAAGCGTTGATTTATGCGCATCCAACTGACCAATCAGGCTGTCATCTACATGGGAGCAGGAAATCACTAAAAAAGCCGTCAGAGCGGCCAAAAGCATACTGAAATTCTTCATGTGAATCGTTGTTTTACGGTATTATTAAATCGTTTGGGTTGCGCCGCAAATGTACGGTGTTTTCAAAATTAAATTCGGATTCCGCTGACTTTGTTACCTTTGTCCGTTATTTTCCTTCATCGAACGATCCCTTCCCAACGATTTGTCTTATGCAACAACCAGGAATTAAAAAATATATCAACGTTTACCTCTGTTTAGGCAGCAATGTCGGCAACCGGGAGGAGAACATTCGTTTGGCCATTAAAGGCATCAACCAGGAAATCGGCAAAATTGCCCGCCAAAGCAGTTTTTATGAAACACAAGCCTGGGGTAAAACCGATCAGGATCCATTCTACAACATGGTCGTGATGGCCAATACCACCATGGATCCACGCGATTTGCTCACAGCCATTGCCAAAATCGAACGCGAAATCGGCCGTGAACGCAAGGAAAAGGAAAAATGGGGCCCGCGCGTTATTGACATTGATATCCTGTTTTACGGAAAACGTATTATCCGCGACAAGGGCCTTGAAATTCCGCACCCTGAATTGCACCTGCGCAACTTCGTGCTGGTACCCATGATGGAAATTGCGCCGGAGTTCGAACACCCGGTATTGCAGCAGGCTATGGACGTATTGTACATGGCAAGCAAAGACCCATCTGATGTGGTGATGCTGGAAAAATAGCGCATGGCGGAAGGTTTTCCATATCAGTTTATCGCCATTGAAGGCAATATCGGCGCCGGCAAAACGACCTTGTGCAACATGCTTGCGCGGGATTTCGGCTGCGCCTTGGTGCTGGAACAATTTACGGACAATCCGTTTTTGCCCTATTTTTATGAACAACCGGAGCGTTATGCCTTTCCGGTTGAGTTGTTTTTTATGACCGAACGCCACAAGCAATTGCTGGAACATTTTGCGCAACCCGACCTGTTCCGGGCCTTGACGGTGGCCGATTATTTTTTTGTCAAAACCCTGTTGTTTGCCAAAAACAACCTGAGCGAAGAGGAATTTCGGCTTTTTCAGCGCTTGTTCGGGGTGCTGAACGCCACTTTTCCAAAACCGGAATTGCTTGTGTATTTGCACCGCCCAGTGGACGTGCTGGTAGCCCAAATTCAAAAACGCGGTCGGGATATAGAGCGCAATATTTCCCCTGTTTACCTCGAAGAAATTCAAAATGCCTATTTTGAATATTTAAAAACGGAAACCGAAACCCCTGTGATTATCTTGGATTTGCAAGATGCTGATTTTCAACAGGATGCTTCTGTTTTTCAGAAATTGGTGAAGTTGTTACAAGCACCGCATCCGCCAGGTTTGCAGTTTAAAACGCTGTAATTTCTTTGCATATTCTAAAAATCCCGAAGGGATTATATGTTTATAGATCAGGCCGGGTAAAATGTCCCAATCCTGAAAGGATTGTATGTAAAAACGCTGCAAAACACATAAAATCCCTTCGGGATTAGGAAAAAATGGGCCTCTAATATTGCTATAAACATATAATCCCTTCGGGATTTTTTTAATGCGAAGTAGGCACAAATGCTTTAGATTTTAATGTCTTCTTAATTTATTTGCCGAACACAGCATCTACCTTTGATCGTTGAAAACAACCTAAATGTAAAAATGTCACGCAAAGTCGCCAAGGCACGCGTAGAGGACGTCACACTTAGCGCCTTAGCGTCTT
>JBAXTB010000090.1:0-17743 GCA_037130425.1 Bacteroidota bacterium
TGATTGGAAAAATGCATTAATCCAAGCCTTCTTTGCGATCAATCCCCCTTCAGGGGTTAGGGGCGGTGCCCAAGCGAAGTACCCTTAATTATACAAATACATACTCCGATTCCGATCCAATTCCCGGAAATACGGATCCCGCAAATCCTTGATGAAATAGATCGCTTCGCCGGTTGATTTCATTTCAGGGCCAAGGCGTTTGTCTACGCCGGGGAATTTCTCGAAGGAAAATACCGGTATTTTGATGGCGTATCCGTTCAGTTTATGCTCAATATCAAAGTCCTTGAGTTTGTGCGTGCCGAGCATCACCTTGGTGGCGATGTTCAGGTACGGCACTTCGTAGGCTTTGGCGATAAACGGTGTGGTACGCGATGCGCGCGGGTTGGCTTCAATCACGTACACTTCGTCGTTCTTGATGGCGAACTGTATGTTAATCAAGCCTTTAATGTTCAAAGCGCGTGCAATTTTCTCAGCGTATTCGCACATTTGCTGAATCACAATCGGGCCTAAGCTGTAAGGCGGCAGCACGGCGGATGAGTCGCCGGAGTGGATGCCCGCCGGTTCAATATGTTCCATGATGCCCATGATGTGGATGTCGTCGCCGTCAAAAATAGCGTCAATTTCAGCTTCTTTGGCGCGTTCCAGGAACTGGTCGATCAGAACCTTGTTGTCGGGCAGGTGCTTAAAAATAGACAAAACCTGGCGTTCCAACTCATTGTCATTGATCACGATTTTCATGCGCTGGCCCCCCAATACATACGATGGGCGCACGAGGAGCGGATAGGGGATTTGCTTGGCAATATCTAAGGCTGCGTCTACATCAAGCGCAACGCCGTATTTTGGGTAAGGAATTTCAAGTTCTTTCAGCAGGTCGGAGAAACGGCCGCGTTCTTCGGCAATGTCCATGCTGTCGTAGGAAGTGCCGATGATGTTCCAGCCGTTTTTGTGCAGGTTTTCAGCGAGTTTAAGCGCCGTTTGGCCGCCCAATTGCACGATTACGCCGTCGGGTTGCTCGTGTTCAAGGATTTCCTCCAAGTGCTCCCAGAACACCGGTTCGAAGTATAGTTTGTCGGCCAAATCGTAATCCGTCGAGACCGTTTCCGGGTTGCAGTTTACCATAATGGCTTCATAACCAAGTTCTTTGATGGCCAACACCCCGTGTACGCAGCAGTAGTCAAATTCAATACCCTGGCCGATGCGGTTCGGACCGGAGCCAAGCACCACGATTTTTTTGCGGTCGGTGCGAATACTCTCGTTTTTTTCGTCAAACGTAGAGTAGAAATAGTTGGTTTTGGATTCAAACTCAGCGGCGCAGGTATCCACCATTTTAAACACCCGACGAATGCCTAATTCCTTGCGGCGGCGCGTTACTTCTTTTTCAGAAATACGCAGCAGCCAGGCGATTTGCGCATCTGAATAGCCATTTTTCTTGATTTCCATGAAGAAATCGTAGGGGATATCTTCTGCTACGTTGAACCGCAGCATTTTATCCTCCATTTTGACCAAATTTTTGATCTGGCCGATGAACCAGGGATCAATGCCGGTGAATTTTTGTACCGTTTTGGACGGAACCCCAAGGCGCAGCGCGTCTTTTACACGGTAAATGCGGTCGTCTGACACTTTTTCGAGGCGCTCCATGATGTCTTCCGTGCGGATCCATTCCTTCATGTCGGCGCCTAAACCGGTGCGGTTGTTTTCCTGGCTCTGGCAGGCTTTCTGCAAGGCTTCATTGAAACTGCGACCGATGGCCATGACTTCGCCCACGGATTTCATTTGCAGACCTAAGCGTTGGTCGGCGCCGGGGAACTTATCAAAATTCCAGCGCGGCATTTTCAGGATCACATAGTCGAGCGTGGGTTCGAAAAATGCCGAGGTGGTTTTGGTGATTTGGTTGTGCAACTCGTCAAGGTTGTAACCAATGGCGAGTTTTGCCGCAATTTTGGCAATCGGATAACCGGTCGCTTTGCTGGCCAAAGCCGAAGAACGGGATACACGCGGGTTGATTTCCACGGCAATCAGTTCCTCTGTTTCAGGGTTTTGGGCAAACTGTACATTGCAACCGCCCGAAAAATTGCCCAATGCGCGCATCATCATCATGGCGTTGCTGCGCATTAATTGGTAGGCTGTATCAGAAAGGGTCATGGCCGGCGCTACCGTAATAGAGTCGCCGGTGTGGATGCCCATGGGATCCACATTTTCTACCGTACATATAATACACACATTATCAATGGAATCGCGCAGGAGTTCGAGTTCGAATTCCTTCCAGCCGAACACCGCTTTTTCCACCAACACCTCGTGGGTCGGGGAAGCGTTCAGGCCGCGTTTGAGGGCTTCGTCGAAGTCTTCTTCTTTCATCACAAAACCGCCGCCTGTGCCGCCGAGCGTGTAGGATGGGCGAATTACCAAGGGAAATCCGATTTTTTGTCCGGCTTCTTTGCCTTCTAAGTAAGAATTTGCGATGTAAGAAGGCGCCACGCCCATGCCCAATTTAATCATCAATTGTTTGAACGCCTCGCGGTTTTCCGTCAGTTCGATGGCTGCCGTGTCCACGCCGATCATGCGCACGCCGTATTTTTCCCAAACGCCCTGGTTTTCCGCTTCAATGGCTAAATTGAGCGCCGTTTGACCGCCCATGGTAGGCAAAACCGCATCAATGGCCGGCAATTCGAGGTTTTCCTGGTGTTCTTTCAGTATTTTTTCGATGCTTTCAACCGTCAATGGCAACAAATAAATATGGTCTGCCGTGATCGGATCGGTCATAATAGTGGCCGGATTCGAGTTGATGAGCGTCACCTTGATGCCTTCTTCGCGCAAGGAGCGGCTGGCTTGGGTTCCGGAATAATCGAATTCGCAGGCTTGGCCGATCACAATGGGGCCGGAGCCGATGATGAGCACAGATTGGATTGAATTATCTTTAGGCATAGTCGTAAGAAGTATGGGAGGCCTCGTTCAGTTGCGGATATGAAAACGCCGGATACCGGGCGTATGCGGCCAGTATCCGGCGTTCCGAAAAGTTGCGTATCAAGCATGATCCCTTCATTTCGAGGCGCAAAGGTAAGCGCTCGCAAGGGAAATTTTACGGGAATCCTGGAAAAAAATATACGGTCTGTTTAATAGACTTGTTGCGGTAGGAGGCCACCCGGCCAGAAATTGATCTTTTTCGGCTGTTTTTCTGCAGTTTTCTCGTCCGTAGCGCTGCTACGAACTCAAAAATTGCAGAAAAACAGCCGAAAAATCTCTAATTTCATGGCTCGGGCGCTCCCACCGCAACAAGTCTAATCGGGTTTTACATTATAAAAATATCGGCGCATGGATATTTGTAGGTCCGTGTTTCTATGCGTTGTTTGCTGGTTAAAAAAGGCTTTGTCTGACAAACTGATCATGCCGTAATTGCAACGCAAGTCGAGTTGAAAACGCGGCGCGATATGGATGCGCAATCCGGCTGTTAATCCGAGGTCAAAACCGCTTAACCCATCTTGCAGGCTATAGTTTTTTATTTTTTCCTGGCTACTATGATAGCCTGATGTACCATAACCAATCGGGCCTAAAGGGACTAAAAACGCCGGTTTTAGCCCTGTGAACCACGTAAGTTTTTGTCCTGAAACCCGGTGCTGGAACAATACCGGAAACTCCAGAAAAATGATATTTCGGATGGAGCAGAACCAGTTGCTCGTGCCGGGACGGCCTTGTTCATCCTGTGTTACTTCCGTTTTCTCAACTTGCAAGTTATAATGGCCTTTCCAGCGAACCAGGGCTTCTGTTTCCAGGCTGTTTTGTTTGTTTAGGTCCCATTGGATGTAATAACCGAAATGCGGCTTGAAATCCAGGAACTGAACATCGCTGTTGGGCTTGGCCAATTGTAGGCCGAGCAAATAACCGCCTTTAAACCGGGCCGGGTAAATGGTATCGTTGGAGGCGGTGATGGTTTGGGTAAAAGCCGATTGGATCAATACAAGGCCTAAATAGTACGGGAAGGATTGGGTATCTCATAATTGCGTTTTTAGGGATTACGAGATAGGGGGGCGATTGGTTGGGGCGCACGCGTAGGGTAGAAAGGAACACAGATGACACGGACTAAAGACACAGATGACCTGATTCGAAGTACAGATAAATCTGTGTCCGAAGGCTGTGTCATCTGTGTCCCATCCCCTCGCGCTCGGAGAAAGATTAGGAATTCTATTTTATGATGTGGAGAATCTCATCCTTTGTTTCAAACACTTTACTGAGTTCTTTTGGTAAAATTTTTTCAATAGAATCCTGCTTAATATGCTGTTTTTCAAGTTGTTCTATAATCTCCTTTTTAATACTCAGAAGAGAAGAACCGTATATATAAACATTCTTTTGATCCGCAAAACTTTTTATGATACATCGTGGGCACCCTGCATCACCAACATCCAGCAAAATAGGGATATTATCAGGTAGGTTCCTTATAAAGCCACTTAATTCTGGGTAGTTTTCAAGACAGCCTTCCGCCCTTCCCCACATGTAATATTCAATGGGGGCATCACTGATTTTTAATAATTGAAGGCTATCATAATCAAAATGGTTTTTAGCCCTTCCTAAAATAGAAAATCCCTCTTTCGCGTCAATCGTATATTGACTAAGCTTGAAAAAAGCATCCAAAACCTGATATTCTTTCTTGTATTTTTCATTTCTGCGTGGACTCCAAGTAATCATCGTGAGGGTATCACAGTTGACACCAATAAGGCTGAATTTAAATCCGGCGCCATCCAGCACCGATTCGCCTTGTGCTGTCGAACTATCTAATTGAATCTGATGTATTTCGCGCAAAAAACGGGATAAGTCACTCGGGTTAATGTTGTACGTTTTGTCGTAAAGTACAACGAGTGTATCCCTACGATGTTCGCGGTAGTAACTGGAATCAATGTACTCTTGTTGGTAATAATAGGTTCTAAGGAGGCATTCCCGCAGCGTGCTTTTATCCATGTCTATGGTAAATTGCATCCGGGGGTCAAATGCTGGCGCGAATAAAATGTCAATTTGTTGTATGTCCCGTCGACAGGACATACAACAGATCAAAATCAAGATAAGAAGCACGTGTTTCAACTTTTTTTTGCTGGTTTTACCTTTTTGCTTTTCGTATTCTCCGCCACCCGAAAAACCACAATTTTAGTAATCAATTCCAGGGGCAAGGGCTGATCCAAGGGGAACTGCACAGACCCTTTTGCATTCGGGTAGATGGATAATTCCTCCTGAAATGCGGCAATCCCGGAAGGCGTTGGGTAAAAACCGATATGTTTTTTGTATCCGGCAAAGTGAACCAGGTTTTTACCGAGCTTAAAGGTCGGCATTTGGTAACTAATCGTTTCTTCCGATTCAGGCGCCGCTGCTTTGATGACGGCCCGTATTTGTTGCAGTTTCACCTGGGTTGCTTCCGGGAAACCGGCGATGTAGGCGTCAATGTCGGATATGTTGTTTGATTCCATGTGCTTTCTTAAATTAATAGGTTTGTTATAAGCTGCTGGTTTTCAAAGAGGGTGTCTCACAAACCGTTTTATAAACGCTTAACGGATAAATCGCAAAATATTATTCGGATGGTCGAGCGTATTGAGGGGGTGACTGCCAGTCACCCCCTCAATTAGGCGCGATCTCAACTTTTTATTTGGCGAAAAAATTTCACGTTACCTTATGATTCAACATCTTTGAAATTCAGCATCCCAAACGGAACTGCTCGTTCTGGCTAAGGGCATACAACCTTAATCACACGGTCCCTAAACTTCACAAAATAAATGCCTTTGGGCCAATGTTCCGTTGATAAAGCCGTAATTCCGCTATAAATCTGCTTATTTTCGACCAAAACGCCCACTGCATTATAAATCTGCAACAATCCTTCCTGCCCTTTCAACTCAACATGCAACACATCTTTCACCGGGTTCGGATATACTTTAATTTCGGCCTCGCCTGAAGACGGCGCTCCCGTGTCGGTGTAGGTAAAATTACCAATTCTTAAGCCGTTTCCAAAACTGCTTACCCACATCTCATTGTTATTGAACGGATTAAAGTAAATACGTTCCGGCTGCCGAAAGGGGTAATTGTTCACGAGCGTCCACACAGGCGCGGGCGCGTGTATGTCGTGGGTGATCCATAAGCCTTGCGTTTCCGTCGTCAAATAGGCTTCCTGGTTATATATCGGGTTAAAATTCATGGAACTCACCCGATCAAACTGCGAACCGGTGAGTTTCGTCCAGTTTAGACCGCGGTCGGTGGTTTTGTAGAGGCCGCCCAAGCCATTTGGCGCGCCACCCCAGCCGCTGAATATGCAGGCGTACCAGGTGTTTTGCGTCGGATCAGAGGGGGCGATTACAATGTCTTTTGTCCAGTAATACATGCCTGGGTGGCTGCGGTCACTCCAGGCGTTGGTGACAGGATCGTATAGAAAAACGCCGGAACTGGCTGTAAATGAGCCGTTTGTGCCCCTTCGCCCGGAAAAAGTACAAACAATTTTACCGTCTTTTAGCACTGCTATACAAGCCGGATGGCCTTCTGTGCGCGGCGGATTGGGCAGTTTGGTCCATGCGGCCGCAGCGAGTTTGTTGGCTTCGTCGGTGCGGTAAATACCGCCTTGCTGGTTGCCCTGGGTTCCGCCATAATGGATCACCGAGGCGTAGAGTCGGTTTGGCGTATTCGGGTCGGCTTCCACCCAATAAACAGGATGGTTAAAGACGTGCATGGCAGTCCAATTTGCACCTTTATCTGTGGAATACACAATTTTGCCGTTGCCGTCGTTGGCGTCTAATTGGGCGTCTTGCAGGCGCGTGCTCTGGTACATATCGTGTATGTTGGAGCAGGCAGCGTACAAGGCATTCGCATCTTTGGCATAACGATATACAGAGTTTACACTGAATCCATTATAGGTAAATCCCCAGGAATTGCCGCTGTCGCTGCTTCTGACCGCGCCGATGTCGCTGTAGCCGGCCATTAAGTGCGTGTCGTCGATCCAAAATACTTGCCAACAGGTGGTGTTTTCAAGGCCAATACTGTGGTAACTTTGTTTGAGTGGGGTAGGGGCGCCTGCCGGGTGTTGGTCACTGCTGTTCACATAAGCCTGCTTCCAGTTGGCGCCGCCATCGCTGCTGAGTTGGATGTTGCTGTAATTGGCAAACATTGCTTTGTTGGCATTATTCGGTGCAACGGTAATGCCAAAACAGGTTTCGCTCCAGCCCCAGCCTTTGTCGCCCAGATAACCTTCCCAAGCCGTTGCGATATTTGCGTTGTTGTTGGTTTTGAACACTTTATCCCAACTTTGACCGCCGTTTGCCGATTTGTAGACCAAGGGGCCGCCGGTTCCGTTGTCATGCCCGCCAAGGTAAATGGTTTCAATATTGTTGCGGGCCATCGCCGCGTACATGATAAAATCATTGTTAAAATCCATGCCCGCGCTATGTGAAACCCATACGCCGCTTGCATTGTCCATGGTGTACACGCCGGTGGCAAAATTGTAATAATCCCAGGGCATTACGCCGTTGTAGGTGTCGTTTGGACTTGCAGTGATGCACACAAAGCGGGTATTGACGCCGTTTTTAGCGCCCGCAAAACTCCAAACGACATTTCCGGCCGGGATACCGCTCGCTGGCATAACGTTGAAGGAAGCGCCGCTGTCGTTTGACACCAGCAAACCTTCGTTGGTGCCGATATAAATCGTTGATCCGTCCCAAAACACGCCGCCCATGATGAGTCCGGCGCCATTATTTATGGTGTGTTTGGCCACAGAAAACGAAGCGCCGCCGTCATTTGAAAACAAAATATCGCCATAGGAATTGATTAACAACTGATTAGGCTTGTCGAAATTGGCGTTCATGCGGTAAACAGGGCCATAATTGTTGAGGTTGTAACCAGGCAATTGTGTCCAGTTTGTTCCGCCGTTGGTGGTTTTTACGGGATAGCCGTCATTGCCGTCGTTGAAATTGGAATAGGCAATATTGGGATTATTGGTAAATTCATACGTGGAGGTATTGCCGCCGCTTAATTTGGTAAAATGAATTTGGTCGTAAGTGTTTCCAAAGTCGGTGCTGTGGAACACGGCGCTGAGGTCGCTGCTTACATAGAATTCCTGGTCGTTGGCCGGATTAATGCTTGGGAAAAACAAAGCGCCCCCGCCGCCGATGCCGCGCGGTTCAAAATGATTGGGTTGGGCGGAAAGGCTGCCGATCAGGGAAAGGGCGCATAAGAAAAAGATTGGAAGTTGTTTCATTGGAAAATAGAGAGGTGGTTTTAAACTTGGTAAGATACAAGTTTACGAAAATTAGCGTCTTCGGTTTCGAAATATTTTTGGCGAAACACCCAATGCCTACCTGTAATTTAAAGTGATAACCCGCCCGGTATCCTTTGGCAATTGGGAAATATTATAGGGGCTTGAATCGCAGATGTATTAAATTTTTGTTACTGCCTGGCTAATTCTTCTTTTAACATTACGTTTTTCCTCTACAATATTGCACTTTTGCGCGCTTGACGCTTTAAGGCGTCCTTTGGTTATATGAAAGAATTACCCTACGTGCATCGGGATATATCCTGGTTGTCTTTTAATTACCGCGTGTTGCAGGAGGCAAAAGACTCCGCAGTACCATTGCTGGAACGCTTGAAGTTTCTGGCCATCTATTCTTCCAACCTCGATGAGTTTTTCCGTATTCGGGTGGCGGGCATACGCAACCTGAAAAAGGTGGGGAAAAAGACCAAAGCGGAATTGGATTTTGATCCGCGCGAACTCCTGCGCGAGATTCACCATATCGTAAACAGGCAACAGGAAGAGTTTTCTGAAATTTTTGAACGGCAAATCGTACCGGAATTAAAACGACATAACGTAAACATTCTCAGGCGTTTGGACTTGAATGCGGAACAGCGGCATTTTGTGGAAAACTACTTCCACAACAACCTGTTGCCCTTCGTCATGCCGGTGTTGCTGGTGAGCCATCGGATACGGCCTTTTTTGGCGAACGCGCATTTGTACCTTGCTGTTAATTTGCGTTTGCGCAAAAAACCGCTGTCGGAAAACGAATATGCGCTGGTGAAAATCCCGTCGGATCAGTTGCCGCGATTTATTCAATTGCCTTCTGCGCCAGGTCGTTACGACATCATTATGCTCGACGATATTGTGCGCAATTCGGTGTCCTGGTTGTTTCCCGGCTACGATGTGCAGGATACGTATTCGATCAAACTGACCCGCGATGCGGAGTTGTACATTGAGGATGAATATTCGGGCGATTTGGTGCAAAAAATCAAATCCAGTTTGCAAAAAAGGCAGGTTGGGCCGGCCAGCCGCTTTGTATATGACCGGGAAATGCCGAGTCATTTGTTGAATTATTTGCAGGAAACTTTTGATTTAGGAAAAAATGACATCCTGCCCGAAGGTCGATACCACAACAATTTTGACTTTTTCAAATTCCCGGATTTCGGCTTGACGCATTTGCGCAACAAAAGTCTGCCTCCATTGCATCATCCGGTGTTAAGTCATACAGAAGATCCATTTGAGGTCATCAGCGCACAGGACAGGATGTTGCATTATCCGTATCAATCGTATGATGCGGTAATCAATTTCTTTGAAAAAGCCGCGCACGACCCGAACGTAACGCATATCAAGGTGATTCAATACCGGGTGGCGCGTCACAGCCGCATTATCCATGCCTTGATGGAGGCGGTACAACGCGGCAAACAAGTGTCGGCTTTTGTGGAAATCAAAGCGCGTTTTGATGAGGCCGCCAACTTGGAATGGGGCGAAAAAATGGAAAAAGCAGGTGTGCGGGTGCATTATTCATTCCCAGGCGTAAAAGTACACTCCAAATTAGCCTTGATCAGAAGGGTGGAAAACGGCGAACCCAGGTTGTATTGTTATATGGCAACGGGCAATTTCCACGAAGAAACGGCCAAAATATACTGCGATTTCGGTCTGTTTACAGCCGATCCGCGCCTTACTTCGGAGGTCAGTACGGTGTTTACGTTTTTGGAAAATATCAAGCCACCAAAACAAGAATTCTCGCATCTTTTGGTTGGGAAATTCAATTTGCGTCCCGGTTTATATGCCTTGATTGACCGTGAAATAGAACATGCCCAAAGTGGTATTCCAGCACACATGGTGTTGAAAATGAATAGTTTGGAAGACAAGGGCATGATGGAAAAACTCTACGAGGCTTCTACGGCCGGCGTAAAAATCAAACTGATTATTCGTGGTATTTGCTGCCTTGTTCCAGGGATAAAGGGCGTGAGTGAAAACATTGAAATCATCAGTATTGTCGACCGTTACTTGGAACATGCGCGGGTATTTTTATTCCACAACAACGGCGATGAACAGATATACCTGTCGAGCGCCGACTGGATGGAGCGCAACCTGACTTACCGCATTGAAACAACCTTCCCGGTGTACGACCCCGTGCTTAAACAAGAGATCAAGGATATGCTGGAATTGCAACTGAACGACAATGTAAAAGCTCGATTTATCGACCGTTTCAATCTGAACGAGTATCGCAAACTTGGGACCGACATTCCCGTGCGCGCGCAGTTGGAAACCTATTTTTACTACAAACGTCAATTGGAACAGCGCGATTAATTTGATTGATTATCAATAAGTTACAGGCGGGTTAAAACTTTTTTTAAATTTTTTCTCAAAAAAACTTGCCTGTGTGAAATTGCTGCCGTTATCTTTGCCGCCGCTAAACGATGAAACAACGGTTTTATCCAGCGAAATGCGGAAGTAGCTCAGTTGGTAGAGCACGACCTTGCCAAGGTCGGGGTCGCGAGTTCGAGTCTCGTTTTCCGCTCAAAGGCCTGTAGGAATGCAGGCCTTTTTTTATTTTCAGATTTGCAAGGATTGGTTGTAAAACGTATCTTTGTGATGTTTCTAAGTGAGACTTTCTTTAAAAAGATTTTCTTACTTTGGTTCTTTGACATGCCCGGGTGGTGAAATGGTAGACACGAGGGACTTAATTCATCTTAGCAATGAATCGTTGGAATATCAGACACAGAATCGACGATAATACCTTTCGAGAGGTCTGCGCTTCTTCAAAAAGCATGGCTGATGCTGCGGCACAACTTAATTTGCACTTTAATTCTTTTAAAAAAAGAGCTTTAGAGTTAGGTTGTTACCAGACAAATCAGGCAGGTTTAGGTTTGAATAAGAAAATGCCAAAAGTTCCGCTTGATGAAATCATTATTGAAAATAAACATCCTCATTTTCAGACTTTTAAATTAAAAAAGAGGCTGATATTAGAGGGTGTGAAATCCAATCAATGTGAATCATGTGGAATTTCGGAATGGCAGGGAAAGCCAATTGAAATGGAATTACATCATTTAGATGGTAATCGGTTTAATCATCAAATTCAAAATTTGTTGATACTATGTCCGAATTGCCATAGTCAGACTCCAACGTTCAGAGCAAAAAACAAGAAAATTTGAGTGCTCCTGAAGAAATTTAGGAAGTATAGCCGCTTAAATTCGGGGAAACCTGCTAAAAACTGGCAATCCCGAGCCAAGCCTTGCTGGAAACAGGGAGGAAGGTGTAGAGACTTAACAGGCGGCGCCTACGTTGAAAACGAAAGTTGTCAATATGGCGAAGAGAAAGTCCAGACCACAAACCTTTTGATAAGGCGCGGCGAAAGCCGTAGTTGGTACGAAAATCCCTTGACCCTAAAGGTCGTGCAGGTTCGAGTCCCGTCCCGGGCACTTTAAAAAAATGTTGAGGGCATCTTTCAAGCTACTTGTTCATTGAAAATTGTTTATTGAACATTGAACATTATTAGATTTTAAGTTAAAATTTAATAAAATGTACAATGTGTAATGTACAATTTTCAATTTTCAAGGACTTAGGAGATGCCCTCTTTTTTGTTTTTGGGCGGGAAGCGTACATTTACCCCACACAAATGTATGCTGCCATGTCAATCGCCTTTTTTCGCCGCTTATTGCCGGCTTTTTTGCTCCTCCTTACCCATGTACTTTCCGCCCAGCCATATAGCCCCGAATTGCTTGGGCATTTGCAGTGGCGCATGATTGGTCCCCACCGCGGCGGACGAACTGTCGGCGCGGTCGGCGTGCCGCAACAACCCAATGTGTTTTACATCGGCGTCAACAACGGCGGGGTTTGGAAAACCGAGGATTTCGGTCGCACCTGGAATCCCATTTTCGACGATCAACCCACTGGCAGCATTGGCGATGTGGCCGTGGCGCCTTCCAACCCGGATATTTTGTACGCCGCCAGCGGAGAAGGCATTCAGCGCCCCGACCTTTCGGTTGGCGACGGCGTGTACAAATCCACCAATGCCGGTAAAACCTGGATCAACACGGGCCTGCGCGAGGGCCTGCAAATCGGCGGCTTAGCCATTGATCCCAACAACCCGGATCGCGTGTTCGCCGCTGTGATGGGCCATCCTTACGGACCAAATGCCGAACGTGGCGTATTTCGTACCACAGATGGCGGAAAAACCTGGTCTAAAGTGTTGTTTATCAATGAAAACACCGGCGCGGCGCAAGTCGTCATTGATCCGAAAAATCCCGACATCATTTACGCCGATTTGTTTGAATCCCGCCTTGCGCCTTGGGAAAACGGCGAATGGAACGGCGAAAACGGCGGCATGTTCAAAAGCACGGACGGCGGAAATACCTGGAAACGGTTGTTGAGCGGCTTGCCGGAGCCAAAAGTATGTGGCCGCATCGGTTTTTGCATTGCGCCCAGTATGCCCGCGCGCCTGTACGCGACCGTGGACGCAGGAAAACTCAGCGGCATTTACCGCTCCGACGATGCGGGTGAAACCTGGCGTATGATGAACCCCGACGAACGCTTCTGGGGCCGCGGCGACGATTTTGCCGAAATCAAAGCCGATCCGAAAGACCCGGATATTGTGTATTCAGCCAACGTCGTCACCTGGAAAAGCACCGACGGCGGCAAACAATGGTCGGCATTTCGCGGCGCGCCCGGCGGCGACGATTACCACCGCATCTGGATCAATCCGGACAATCCGAATATCATCCTGATTGCCAGCGACCAGGGCGCGATTATTACCGTTAACGGCGGCAAAACCTTTAGTTCCTGGTACAACCAACCAACCGCCCAATTTTACCATGTGAGCGCGGACAATGCATTTCCCTACAACGTGTACGGCGGACAGCAGGAAAGCGGCTCGGTGGGTATTGCAAGCCGGGGCAACGACGGGCAGGTGACGTTTCGGGAATGGCATCCGGTTGGAGCCGAGGAATACGGTTATGTAGCCGCCGATCCACTGGATCCGAATATTATTTACGGCGGTAAAATTTCCCGCTTCGATAAACGCACGGGACAAGTTCAAAATATATCGCCTGAGGCGCTGCGCAGCGGACAATATCGTTTTATCCGCACTGCGCCGGTGCTGTTTTCGCCCATTGATCCGCATGTCTTGTATTTTGCCGGAAACGTGTTGTTCAAAACCCGCAACGGGGGCAATAACTGGGAAGTCATTAGTCCTGATCTTAGCCGCGCTACATATAACGACTTGCCGGAATGTATCGGTATTTACCGCAATGAAGACATGAAAAAAATGGCGCGCCGGGGCGTGATTTATGCCATTGCCCCTTCGCCGCTCGACAGCAATATCATCTGGGCCGGCACCGACGACGGTCTCATACACGTGACGCGCAACGGCGGCAAAGCCTGGAAAAACATCACGCCGCCCAAATTAGCGCCCTGGAGCAAAATTTCCATGTTGGAGGCCAGCCACAGCGACCCGAATACGGCTTACGCTGCTGTAAATTGCATTCGTTTGGATGATTTGAAACCACATATTTTACGCACCGACAACGGCGGCATGACCTGGACAGAAATCACCACCGGTTTGCCGAATGAACCTGTGAATACCGTTCGGGAAGATCCTATTGTTCCCGGTTTGTTGTACGCAGGCACCGAATGCGCCGTGTACGTTTCCTTTGACGACGGCGCGCATTGGCAGTCGCTGCGGCGGAACATGCCCGCTACTTCCATTCGTGATTTGATTGTAAAAGATGACGACCTCGTGGTGGGCACGCACGGACGTTCCTTCTGGATTTTGGATAATGTGAGCGCTTTACGCCAGTTGAGCGCTGCTGTGCCTACGCAAAAAGCGACCTTGTTTGCGCCCGCAAAAGCCTACCGCGTGCGTTGGAACATGAATACCGACACGCCCTTGCCACAGGAAGAACCCGCCGGGCAAAATCCGCCTGACGGGGCCATGATTGAATATTATTTAAAAACGGCATCCAAGGGGCCGATTACGCTGGATATTTTGGACGCAAATGGTAAAAAAGTGCGGCATTATGCAAGCGACGACAAACCGTACGATTTGCCGGCCCTGAACATTCCTTTGTATTGGGTGCGTCCGCAGCAGATATTGTCGGATCGGGCGGGGATGCACCGTTTTTGCTGGGATATGCGGTATGATCCGCTTGGTAATACGCCGGCTTTCCCGATTTCGGCGGTATACGGCAATACCGCGCCGGATCCGACCGCGCCGTTTGTGATGCCCGGCACGTACACGGCGGTGCTTACAGTAGATGGCCAAACCTACCTGCAAAACTTAGAAATTTTGATGGATCCAAGGGTGAAAACAAGCAAAACGGATTTGCAGGCGCAACATGATAACGCCTTGGTTTGCTACAATTTAAGTAAAAAAATCCGCGAGGCGCTAACAGAAATGAGGCTCTTGCGCACGCGTTTGCGCGCCACCGCAGATGAGGCGACTGCAGAGGCCATTCCTTTGCTGAAAAGCATGTATTCCAATATTGCAACATTAGAAGCCAGTCCGCGCGGCAGCAACGAACCGAGCCTCAGTGCTTTGCAAGGTGGTTGCGATGGTTTGCTTGGTATTTTAATTGATTGCGATCGGGCGCCGACGCAACAGGCGCTGGATGGGTTAAAAAACCTGCAAGCCAATGCCGCGCCCTTGTTCGATCAATGGAATATGTTGAAAACCAGCGCATTACCACAAGTAAACCGCGAACTGGAATTACGCAAATTGAAACAGGTAGACCTGTCGCCGGCCGTACCGTTTGCGCCGCCCGCCAAGCATCCTGCTGCTGATGAAGCCGGTTGGACGCCCTTGATAAAACCAGATTTATCGGACGCCATTTTCCCAAAAGGCATTTGGAGCGTTCAAAATGGCGAACTCACAGCTACGGAAGACCAGTGCATCTGGACCCAGCGGCAGTATCAGGATTTTATACTTGACCTGGAATTCAAAACCGCCGACGGTACCAACAGCGGCGTCATTGTGCATTGCAGCGACACGGAGGACTGGATTCCCAATTCCGTTGAAATACAAATTGCGGATGATTATTCCAAGGAATGGAGCAGTGCGCCCGACACCTGGCAATGCGGCGCTGTATTCGGGCATTTGGCGGCTAAACAACACACGGTTAAGAAGCCGGGCGAATGGAACCATTACACCATCAGCTGCAAAGGCCGGGAAATCTGGGTGATGCTCAACGGCGTACAAGTAAATTACATGAACATGAACCTCTGGCTTTCCGGCGCGCGCAATCCCGATGGAAGCGAGATCCCGTCGTGGTTGTACAAGCCCTTCGCTGCGTTGCCTTTGCAGGGGCAGATCGGGTTGCAGGGCAAGCACGCAGGCGCGCCGATTTGGTTTAGGAATATTCGGATTCGGGAGATAAGGTAGATTTTTAACATTCGATATTATTGATTCGATGAAGTTGAATTAGAAGTCTTATTTTTCCGTGGGCGCTATCGTTCAGAGATGTCACCTTCTCGTACCTCGAAGATGACACCTCTTCACTATGACTGGCAGTACCCCCCAAAATACGGCGAAGTAGAAAAACCTCCAATTACTACCGTTTTCCGAAGCGTAGTTCCCAAAAAACGAAAAGCGAAAGTCGGGTGGGGTAGCGGCGTTTAGTTTTGTAGCATAATTCAACCAAATATGCTCGCTACAACAATCCGCTCACTTCAAAAAAATGCCTACGGGGCAGCCATTACCGCGATCTGCGTGCTATGCGCGGTAGTCATTGGTTGGTTGGTGGCTAAAATGGGCATGGTGGTGGCAATCGGGTTGGCGGCATTACCAGCAACCTTGTTTTTCTTAGGTTATTTATTGCGCAATCCGCAGGCAGGTTTGATGGGCGCTTTGATTGCCGGTTTTTTCTCTGCCGGCATTACGCGCTATGTAAATGCGCCTTGGGGACTTGCGATGGACGCGTTCCTGTTTATCGGTTGGGTAGCCTTGTTGTTCAAGAAATTCCGGCACACCGATTGGTCGCCGCTGCGCAACGACGTGATGTTGTTGGCGCTGTTGTGGTACATACTGGTGGTGCTGGAAGTTGCCAATCCGGAAAGCAACGGTTTAGAATGTTGGTTTTACGCCATGCGCGGCAACGGTTTTTACCAGTTGCTTTCCTTCGGCTTGGTGTTCATGTTGTATCGCACCGAAAAACATTTAGACAAGTTTTTGTTCTGGATGATTTTCTTCTCCCTTTTGGGCGTGCTGTGGGGTTTGCGCCAGCAAATTACCGGCGTAGACGAGGCGGAGTACCGCTGGTTGTATGTGGATGGTTACGCCTTTACGCACGTACTCGCAGGCGTGTTGCGCGTGTTTTCCTTCTATTCGGATGCGGGCCAGTTTGGTTCTTCGGAAGCCATGATATTTGTGGTTTGCGGAATCCTGTTTTTAGGGCCGGTTTCTAAAAAAGAAAAATGGTTTTACGCCATTGGCGCCATCGGCGGTTTTATTGGTTTTGCCATCTCCGGCACACGGGGCGCACTGGCTGTTCCGGCTGTGGGCGCACTTACTTATTTAGCGATCAGTAAGAACTACAAGATTTTAGTGCTGGGACTTATCGTGTTAGGCTCGGCTTTTTATACGCTCAAATACACGTTTGCCTTTCAAAATGTGGAGCAGGTTCGGCGTAT
Organism: Bacteroidota bacterium; assembly: GCA_037130425.1. Lineage (GTDB taxonomy): Bacteria > Bacteroidota > Bacteroidia > Chitinophagales > Saprospiraceae > M3007. The sequence goes on from JBAXTB010000090.1 coordinate 16,874, forward strand.
GCGCACGGCCATGAATCCGGAAGACGCCTCGTTTCAAACGCGTTTGAAAAATCAAATCACTTTTGGAAAACACCTTGCCACGCGGCCTTTCGGCGGCGGCATTGGGGCAGCGGGTTACTGGGGCTTTCGGTTCAACCCGAACAGTTTGCTGGCCAACACCGCTACCGACAGTTACTATGTGAAAATATGGGCAGAAACCGGCATCATCGGCATGTGTTTGCACCTATTTATGTTCGGCTGGTTTGTGGGCAAAGGCGGCCTGATCGTGTGGACCCTGCGCGACCCTGGCATCAAATCCAAAACGGCGGCCTTGTATTGCGGCATGGTGGGGGTGTTGGTTTCAAGTTACGGCAATCAGGTGTACAGCCAGTTACCCACCGGGATTTTGATGGGGATTATGATTCCGTTGATTTTTTTAGCGCCACTGTACGAACAGCAAAAGCTAAACCAGGATTCTCAAATTCAATAAATTAAAAATAAACTTTCAATCAATAGTCATGATCTCGACGCTCTTTTTGATCCTTCAAATTTCTTTGCTGCTGTACTTCGGCTGGGCTGCATTTTACCAGTTCTTTTTTGCGGTAGCAGGCGTTTTTTACCGTGCGCCAAAAGTTGCAAAAAGCGCTGCTGCTTACCGGCGCACAGTGGTTTTTATCCCTGCGTACAAAGAAGACGCCGTGATTTTACAAACGACCCAGGCAGCACTTGAGCAGGATTATCCCGCCGACCGTTTTGCCGTGGTGGTGGTGGCCGATCAGTTGCAGCCTGAAACATTGGCGGCTTTGAAAGAAATGCCGGTGGCTGTGGTGGAAGTGAATTTTGAAAAAAGTACAAAAAGCAAGGCGCTCAATGAAGCATTGCGCGCTGTTT
>JBAXTB010000091.1:0-17484 GCA_037130425.1 Bacteroidota bacterium
GATTATTGGATTCTATGAAAAGTATGCATATTTAGTAACAATTTAATGCGCTTTAAAAATCCCGAAGGGATGAGATGTTTATAGCCTACATTGAATTAAATGCATCAATCCAGAAGGGATTGGATATAAGTATATAGTGAAAATATTTTCACTATAAAAATGATAAAAATGAAAAAGCAAACAATAATTTATATTACTGAAATAGAGAAATTGCGTGTCGCGTTATCTAAAATTAAAAAAGCCCTAATAGTAGGGTTATTTATTTTGGTAAGTTTACATAATATTTTGAAGGCGCAAGAATCGATGTTTACCAAACCTTCATGGTGGATTGGCGGCGCAGTCGGCGCAAATTACAATTTCTTCCGAGGCGAAACACAGCAGCTCAATACCAATTTTGCAACCCCGGTCGTTTTTCACGACGGTTTAGGGATGGGAGTATATGCAGCGCCTTTGCTCGAATATTACGCGCCGAAAACACGCCTTGGCGCCATGCTACAGGTCGGATACGACAATCGCAGCGGCGTTTCCAAAGAAACTTTTGCTGCCTGTGGCAACTGTCCCAGCTACCTGACTACGCATTTGAGTTATGTGAGCATTGAACCAAGTCTTCGGATCGCGCCGTTTAAATCCGGTTTTTATATTTACGGCGGCCCTCGTTTTGCATTTAATTTGAACAAATCATTCAAGTACGAACAAAAAATCGGCTCAAACGGGCCGGAATTGGCGCCTGCACGCACCGTTAAAGGCGATTTGAGCAGTGTGAACAAAACAATCATATCCATGCAAATCGGCGCCGGATACGACGTCCCGATCACTTCACAAGGCCACCGCACCCAATTTGTGGTTTCCCCATTTATAGTCTTTCAACCGTATTGGGGTCAAATGCCGCGTTCGGTCGAAACGATGAAATTGGCAGGATTAAGAATGGGCGCAGCATTCAAATTCGGTTGCGGCCATGAAAACCCGCCGCCGCCTGTTACGGTTCAAGTAGAACCCGAAGTCAAATTCGTCGTTACTTCACCGAAAAACATCCCAATTCAACGCCGTATAAGGGAAACATTCCCACTTCGGAATTATGTGTTTTTTGACATTGGCTCCACTGAAATACCGGATCGTTACGAAATCCTTACCAAGGATCAAGTGGGCAACTTCAAGGAAGACCAATTGGAAATGTTTACCCCAAAAAGACTTTCCGGCCGTTCAAATCGGGAAATGACGGTTTACTACAACGTGCTTAATATCCTGGGCGACCGAATGGGTAAAAATCCGTTTACCGTTGTAAAATTGGTGGGTTCTTCAGAAAAAGGACCAGCAGACGGACAAGCAATGGCCGAATCGGTCAAACAATACCTGATGAACATATTCGGCATAGATGCAGGCAGAATCAGCATTGAAGGCCGGGATAAACCTTTGATTCCTTCCGAACAACCGGGCGGCACAAAAGAACTTGATCTGTTGCGCGCAGGCGACCGCCGTGTGACCATCGAAAGCAACTCGCCCGCCCTGTTGATGGAATTCCAAAGCGGTTCGGAACCCCAACTCAAACCGGTAGAAATTACCGAAGTACAGGAAGCGCCGCTTGATAGTTATGTTACTTTCAACGCCATCGGTGCGCAGGGTGCATTTTCATCCTGGTATTTTGATGTGGCCGACGACAAGGGTAATATACAAACGTTCGGCCCATATACGCAGGAATTGGTCAGTATTCCCGGCAAAACCATCATGGGAACGCGCATGGGTGGCGAATACAAGGTAACGATGTTGGGGCTGACCAAAAGCGGAAATCCGGTAAAAAAAGTAACCTTTATCCGAATGGCCCTTTGGACGCCGCCGAAAAACGAAGAAGGAATTCGCTACAGTGTAATTTTTGAATTCAATGAATCAAAAACCATTGCGTTATACGAAAAATACTTGTCTGACGTGGTCGCCGCAAAGATTCCGAAAGCCGCAACCGTAATCATCCACGGCTACACCGATGTTATTGGCGATGCCGATAATAACTTGAAACTCTCCTTAGCGCGTGCAAACGATGTCATGCATATTCTGAATAATGCCCTGACTAAAAAAGGCAGAAAAGATGTGCGCTTTGAAGTATATGGTTTTGGTGAAGACGAAAAGTCTGCGCCGTTTGATAACAATTATCCGGAGGAGCGCTTTTATAATCGCACTGTTTTAATTGATATTATTCCCAAAGATTAATTAATTTCACAAACGATGAAAATAATATTTTTTATCTCTGCAACAGTTCTATTAGCAAGTGCTTGCACCGGAAATGGCGTGCCATCCAGCAACAATAAAGGCCCCGTACAAAACGAGGCGATCGGTACCGACCCAAATCCTGGGCAACAAGGAAATTCTTTTTCTATCAGTACCGAAGCCCATTATCAGGCAAGTATCCATTCTGCGTTTTCTCCCGGAAAGGTTATTAAGTTAGTGCTGTTACCAAAAGGAAACGTTGAAATGACAACAGATAATCTTGATAATCATGCAATTGAACGGGATACAGGCGAATGGAGTACCCTTAAAAATGGCAACTTAATGTTAAATCTCCGACGCGTAGGCAGGCAGGACACGATGAACCTTGAATTCCATCCAGACGGTGAAAAACTCATTTACACTGGCGATAAATATGGTACTGCGGGTTTGCAATTATGGGTAAAGCACGTGCCTATTACGGATAAATAAAGTATGACGGTTAATTGGTAGAATAATAATAAGAAGGTGAATTTCGGCTACTGAGGTGATGACAAAGGTCAACACCTTAGTTTTTTTATTAGACTTGTTCTATTAGACTCAAGGTGTGAATCATGTAACTAATTCTAAAAATTATACAACAATCTAAAAGTAGAAGCGGCTGACCTTTGTAATACAATTAATTAATAAAAAAATCGTAATGAAAAATAGAATTATTTCAATATGCATGGTATTGGGCGCATTTATGATCTCGTCCAATATATCGGCTCAAAATACGAACCTAAACTTTCAGGTCTTTTACGACGAACTAAGCCCTTACGGAACCTGGGTAGAAAATCCCGATTACGGATATGTGTGGATGCCAAATGTAGATTCGGGATTTGTGCCTTATGCCACCAACGGCTACTGGGTTTTGACCGATGAAGGATGGGCTTGGGCCTCCAATTATCCCTGGGGTTGGGCGGCTTTCCACTATGGGCGCTGGTATTCCGACCCCGCTTATGGGCCAATGTGGGTTCCCGACAATGTATGGGGGCCGGGATGGGTTAATTGGAGACAATCATCTGATTATTACGGATGGGCGCCTTTAGGCCCGGATCAGGGAAGCGGCCACTTTGAGCACAACAACCGCTGGACCTTCGTGCGCGGGCGTCATTTGGGCGAACGCAACATGCACAACTACTATATCAAATCGGGAAACAATGATCGTTTTTACAACAATTCTACCGAAATCAACAACGTAAGGGAAGATCCTACCCGACATTCAAAATACAATGCCGGTCCTGGCAGAGCAGATGTAGAAAAACATACCGGTCAAAAAATCACACCGGTAAATATTACAGAAAACAATAGACCCGGCCAGAATTTGGATAAAAAACAATTCAAAACGTATCGGCCCGAAATGGACAAGAATACGGCTACCGGAGCAAAATCGGTTCCGCCCAAAGTTGGAAGTTATAAAGACCTGAAAACGACCGAACAACGGATTGAAGATCGAAAACAACAAAAAATAAACCCTCCGGCTCAAAAACAACAGGTAAAGCAAACGCCTTTAAAACAACAACCGCCGTCAAAAACCCAGCAAACGAACCAACAAAACAAACAACCACAAACGCGGCCGCAACAAACAAAGGAATCATCGAAGCAACAACCCACGCGGCAGCCCCAGGAAAAACAACAGCCGGTTAAACAACAGCCGATCAAACAACAGCCTACACCAAGGACACAACAGCCCGATCAATCCACCAAACAACCACAATCGAGGCCGCAGCAGCCCAAAGAATCATCCGGACAACAAGCGACTCGGCAGCCCCAGGAAAAACAACAGCCGGTCAAACAGCAACCGGCGCCAAAAACACAGCAGCCCGATCAATCTACCAAACAACCACAATCGCGGCCGCAGCAGCCAAGGGAATCAATGCGTCGTCAACCGTCCCAACCACCTCAAGACAGGCAACAGTCGAACAGGCAACGCGACGACGCAAACCAACGCGACGATCCAAGACAACGGGACGATCCAAGGCAAAATCCAGACCAACAACAGCCCAGACAAGAAGGTACGCACCATTAAAAGAATGAACGAATTATTACCAACGCAAAGTAGTGCTGAAAGCAGAAGTCTGGTAACTCGTTGAAAATCAATTCAATCCATCTTAGATACCCGCAAATCCATATCAATCCTGAAATAAGCATGAAAAGGAAGGTCATCATTGCACTACTTATCGTGTTCGTTGCGGCATCCGCCGCAACGACATGGTATGTAATGAAGGGAAGAAATAAACAGGTAATCACGTTCGTAACGGTAAAACCGCAGTACGGATACATCGGAAAATCTGTAACGGCCACCGGGTCCATTCAACCGGTCGACACCGTCTGCGTGGGCGCGCAAGTTTCAGGGGTCGTTCAAAGTATTTTTGCTGATTTTAATAGTGTGGTTAAAAAAGGGCAATTATTAGCCAAAATAGACCCCGCAATCATCATCGCTCAAACCGAACAAGCTAAAGCGAGCCTTGCAAATGCCCAAAGTAACATGCGGCTCCAACAAACCAATTATGATCGACAAAAGCAATTATTTGATTTTGGGGCAATTAGCAAAGCCGACTATCAAATTGCCTTGAACCTGCGTCAAAGCGCCAAAACAGATGTAGATAATTTTACCGCTGAATTAAAAATCACCTTGCGCACTTTATCCTATACTAATATTTATTCCCCGATTACCGGCGTAGTGCTCAATAGAAATGTAAGCGCAGGCCAAACCATTGCGTCTAATTTTAATGCGCCTACCTTATTTGTCATCGCAAAAGACCTGACCAAAATGAACGTGCGCGCAGCCGTGGATGAGGCCGATATTGGCGGCGTCCGCTTGGGTCAAAACGCAACATTTACGGTAGATGCGTTTCCAGGTATTGTTTTTCAAGGAAATGTGCATGATATATTATTACATCCGTCCGTATCAGCCGGTGTCGTAACGTACACAACACTTATAACGGTCGATAATAAAGACCTGAAATTGAAACCTGGTATGACCGCCAGCATCAATATTTTTTCACAAGAAGATAGCAACGCGTTGCTCATCCCATCCAGGGCCTTGAGTTTTAAACCAGACTCAACCTTGTTGAAAAAATACAAAATACAAAAGGCCGCAAGAAACCAGGGTAATACAGAATACAGACTTGGAACAAGCAAACCAAATCAGGGAAACGAAAACGATCAACAATCTTTTGTTTGGATCAAAACAGGCGATACCTTGGTTGAACGGCCAATTATTACAGGTATAAATGACGATGCCTACGTAAAAGTAATCAGTGGGATTTCACCGAACGACGAAGTAATTACCAATATCAATTCAGGATCGACAAGCGCTAAACAAGATGCAACACAGCGCAGCCCCTTTATGCCGCAGCAGCACAATCGACCAAAATCGGGCGCCAGGGCATCAAACTAAGCAACATGGACGCAGTAATTGTAAATATTAAAGAGCTAAAAAGGGAGTTTAAAATTGGGGAGGAAACAGTAAAAGCGCTCAACGGGATCAGTTTCACCATCAATGCAGGCGAATTTGTCACCATCATGGGCAGCAGCGGCTCCGGAAAAACGACCCTGCTAAATATTTTAGGTTGCCTTGAAAAACCGACAATGGGCGCTTATATCCTTGATGGCACAGATGTAAGCAATTTATCCAAAAATGAACTCGCCGGACTGCGCAATAAAAAACTCGGTTTCGTTTTTCAATCCTACAACCTGCTTGCCCGCACCTCTGCGATTGAAAATGTAGAACTGCCTTTACTTTACAACAACCAATTTTCTGCAAAAGAACGCAAAGAAAAAGCAATAAAAGCCTTAGAAGCCGTCAAACTCAGCGACCGTATGTACCACTTACCCAGCCAATTATCAGGCGGACAACAACAACGGGTAGCCATCGCAAGAGCCTTAATCAACGACCCCATTATGATCCTTGCTGACGAAGCCACCGGCAACCTCGACTCCCGAACTTCCTACGAAATTATGCTGCTGCTACAAGATCTCAACAACGACCACGGCAAAACCATCGTATTTGTGACCCACGAACCCGACATCGCTGCATTCTCCAAACGAACCATCACCCTCAAAGACGGAAAAATCATCAAAGACTACATCAACCCAAACGTCAGCAACGCAAAAGAAGTATTGGCCGCCTTGCCCATAGCTACCGATTAGCCCCAAAGGGGCGCCATCAACAACACAGGGCAGCGCCCTGTGCTATTGGCAACGTCCGGTGGGGAAAACGCCCATCGCCACAACACAACATGAAAATATTCAACCTGTTACGCATCGCATGGAGGGCCATCAGCCGCAACAAGATGAGAACCGTGCTCACCATGTTAGGCATCATCATTGGTGTAGGCGCGGTCATTTCCATGATTGCAATCGGCCAAGGATCCAAACAAAGCATCCAAAGCCAAATCACGGCGATGGGCAGCAACATGATTATGATCCGGCCGATCAGCAACGTACAGGGAGGCGTGCGCATGGATAATTCCAGCGTACAATCATTGACAGAAACAGATATAACGGCCTTGCAAAAACAGCCGGAATTCATCCTGGACGTTTCCCCCTCCGTGTCAAGCAAAGGGCAGGCAATTAACGGGTCTTACAATTGGAGCACCAGCGTACAAGGCGTGTATCCTGAATTCCTTTCCATCAGAAGTTGGTCGGTAAGAGATGGCGTTAATTTGTCCAAACAAGACGTCGTTACGGCCGCAAAAGTCTGTGTAATCGGTCAAACGGTTATCGATAACTTATTTCCAAATGGCGAAGATCCTTTAGGAAGAGAAATTCGATTCAAGCGTATTCCCTTTAAAATCATTGGTATTTTAAGTAAAAAAGGAGAAAACACCTTCGGGCAGGATCAGGATGACGTCATACTTACCCCGGTGACAACCGTGCAAAAACGAATAACGGCCACAACATCTTATCAAAACGTTTTTGCTTCAGCCATCGATGAAAATTCCTCAGAACAGGCGGTAGATGAAGTGACCCGCGTGCTAAGAACCAGTCACCACCTGCAAAAAGATGAAGAAGACGATTTTACCGTCAGGTCCCAGGCGGAATTAATCAGCACGTTTAGTTCAACCAGTCAAATTTTGACCATTTTGTTGGCCGCTATTTCAGGAATTTCGCTGCTCGTTGGCGGCATTGGCATTATGAATATCATGTACGTATCGGTCACAGAGCGTACTAAAGAAATTGGGTTGCGCATGGCCTTAGGCGCGCGTGGCTCAGATATTTTAATGCAGTTTTTAATTGAAGCAATTTTAATCAGCATTACAGGAGGGTTAATCGGCGTTGCATTCGGAATTGGCGCTGCCAAATTAGTCACAATACTGATTAATTGGCCAACTGTGGTTACCCAATCATCCGTAATACTGTCATTTTTAGTTTGTTTTATCACCGGCGTTTTCTTTGGATATTATCCGGCCTTAAAAGCCTCCAAATTAGACCCGATTGAAGCATTGCGTTACGAATAATTAAAATCATTTAACAATATAAATTCAAGATCATGGATTCTGGAAAAGTATTAGTAGGCGTTTTAGCCGGTTTAGCCGCCGGCGCCGCATTAGGCGTTTTATTCGCACCTGAAAAAGGTACCGATACCCGCAAAAAAATCACCAAAATTGGAGATGACTATGTAGGCGACGCAGAAGAAAAGTTCAACGATTTGGTTGAACGCGTTACAAACAAATTTAACGTCATGCGCACGGAAGCCGCCAAAATGACGCAGCAATGGAAAGACCGTATTGAAAAAGTAGAAGTTGTAATTGAAAAAGCGACGGTAAATCCGAACTAAGTATAAAATTCAGTTTGTAAATTTTAAAATCCGTCGCCGATGATCCTGCTCATCACATTCGCAACTTTATTTCTCTCGGCCTGCATTGGAACCGGTATTTACCCCAGAATCAAACCAGACCCGGATAATCTTGCAGGTGTTACAAAAAAGAAACCGAATAAAAACTAGATTTTTAAGTTAACCGGGTTCTATTCGCAGCATGTCATTGTGAAGATTGACACACTATTGGACATTTTTAGCGCAGATGCTACACAGATTTTTTTGTGTAAAATCTGCGCTTTTTTTATGTATATAAAACGCCGCCTGAAAGGCAGCATGAATTGTCATACTGAGCGCTGATTGTCAATGATTTAGGCCGAAGGCCATGCACAAAACTATGCAGCGCGAAGTAACCCTTTAATGCAAAAATTACTGTGCTTTTAAGATGTGTGAAAGATGTAACATTTTTTGATAATTGTGTAACTGGCCGGGACATCTGAGGGTATACCTTTGTATGTTCCATTTAAAAGCGTAAATCCGTAATTTTGAAACTACACATCAAATACATGGTTAGCAATCGCTGCAAAATGGTGGTAAAAGAAGAACTTCGGAAACTCGGTTTACATTTTATTGTCATTGATTTAGGCGAAGTGGAAATTATGGAAGATATTTCATTTGAACAACGTTTACAACTAAAAAATGATTTACAAAGCGCGGGTCTTGAACTCATGGACGACAAACGAGGAGATCTTGTTGAAAAAATTAAAAAAATCATTCTTGAATTGATTAACCATTCAGAAGAATTAACCAAAATAAACTTCCACAGCATCCTGAGTAAAACATTGGGTTCAGAATATGCCCAATTGGCGAGCCTGTTTTCGCAAGTACAAGGAAGCACCATCGAACATTTTATCATCACACAAAAAATAGAACGAATAAAAGAACTAATCATATATAGCGGACTAAGCATCACAGAAATTGCCTGGAAAATGAATTACAGCAGCGTAGCGCATTTATCCAATCAGTTTAAAAAAGTGACAGGGCTTACGCCTACGCATTTCAAACAATTAAAAGATAAAAGGCAAAATCCTGCGCCCCAAACTGATAATTAATGTAAAATAAATTTACGTGGAAAGAAGCAAGAATCATGGCTACCATTACGCAAGCAGTCTGATTGAAGCCAGTTTAGATCCCTTGGTTACAATCAGTCCGGAAGGCAAAATTACCGATATGAACGAGGCAACCGTTAATATTACCGGGTTGTCAAGGGAGAAACTCAAAGGCACCGATTTCTTTGATTATTTCACCGAGCAGCAAAAAGCGCGCGAAGTTTACCAGGAAGTATTCGCTAAAGGATCTGTGGCCGATTCGCCGCTCACCTTGCGCCATGTTGATGGCCAACTAACGGATGTATTGTTTAATGGCTCTGTATATAAAGACGATCAGGAAAATGTGCTTGGCGTTGTTATTGTAGCGCGCGATGTGACGGCCCAAAAGCGCATTGAAAAAGAGATTATAGAAGCAAAAGTATTTGCAGAATTGGCCACCCTGATTGCGGAGGAAGCAAAAATCAACGCCGAAAGCGCTACGCATTTAGCCGAAAACGCTGTTAAAGCCAAACAACAGTTTCTGTCGAATATGAGCCATGAAATTCGCACGCCCATGAATGCAATCATCGGGTTTACGAAAGTGTTGTTAAAAACAGAATTGTCGTTAAAACAACGCGAATATCTAACTGCGATAAAAATGAGCGGCGACGCCCTCATTGTGCTGATCAATGACATTTTAGATCTTGCCAAAGTAGATGCCGGAAAAATGACTTTTGAGCAGGTTCCGTTCAAATTGGCTTTATCTATTTCTGCCATGCTCCATTTATTTGAAACCAAAATTCAGGAAAAAAACCTCGAATTGGTGAAAGAATACGACAACCGCATACAAGAAGTGCTGATCGGCGATCCGGTGCGTTTGCATCAGATTATTCTGAACTTAGTAAGTAACGCCGTCAAATTTACCAACCGCGGAAAAATTACCGTAAGTATTCGGTTATTGAATGAAACAGAAACCCAATCAACCATTGAATTCTCTATAAAAGATACGGGTATCGGTATACCGGAAAATAAACTGAGCAATATTTTTGATAATTTTCAACAAGCCAGCAGCAGCACATCCAGGATATACGGCGGAACCGGCTTAGGGCTTGCAATCGTCAAACAATTAGTAGAGCCGCAGGGTGGAAAAATAACGGTAATCAGCAAAATAAATGAAGGATCAACCTTTAGTTTTACCTTAAGTTTTTTGAAACCGACAACAGAGCCTGTAATTGAAATTGAAATGGAGGATCTGGATGCTGAAATTAGAAATATAAAGGTTCTGGTGGTTGAAGATATTCCATTGAATCAACTTTTGATGAAAACGCTGTTGGATGATTTTGGATTTGAGCGCGATATCGCCTCGAATGGAAAAATAGCCATCGAAATGTTGCAACATAAATTATATGATATTGTCCTGATGGATTTGCAAATGCCCGAAATGAACGGTTTTGAAGCAACCCGTTATATCCGCAAAGAAATGAACTCAAATATCCCGATTATAGCGCTAACAGCGGATGTTACCACAGTGGATTTGGCAAAATGTAAGGAAGTAGGCATGAATGATTATATCGCAAAACCAGTGGATGAGAGATTATTGTATCAAAAAATTATCGGTTTGGTAAAAAAACCTTTATGGGTAGTGGCCCCAATACTTCAAGAACCGGTGGATGTACCGATTGAAAAACCAAAATGTACGAACCTTGATTATTTAATACAACGCACCAAAGGTAATCCAGCCCTGATGATGGAAATTATTGATGCGTATTTAGAACAAACGCCGATTTTATTGAATGCAATGAAAAATAGTTTATTGGAAAAAGATTGGCAAACGCTACAAAACGCGGTGCATAAAATCATTCCATCCTTTTCTATAATGGGAATTCATATTGGTTTTGAAGGGATGGCCCAAAAAATACAGGAATACGCAAGCGCTGCAAATCAAACAAATGGAATAAACGATTTGATTGAGCAAATTGATAAAGTTTGTACCCAGGCCTGCGAAGAATTAACAGAAGAATTTAATCGCCTAAAAACATCCATCCTTGAAAAGTAAAATAAAGTTATTCCTCGTAGATGACGATGTTGTATTTCTGAAATTGCTTGAAATTGAATTTCTTAATCATGCCGATTTTGTGATCGAAACTTATCCAACAGGTGAAAAATGTATGGAATGTTTATCGCATGACCCGGACGTCATCATTTTGGATTACAACCTCGACGGCATTGAAAAGGACGCCATGAACGGCATGGAAACCTTAGATAAAATAAAATCCTATAACCCGGATATTCCGATTGTAATGCTGTCGAGTCAGGACAATATTGAAGTCGCGATCAATTGTATGCACCATCGCGCATTTGATTATGTCGTAAAAAGTGAAACGGCTTTTGTACGGCTTCAAAAAATTATTACGACTATTTTTCGATATAGAAAAATGGAGAAGGAATTGAATTGGTATATGGCAAGGATGTCCTAAAATAGATGTGAATAATATAACAATTAGGTAAAATAATGTAATTATTACACCGGTAAATACGGCGACCTTTGTATTGTGAAAAGTTATTCACAAAATATAAAAAATTAAAATGAAGAAGATAACAATTTCTATCATGGCCGCAATGATGCTGCTGTCCTTTATGCCCAAGCAATTAAATGCTGAAACACCAACCGAACCAACTTCTATTTCAGTAAATCAGGCATCCGAACCGATTGAGGTCGTTACAATGCGTACCAGGCTTGATGAAATCAACACAATGGATAAATCGAACCTGAGTTTAAGCGAACGCAAACAACTCAGAAAAGAGGTACGCGGTTTAAGAAGTCATTTGCGGGAAATAAACGGCGGCGTTTACCTGTCTGTAGGCGCAATTATCATCATTGTATTGCTGTTGATCCTTTTGCTTTGATTTCCATAGCACGACAAGGTGTGATAAATGTAATTTATTCCCTGAATTATGTAACATATATCCTTGAAAATACGCGCAATTTTGCCTTAACAAAATAAATTCACTATAAAATATCTATCATGAACAAACTAGAATTAAAAGGAAATTGGAACGAACAAAAAGGCAAATTAAAACAACAATTTGCTCAGTTGACGGATAATGACCTCATGTTTGAAGAGGGCAAAAAAAGCGAAATGCTCGGACGGCTCCAAATAAAACTTGGTAAAACCAAAGAAGAGATTGAGCATATTATCTCAGCCCTTTAACTGTTTAACCAAACCCAAATACCTGCCGTTTAGCGATGCGTTCGTTAAACGGTAATTATTCAAAACTTTATTAAAAAACAACACTCAACATGAGAAAAGTAATTTCAATTCTTATTGCAACGGTTATCGTTTTAGCAAGCCCCTATTTTATGGGTTGTCAGTCGCCTGCGGAAAAAGTAGATAAGGCAGAAACAAAAGTACAGGATGCCAAACAAAACCTGGGCGACGTTCAAAAAGCGGCTGCTTTAGAGGCGCAAAAAACTGCAAATGCCGAAGCATGGAAAACATTCAAAACGGAATCGGAAGAAACCATTCGCCAAAACGAAAACCGTATTGTTGAATTGCGTTTAAAAACAAAAAAGAATGGCAAAATAATTAATGCCATGCTTGAAACTAAAATCGCCGCAATCGAGCAGAAAAACAAGGATATGAAAACCCGTATCGACAATTATGACAAAAGCCAGAGCGATTGGGAATCATTCAAACGCGAATTTAGCCATGATATGGACGGACTTGGACAGGCATTTAAAGACCTGGCTGTAGATAACAAAAAATAAGATAAATCATGAGCAAAGATAAAGGTACTAAAAACCATAAAAAAGCGCCCGCCGATAAGTCAGCCGGTAAAGTGGTTTCTGATTACAAATCTGAAAGTAAAAGCAGTACGGGAAAACAAACCCCATTAGAGCCTTTTGTGCCAAAATCGGATGCAAAATCCAAGCCAAAGACTTAGTTCAAACTTTTATGTATAGTCAACGCAAAGTGGTTATGAAAACGGCTGGATGCTAATCTTCTTAAAATCAATATTTTTTATCCATCCATCCTTCAATTCCACTTTAATCTTGGTATAGAATAAAAATAATACATAGAAATATAATTAGTACATATTTAAAATAAAATAAATAACAAACACTAACACTAGATCCAGTTACCAGGCTCGTGGAGTCTGGTAATTTGGATCTCCCAAATACGAAATCAAGCCTTCAAATAATATGCCGCGTTGTGGCTGACAAAAACAAATAACATGATAGAAGTCACAAAACATGGCGTCATTCTGGAAAAAACAGATGCCGGCTTTGAAAATGAGGCCGTATTAAACCCCGCCGTTCAGCAGGAGGGAGACAATATCCATCTTTTTTACCGCGCGGTAAGCAAAGGCAATTACTCCAGTATTGGTTATAGCAAATTAAAAGGTCCACTTAAAGTAGAAGAGCGATTTGATGCGCCCGTGATTTTTCCACAATTGGAGTATGAATCACATGGCATTGAGGATCCGCGCATTACGGAGATAGAAGGCTTATATTACTTAACTTATACGGCTTACGACGGGGTAAATGCCTTGGGTACTTTAGCCACCTCCAAGGATTTAGAGCATTTTGAAAAGTACGGTATTATCGTGCCGCAAATTACGTATGATGTCTTTAGTCACTTTGTAGGTTTTAAGGGCGCCATCAATGGAAAATACGAACGCTACAACAATAGAAATAATTTACTAACCGTACCGGATAAAACCATTTTGGTATGGGATAAAAACCTGATCTTTTTTCCAAGAAGAATCAACAAAAAACTCTATTTCCTGCATCGGATAAAACCTGATATACAAATTGTATCCGTAAATGAATTGGCCGAGCTGACAACTGACTTTTGGGAGCAATATTTAATTAATATACGAGACAACATTGCCCTCGTATCCAAATATGAACATGAAGCCAGTTATTTGGGCGGCGGTTGTCCTCCGGTAGAAACGGAAGCAGGCTGGTTATTGATTTACCACGGCGTACAAGATACCCCGAAAGGATATGTTTATGCGGCCTGCGCGGCTTTGATGGAACTTGATAATCCCTTAAAAGAAATTGCGCGCTTGCCATACCCACTTTTCAAACCCGAACATCAATGGGAGTTAAAAGGAGAAGTAAATAATGTATGCTTTCCTACGGGAACGGCCTTATTCGACGATACTTTATACATTTATTATGGCGCTGCCGACGAGCGTATTGCGTGTGCCTCGGTGAATTTACCAGCACTCATTGCAGAATTACTACTAAATAAAATCAAGAAATGACTACTGAAATAGCTTTTAACGACGGCGCAGTTGTGGTGCGGGCTTTAATTCCCAAATATACCCCCAAACTAAGCCCCAACAATAGCAAGCAGCCCTCCTTCAGCAGTTTGCCGGAAATATTATTTATTACGTCTTATCCGCCCAGGGAATGTGGTATTGCTACTTATTCCCAGGATTTGTATAAAGCGCTGAATAACAAATTCATGGATTCTTTTTCGCTCAAAGTTTGCGCCCTGGAATCCGGCGTTTCAAATTATGTGTATCCTGATGAAGTCAAATTAACGTTGGATACCACAAACACAAGAAGTTATTCCAACATATTACAAACCGTTAATAACAGCAAGGATATAAATCTTGTTTTATTGCAACATGAATTCGGTTTTTTTGAACAAGCAGAAGAAGGCGCATTTGTACAATTTCTGGATGGTATTCTTAAACCCGTTGTAATCGCCTTCCATACTGTACTACCCCACCCCGATACTTCTTTAAGTTCGAAAGTTCGTCATATATCTGCTACTTGCGCGGCCATTATCGTAATGACCAAACATGCGGCGCAGGTGCTTTCGGATGACTACGGAATTGCAAAGGATAAAATTGTGGTCATTGAACATGGAACCCACTTGGTGCCGCACCTGAGCAATACCTTACTCAAGGAAAAGTACGGGCTTATCGGCAAAAAAGTGCTTGCTACGTTCGGCTTGCTTAGTTCGGGAAAAGGCATAGAAACGACCCTGAGCGCTTTGCCTTCTATTGTAGCAATACATCCGGATGCGATGTTTTTAGTGATTGGGAAAACGCATCCGGGCGTGGTTAAATCCGAAGGAGAACAATACCGGAACACCTTAGAAGCACAGGTAGAAGCCTTGGGGCTTCAGCAACATGTAAAGTTTATCAACAGCTATTTGCCGCTCCAGGATTTGTTGGAGTATTTGCAACTCACTGATATTTATCTGTTTACATCAAAAGACCCAAACCAGGCGGTGAGCGGAACCTTTTCGTATGCCATGAGTTGCGCCTGCCCGATCATTTCTACTCCGATCCCGCACGCGCGGGAGGTGCTGCGGGATGACACTGGTATTATTGTTGACTTTCAGAATCCGCAGCAATTGGCAGCAGCCGTAAATCGCTTATTGGGCGATGAGCAATTAAGGCGGGCGTTTAGTTCAAATACCCTGCAACGTATTGTGCCAACTGCTTGGGAAAACTCGGCCATTGCACATGCCATTTTGCTTCAAAAAATAGCCGGAACCAAACAGCGAATAGATACTCAAATTGGCCATAACAACGGTTTTATGCTAAACTTACCGGAACAAAGCATCCATAAAATTGACTTGCAATATCGATTGCCGGAAATTGATTTGGATCATATCAAAAAAATGACTACTGTTTTGGGGATGATCCAGTTTTCGATCATCAACCAACCGGATATAGCGTCCGGATACACTTTAGATGATAATGCGCGCGCGCTTATAGCCTTGTGTATGCATTATGAAATTACCCGCAATGAGGAAGACCTGCATTATATTCGTTTATATTTGAATTTTATTAGATTTTGCCAACAACCTGAAGGGTATTTTCTGAATTATGTTGACAGTGAAAAACAGTTTACCGCACAAAACAACGAAACGAATTTGGCTGATTCAAACGGGCGCGCGATATGGGCGTTGGGATATTTAATTTCCAAACGGGCCATTTTACCGAAACAATTGATTGAAAGCGCCGAAGAATCTTTAGAAGCCGCTTTGCCCCGCGCAGAAATGATGTATTCCACGCGCGCGATGGCCTTTGCAATCAAAGGTTTATATTATTGCAACCTGACTAAAAAGTCGCCTAAAAACTCCGATCTGATTAAAACGCTGGCCAACCGGATCGTTCAAATGTACCACCACGAAGCGGAACCGCATTGGGAATGGTTTGAAAGTTACCTGACCTATGCCAACAGTATTTTGCCGGAAGCAATGTTATGCGCATACCAGGATAGCGGTAATGCGGCTTATAAAAAAATTGCCAAATCTTCCTTTGATTTCCTGTTGTCGCGCACCTTTAATGAGCACAGTATCAAGGTAATATCCAATCGTACCTGGCTGCAAAAAGGCGATGAAGCCGCGCCGCACGGAGAACAGCCCATCGACGTAGCCTACACCATTTTGGCATTAAACAGGTTTTATGCGGTGTTCGAATTGAATGAATATGAAGAAAAAATGTTAACAGCCTTCAATTGGTTTTTAGGCAACAACCACCTGCACCAAATCGTGTACAACCCTTGTACGGGCGGCTGTTATGACGGGTTGGAAGAACACGCTGTGAATTTAAATCAGGGCGCCGAATCCACGCTCAGTTACGTCATGGCACGGTTGACCATTGAAAAACAAAATCTGTCAAAAAAACAGCTCAAACAAAACAATGTACCGGTTGGGTTTGAATATAAAAACTAATTTTTCATGTTAAACGCCAATAGAAACAACTATGTATTTTCAAATAATATTGATACGTATTTGATTGGTGTACAGAAAGGTTATCAATTTACAATCCGTTTTTTCAAAGAAGCGTTTCATGCGCCGTTTCATATACGCGAACTGATAAATCAGTGTTTTGAAATCGGCCTGAAATCGCTTTCATTGATTACGCTTACGGGTTTTATTGTGGGCGTGGTATTTACCAAACAATCGCGGCCTTCCTTGGAAACCTTTGGCGCTACCTCGTGGTTGCCGTCTTTGATGGGCATTGCAATTGTACGCGCCTTAGGGCCATTAATTACGGCCATTATTTGTGCCGGGAAGGTGGGTTCCAGCATTGGCGCTGAACTCGGTTCCATGAAAGTAACCGAACAAATTGAGGCAATGGAAGTTTCAGCCATTAACCCTTACAAATATTTAGTCGTTACCCGTGTAACAGCCACTACACTGATGGTTCCGATACTTGCTGCCTATTGCAGTTTTGTCGGACTTATGGGTGCATTTACCAATATACATGGCGCTGATGACACCAGTATGTCTACTTTTTTGAAAAACGCATTTTCAAATATTTCCTTCCTCGATATTTATGCCTCCTTAGTGAAGGCGATTGTGTATGGTTTTACAATTGGTATGGTGGGATGTTACAAAGGCTTTTCAGTCACCCAGG
>JBAXTB010000092.1:0-17337 GCA_037130425.1 Bacteroidota bacterium
CTCGGCAGTAGAGAGGCTGCACATTTGTCTTGAATCCTCCTCAATATTTATTCACTGCAATTTTAAGCAAAAACTAAGGCAATACACTACATTACCCGCCGTACTTATATTTTCTTTGCCAATTCAGATGATAACTTAAGCCAATATGAATTTTAAAGCGCTGTTTTACGTAGGCATAATCGGCCTGATCCTGTTCGAAATCGCCAATGTCTATTTCATTATGCCGATGCCTGGCAGCCAACGCATGGACAGCCTGGATTTTGCTTATAATTTATACCAATATCGCTGGGTTTTTCGAACTATTTTTGGCGTTTTTGCCGTTGCAGGGCTGATTCCCGCCTACAATGCTTCCGTCTGGAAAACCTTAACACTTGTCGTACTTGCCGGAATTTTAGCCTTCATGTTCAATTTTTACATGAGCGCCGACCACATGTTCTATAAACCTGATTCCGTGAAAATGGTCGATGCGGCCAACAACAAAGTGAAACCGGAAAAATTAGTGCTCGGCGTGGAACACAACGGTGAGGCGCGGGCGTATCCGATACAATTCCTTGGTTATCACCACCAAGTGCAGGATACCGTGGGCGGTTTGCCGGTTCTCGTCACGTATTGTACTGTATGCCGCACGGGAAGGGTGTACCAACCAGTGGTGTCCGGGCAGCCGGAAACATTTCGCTTGGTCGGTATGGATCATTTTAATGCGATGTTTGAAGACAATCGCAGCGGAAGTTGGTGGCAACAGGCTACCGGAACCGCCGTCGCGGGTCCACTAAAGGGAACCCAACTGCCGGAATTGCCCGCCACCCAAGGCAGCCTTGCCGAATGGCTGAAACTGTACCCGCAAAGCAAAATCATGCAGGCCGACAGCACTTTTTCCGACGAATACGCCGACATGGATACTTATGATGTGGGAATCGGGCGCGGTAAATTGACTTACACGGATACCTTGTCCTGGAAAGAAAAATCCTGGGTAATCGGCATCCAAACAGATCGGGCGGCCAAAGCATTCGACTGGAACCGATTGAAACAGGAACGCATCATCAACGACCGCGTTGGAAATCAGCATGTTGTACTGGCCTTGGCTTCCGACAACAAGAGTTTTTTCGCCTACGCGCGCCCGGATTCCGGTATGCGATTTTCGATCAGAAACGATACATTGTGCTGCGGCAACCAGTCCTGGACATTATTGGGCCGGCCCGTATCGCCCGAAACGCAGGAACTGAAAAAGGTGCAGGCTTATCAGGAGTTTTGGCATAGTTGGGATACGTTTCACCCTCGGTCGGCTCAATATTAGCCCAACTTAAACTATTTCATGTTACAATTAAATCGCATTCACCATATCGCCATAATCTGTTCGGATTATGAACGTTCCAGGCATTTTTACACACAAACACTGGGCCTGAAAATCGTCCGGGAAGTCTACCGTGCGGCGCGGCAATCCTACAAATTAGATTTAGCCTTAGGCGATCACTATATCATTGAACTGTTTTCTTTCCCCGATCCCCCACCCCGCCCCAGCGGCCCCGAAGCGCGTGGCTTACGGCATCTGGCATTTGAAGTAGATGATTTAGACGCAAATGTAGCCGCCTTGCAGGCACTACACATTGACGTTGAGCCGATTCGCATAGATGAATACACCGGCAAACGTTTCACCTTTTTTGCCGACCCCGACGGTTTACCTTTAGAACTGTATGAAATATGATCAAAATCGGCGATTTTATCCAACGTTTTTCAATCCTGTTTCCGGAACAAGCAAAAAGTTTGCCTTGGGAAATAACAAGCCAATTGCCCGATTTAATCCGAAAACGTCTACAAACGCTTGACGATCAATACATTATAAACGATGAAATCGCCATACACCGAAGCGCTACAATTGAACAAGGCGTCATTTTGAAAGCGCCCATCATCATCGGCCCCAACTGTTTCCTCGGTTCACACGTGTACCTGCGCGGGGGCGTGTGGTTGGATTCGGAGGTAAAAATCGGGCCGGGTTGCGAACTCAAAACCTGCATGTTGTTCCGAAACAGTGCGGCGGCTCATTTCAATTTTATCGGCGACAGCATGATTGGGGAAGGCGTGAATTTTGAGGCGGGTTCGGTCATTGCCAACCATTTTAATGAACGCACAGATAAAAGAATTTGGGTTAGCTTTGCAGGCGAAAACATAGATACCGGCGTGGAAAAATTCGGGGCGGTTGTAGGCGACGGAACCAAGGTTGGGGCGAATGCTGTTTTGTCGCCAGGAACGGTGTTGGGGCCGGGGACGGTTATTGGAAGGTTGGAATTAGTATGAGATAGACATTACAATAAAACCTATGATTGCAGCCTTCGATGCCTGGTACGACCCGCAAAAAGCCCGTACCGCCTGTGTGCTATTCCACGACTGGACGGACGAACAACCCGCCCAGGTCATCAGCGACGTAATCGACGCCCCGGCCGGTTTTCAGGGGCCAAAGCGAAAAACCCTTGTACGTGAGCGCGGTAGGGGTCGACCTAGATGTGGCCGCTGCTAGTGTTGAAAAAATGGCCGGGCCGTATCGCATCCCCAGTTTATTGAAATTATTGGACCAGGTTTCAAAACAGCCGATTCCGGAGGCAGGGGTGTACGAAGGATTTTAGATTGAACGGAAAATGTTCTAACCTCGGAGAGGTTTAACATTGGTAGCAATTGATAATCATATATTTATACGGACCTCGGAGAGGTCTAACATTGATTTTGTTCATTGTCCATGGTTTACCAATGTTGGACCTCTCCGAGGTCGAACCCCGTATATTTCAATGATTTCTACCAATATTTGACCTCTCCGAGGTCAGGCATCTCAAATTAATTAAATCCTTCGTACACGCCTAATTCCAGAAAACTGAATTCAAGTTATTGCAGGCATAATAAACGCAAAGTGGCTATAAAAACAGCAGCCAAAATAATTTACGTTATGAAAAAACTATATGCGCTTTTCATGGCCTTGTTTCTATTTATTGGAGATTTAGCCTGCCAAAAATATGATTTTAATTGGCCAATGGGATATATCAAATCAACTTGGCCTACAGATAGTTTATGGGGAATTTCATCCTTAAATTTTAACACAGATGATGGAAATCCAACAATTAGCAGAAGTTATACACTTATTGCTGAATTATTAGGAACCAATGCTCCTATTTCCAATAAAAACGGTGATTTTTTGTTTATATATGATGGATACCAAATTAAGGACTCATCTGGAATACCCATGCCGCAAGGTGATGCGCTATCGAATACACAAAATCCAATTTTTCAAAATGGGTTGGTATTACCGATGCCCGGAGATGAAACCAAATACATATTGATTCATAAAGACTACAAGTACATTGCACAAGACTCAGCAATACGGGGATATAAAATTTTTTATTCAATTATCCAGTACCCAGAAACAGGTGGTGCAGGAGTGGTTGTTTCAAAACGAAATTTAGTATTACAGGACACCGTGTGTCTTGGTAAGATAACAGCAGTACGCCATGCCAATGGACGGGACTGGTGGATGCTGATGAAAGAAGTTAAAACCGACAGATTTTATACCTTTCTAATTGACCCGCAAGGTTTACATCTGTCACATGAACAACACGCCGGTAATCCGAATGAATTTGACGATTGGGGGCCAGCAATTTTTTCCATGGATGGGTCTAAATATTGCGCAGTTAACACAAATAGAATTAGCACTAATACCACACAGGTCAGCTTGTTTGATTTTGACCGATGTTCCGGTATGTTAAGTAATTACAAACCATTTTTATTGCCATTAGTTACAGTCGGCTGTGGCGCTGCCTTTTCACCGAACAATCGTTTTTTATACCTGCCTTTATGGAAATCACTTTATCAGGTTGATTTACAGGCAAGCAACCCGGATACTGTCTTAATCGATCAATGGGATGGTTTTTATGACACGATTCCCGGCACATTTTATATTTCTTCCACTTACGGCGCAATGCTAAACAGCCCCGATGGTCGTATTTATTCGGTTAATACAAATAGTAGCACACATTATGTTAACCTGATAGAGAACCCAAACTTGCCTGCGCCGTATTGCAAACCCCGGCAACATGCCGTTTATATGCCCACCTTAACAGGCGCGCCCCCCAATCTGGTAGATTTTCGCCTCGGCCCTGTAGACGGTAGCATCTGCGACTCCTTAGGCATCAACAATGTGCCTTGGGCTTGGTGGCGCTATGAACAGGACACGAGTAACTACGGCACTTTGCAATTCACCGATCTGTCCCGCTATGAACCCACGCATTGGCAATGGGATTTTGGCGACGGCACCATGAGCCAGGATACCAGTCCGGTGCATCGTTTTGCCGCGCCGGGTGTGTATGTGGTATGCCTAATCGTCAGCAATGCATACGGAGCGGATACCTTGTGCCGTACCATCAACATCGCCACCGTTGCAACGAGTAATCCGGCGGCGCTAAAACTATCCATTGAGTTGTATCCCAATCCTTTTACAGATGCGCTCACGATACAATGGGACGGCTACCTGCCAGAATCGGCCGGCGCGGAACTGTATGACGCGACGGGCAAAAAAGTAGCGGAACAACGCCTGTTTTCGGGTTGGAATACCTTAAACCTAAATTCCTTACCAACCGGTTTATACGCCTGCCGCATTGTGGACAAAGGCTGGTTGTTGGGAACGTATAAGGTGTTGAAAATGTAGGAATTGCATTGTGCGGTTAAACAGTAAAATTTCCCCATAAAATCCCTCAACATTTCAAAACAATCGTATCTTTGCGCCCGCTAAACTCGGATGGATAGGCAAAAACTGCCGTTTGACCCTCTGAAATTCGAATTTGGTAGCAGTTTTACCATTTTTAACAGGCATTCACATGATGCCGCAATCTGTTTCAAACAATGGCAGTTTATTACAACAAAGAAAAAATCGAATCCATCGTAGCAGAATATGGTGGCGATTCGAAAAACACGGGCAACGTAGAAGCCCAAATCGCGCTCCTGACATACCGCATCGAATGCTTGTCGGCGCACCTGCGTATCAACAAAAAAGACCACTCCACCCGTCGCGCATTGTTGGGTATGGTAGGCCAACGTAAAAGCCTCCTGACCTACTATATGAAGAAAGACATCTTCAAATACCGCGCACTCATCGAGCGTCTTGGTCTGCGTAAGTAATATTTGCCGCTTAGTATGAAATCCGGCGATTGGGGACACCTGATCGCCGGATTTTTGTTTATAGCGTATTGGCTATGGAAATAAACTCCTATATTTGGCCGATTTTTATTTTTAACACGCTCCGACGATTCGGCATCGTAGTGCTGATGGGAAAACGAGGCTTCTGATACGCCGGCTATTTTCAAAAATGGGGAAACGATATTCCCCCACACAAAGACGCAGTTTGGATTCGAAAAAGGGTCCGATAAGTACTTCCAAGGCACTGTATCTTTGTGTGTAGTTTCGATTTTTGAACGCCGCGCCCTTTCCGAAGTGTTTGCAGGATTTATGAATATGCGCCGCTTTTGTTTGCCATATTCTCATTTGTCCAACACCTGCAACTTTCCACGCTGATCCCATCCGCTACAAGGCTTTCTTTGTCGTGGCATAAATTTTTTTATCTTATGGGAAAGCAAATCCCGCTCAGTACCTCGTTCAACCTGCCGGATGGACGAGAAATCGTACTTGAAACCGGCAAATTAGCCACACAGGCCGACGGTTCCGTGATGCTGCGCATGGGTGATACCATGTTGCTTGCAACCATCGTATCTGCCAAAAAAGCAAAGGAAAACCAACCGTTTTTCCCGCTTTCTGTTGATTATCAAGAGAAATTCGCCGCAGTAGGCCGTATTCCGGGTAACTTCTTTCGCCGTGAAGGTCGGATTTCCGACTATGAGGTGTTGGTAAGCCGCTTGGTTGACCGCGCCCTGCGTCCCTTGTTTCCAGACGGTTTTATGAACGAAACCCAGTTGATTATCAACCTGATTTCTGCGGATAAAGACGTAATGCCCGACGCATTGGCCGGTTTGGTGGCTTCTGCTGCGGTGGCGGTGTCGGATATTCCGCTCGAAGCCTTGTTTTCAGAATGCCGCGTTGCCCGCATCAATGGTAAATTCGAGATCAATCCGGGCCGTGAAGCGCTGAAAAAAGCCGACATGGACTTTATTGTGGCTGCTACCAAAACCGATATCACAATGGTGGAAGGTGAAGCCGACGAATGTCAGGAACATGAGTTGGTGGAAGCCCTGAAAGTGGCCCACGAATTCATCAAAGTGATGATTGAAGCCCAGGAACGCCTCGCTGATTTAGTGGGTGAAAAAGTAAAAACTAAACGCCCGCTCCCGGTGATTCCGGAACATGATGTGCTCAAAAAGCATCTTGAAGAGCTCATTAGCGCCGATATTTATGCCCTGGCACGCAGCGCAAGCGATAAAGCAACGCGCAAAGAAACGATCGAAAAGATCAAAGAAGGCGCGTTGGCAAAAGTGAAAGAAGAATTCGGCGATGAATTCTGGGCAGAATGGGCGCCGACGGCTGATCGCTACTTCGAAAAAATCAAAAAACACATCATCCGCGATGTGGTTTTGACCGACGGCAAACGCCTCGACGGACGTAACAGCACACAAGTGCGCCCGATTTGGACAGAAATCAACTTCCTGCCCGGCACGCACGGTTCTTCGATCTTCAACCGCGGCGAAACGCAGTCGCTGACTTCCCTGACCCTTGGCACCAAGCAGGATCAAATGCTGATCGACAACGCGCTTGATTACCATGATGAAAAATTCATTTTAGCCTACAACTTCCCGCCGTATTCGGTGGGTGAAGTGAAACCACAGCGCGGCCCGGGTCGTCGCGAGATCGGCCACGCCAACCTCGCAGCCCGCTCAATTAAAAAGGTAATGCCCGACGAATTTGCCTACACGGTTCGTTTGGTTTCGGATATTCTGGAATCCAACGGTTCTTCTTCGATGGCTACCGTTTGCGCCGGCTCGCTGGCGCTGATGGACGGCGGCGTTCCGATGAAGGCGCCAATCGCCGGTATCGCTATGGGCGCTATCGCCGACGAACAAGGTCGTATTGCGATCCTGTCCGACATCCTCGGCGACGAAGATGCTTTGGGGGATATGGACTTCAAAGTAACCGGTACTGATAAAGGGATCACCGGCACCCAGATGGACATCAAAATTGACGGTATGCCTTACGAATTGCTGGAAAAAGCCTTGTTGCAAGCACGCGAAGGCCGCATCCACATTCTGGGCGAAATGGCGAAAACCATTGGCGCGCCTGCTGCCGATCTCAAACCACATGCACCGCGCGTAATTGAATTCCGCATTCCGAAAACGCTGATTGGCGCGGTAATCGGACCTGGCGGTAAAATTATTCAGGATATTCAGGCGACTTCCGGTACCACCATCAGCATTGATGAAGATGAAGTAGGCGGTATCGTGGCAATCTTCGGCCCGAACAAAACGGCGCTGGATCAGGCGTATGCCCGCGTGCAGGACATCGTATTTATCCCGGCTGTCGGCGATGTATTTGAAGGCGAAGTGGAAGAACTGGCTGAATATGGCGCGTTTATTAAATTTAAAGGCAAAACCGGCCTGATGCACGTTTCCGAAATTGAGCACTCACGGGTGGAAAAAGTAGAAGACGTATTGAAGGTAGGCGATAAAATCACGTTCAAATTGCTGGATATTGATCCGAAAACCGGCAAGATGAAACTGTCGCGCCGGGCTATTCTGCCAAAGGCTGATGGTACCATGCCGACCGATGAGGAAAACGCAGCCCGCGCACAACGCGGCAGCGGCGGCGGTGCTGATCGTCGCGGCGGCAGCGGTGGCGGACGTGATGATCGTCGTGGCGGTGGTGGCAATGACCGTCGCGGTGGCGGTGATGATCGTCGCGGTGGCGGCGGTGGAGGCCGACGCTAAGTCTTGGGCATGATTGATTTGGGTGGTTTTTAGAATCACCCTGGTTTTATAGAGATTGAAGCCGCTTCGGGATAACCGGGGCGGCTTTTTTGTGGGATTTTGCACACGCATCATGCGTTTGCGCACCCATTGGCAACGCCCAATGTTGTTGATGGCGCTGGTTTGATTGGGCGTTGCCCAATCCTATTGATGCCGCCCTTTCAGGGCTGGGTGGTAGAGGGGAATTTGGGCGGGGGAGTATTAGATGGTATTTTTAAGGTAATATTTTGATTATTAATTAAATATAAGTTTTATAATATTATATATTTTAAAAAACTTGCGCATTTAAATTTATTTCAAATAACTTTGTATTGCAAAGTATATCTTAAACTCAAAGTTATGACCCTTTCCCTCGTTTTACGACCCGTCTTCTCGCTGCGCGTTCGGTGTTTTGAGCTGGCAGAAAAAACCGCACGACCAATTTATACCAAATTGCTGAAACGAAACATGCAATCCTGGGGTCATACGATGGAAACTTTGCGGGCATTTCCAGCCGGAACCGTTGGTAGGGATATATTCGTGTTTTTGTCACAAAACGGATTAGAACTTATGCCGGGCCTGGAGGATCACGATGTATTCCATGTTTTATTTGAATTTGAGCCAACGGTTTACGGTGAAATTATGTTGCAAGCGGTGGTGTACGGCAATGGTCGGCGGACATTGTACACCAAATTGGCGGTTTTATTCGGCTGGTTAATTTTCCCGGAGTTTCATGCCGATTTTTATAAAAATTACAGGAAAGGCAAACAATACAAGGCGTTTCACCGCTGGAATTATCAGTATCTATTGCTTGAAAAAACAGCAGATTTGCGGGCATTTGTGACAAATTCCGATAAAATACCCGAATTAAATAGCCTCTAAAGTCCCATAAGCAATCTATAAAACCAAGCCCGAAGCCCCTATTCGATATTCCTCTGTTCGATATTCGATATTCATAATTCCCCCTCCCCGTAGTTTTACCTGTTTTACAAAACCCGTTTTTACCATTGGAATACAGGTAAATACGCATGGTATTTTTGCTTCTGAACTCATTCACAATACGCTTGTTACTATGAAAAAATTCAGTTTGTTTTTGTTTTTTATGACGCTTTTCGTAAGCGTTTGCATCGGACAAAAAAAAGGGCCGATTACGGAAGATCAGCCGAAAGATCCCACTATTCATACGATTAAAGCCAATAAATCGGTGTTGAATGAACTTAATTTTAGCGATACGCTCGATTATGCCAATTCCAGACGCGGGTGGATTGCTGCCATGCCGAGCGGTGAAATCAAGGATGCGTCGGGTAAAGTTGTCTGGGATATGAAGGCATACGATTTTTTGCTCAAGGCAAAGCCGAAAGACGCGCCGCTGACAGTAAATCCGAGCCTTTGGCGCCAGGAACAACTCAACTGTTTCGCAGGTTTGTTTGAGGTGGTGGAAGGCCATATTTACCAGATTCGGGGTTATGATTTGTCGGTGATGTCCTTGATTCAGGGCAATACTGGCTGGATTGTAATTGACCCGCTGGTGTCGGCAGAAACGGCAAAGGCAGGCTTGGCATTGGCGAATCAATATGTTAAGAATCAACCGGTTAGCGCAGTTATTTTCACGCATAGCCACATCGACCATTACGGCGGCGTACTGGGTTTGGGCATTGCCGCCAATGACGGAAAATCAAGCACGGTGCCTTTGTATGCGCCGCAGGATTTTCTGGAACACGCTGTGAGTGAGAACATTATCGCGGGCAATGCAATGGGCCGGCGCGCCAGTTATATGTACGGCAATACGATGAAAAACAAGGACGCGCGCAGTCAGATTGGTTCCGGCCTGGGCAAAACGACTTCCAGCGGCCAAAGCGGTATTCTGACGCCAAACAGAACCATTTATGCTTCTCAACCCGGCAGAGTAGATACCGTGGACGGCGTCCTGATGCAGTTTTGGAATACGCCGGATGCAGAGGCTCCTTCGGAAATGATGTTTTATTTCCCGGATTATAAGGCGCTGTGTGCAGCGGAGGAAGTGACCCATACGCTGCACAATACCTATTCTCTGCGTGGTACCAAGGTGCGTGATCCTTTATCCTGGAGCCAGTATATCGGCGCTGCTTTGGACGAATTTGGCCCAAAAACGGATGTGATCTTTGCCAGCCACCACTGGCCGACCTGGGGACGTGATACCATTGCGGCATTGATGGCCAAACAACGCGATTTGTACAAATTCATCAACGACCAAACTTTGCGGCTTGCCAATCAGGGTTATACCATGATTGAAATTGCAGAGCACATTAAATTGCCTGAAAGTTTGGCCAAAGAATTTACAAACCGGAGTTATTACGGCACGGTAAACCACAACGTAAAAGCTACTTACCAGCGTTATTTGGGTTGGTTTGACGGGAACCCGGCCAATTTGCACAGTTTGCCGCCCGAAGAAGCAGGGGTTAAGTATGTTGAGTTTATGGGCGGGCCGGATACGTTGCTCAAAAAAGCACGTAAGTCTTACGAGAAAGGTGAATACCGCTGGGTTGCCATGGTGGTCAATCACTTGGTTTTTGCCGATCCTAAAAATATGGAAGCCCGCCGTTTGCTGGCCGATGCTTACGAACAAATGGGTTATCAGGCGGAATCCGGCCCCTGGCGCAATTTTTACCTCACAGGCGCCCGCGAGTTGCGCGAGCCGAATCGGGTAAAATTGCTGGCAAAAGCAAATCCGGTTGCGCCGAGTGTTGATGATTTGAATAACATGCCGCTTGATGACTATTTCGAGTTCTTAGCCATCCACCTTAACGACACCCTGGCGGCCGGTAAACAATATGCCTTTAATGTAAAACTCACGGATATTGACACCCAATATGTGTTGCGCATGGAAAATGCGGTATTGAACAGTTACCCGATTAAAGCGCCGATTGCCGGCTTTCTAAACGTGGGTATGACGCAGCTCACCTTAGACAGCATCATGATTAAAGGCGGGCAAGCAGGCGTTGATTTTTTCAAAAAAGCCTTAAAAACGCCGCCGAACAGCAAAATTCACGCAACAATTTCAGGTAAACCGGAGGAAGAGGCAAAATGGTACGACTTCCTGCACATGCTGGAATACCTGAACTTCTGGTTTAATATTATAGAACCGTAATTATTCTCGTTCGAGTTCCATCCGGATTTTACGCTCTTGCGGCAGGTAGTTGTTCATGCGATTGGGCAGTATTTTCATCCAGCCAAGGTTGAAACCTGCGTAACGCGCCAAAACCCAGCCGCGCGGCGCATCCGGATGGATCTCAAACGTTTCTTTTTTGAGCAAGAGCAGCGCTTGTTGCTTGCTGAGTTCAAGGGCGGGCAGTGTAGAAGCCGCCGCATTGCTCAAAGCCAAGGCGTGCGATGGAATGAAATCCTTGCCTTTTATTTCGCCAATATTTACGCCAAACCATTTGTTTTTCAAGGCTTTATCTAAAGAAAGATAGGCGTTTTCAAGTGCGGCGGGTAAAGCCAGGATTTCACCGGCGGGTAAGGTGAAAAGCCGCATTGGCCAACCAGGGTTTAGCCAACGTGTAATTTCAGGTACTAAAGATTTTGGAACAGGCTTCAGGCTGATAAATCCGTTCGGAATATTGCGCTTGGGTTGATGGCCTGCTTTTTTTCGCAAAATAGCGATGAAAAACCCTTCGCCTTGCAAACGATGCGGATAACAATGATAACCGCCTTCGCTTTCGACAAGCCCCCAGGCAGGGTCGCTTTGCAAAGGCAGTATGTCAAGTCCGAATTCAGATGCGAGCCACGTGATATTTTCTTCGTTTTCAAGGCGATTATACGTGCAGGTGCTGTAAATCAGGAGACCGCCGGGCGCCAGGGTTTCCACGGCTGAAGATAAAATACGGCGTTGTCGTCCTGCGCAGAGTTGCACATTTTCCGGCGACCATTCCTTGATCGCATCCGGGTCTTTTCTGAACAAGCCTTCACCGCTGCAAGGCGCATCGGTCACGACAATATCAAAAAATTCGGGCAGGTTTTCTGCAAACACTTCCGATTCGGCGCTGGTGACAGCAATGTTTGGGCAGCCCCATTTTTCAAGGTTCTCGCGCAGCACGCCCACGCGCGCGCGAATGACCTCATTGGCCACCAACAGACTTTCATGGTTAAGCAAAGACGCAATTAAGGTGCTTTTCCCGCCGGGCGCCGCGCATAAATCCAACACATTCAAAGATTTAGAAAAATCGCCGTATTGTATAAGCGCCTGGTACAGCAACATGGAAGCGGCTTCCTGCACATAATACGCGCCGGCATGGATCAAGGGATCAAGGGTGAAAACGGGCCGTTCTGCTAAGTAAATACCTTGCGGGTGCCAGGGTACGGGGGTTTGTTTGATTTCAGGAAATAACGCAAGCACAGGGGTTTCAAAGCCTGAAGTAACTGGGCGCGCGGCAATTTTAGCAGCGTTTAACCGTAAACTTACCGGTGTTGCCTGCACAAGCGCGTGGGTGAAATCGGTGTATTCGCCCCCTAAAAGAGCCTTCATTTGATCCTGAAATGCAAGCGGTAGCATATTTGTTTGGTTTGTCCGTCGACAGACTTTAAAATGTAAAAGTCGTTAGAATTCGGGAGAAGCCAAAAAACGTGTTTATTTTTACGGCAACCTGTTAAAGAGAAACATCTCAATAACCGTTTTTTCCATCTTTGAATCTATCGCAAATGCAAATTAAATCAGCCATAGTTGACATCATTCGACAGATGAATTCTGTTTTAGAGCAAATAGCCCCACAGGATTATAGAAAAACGCTCCCCGAATTTGAAGGAGGCTCGCTTGGCCAACATTTCAGGCATATTTTAGAGTTTTTTCAATGCCTTGAAATCGCCGCGTATAAGGGAATCGTCGATTATGCCGCGCGCGAACGCAATTTACTATATGAAGAACACCCGAATTTAACGATTGAGGCGTTTGAATCCTTTGCCGCTGAAATGGCAAATATTGATGTAGATATGCCGTTGAACGTACGGGCAGAATTTAGCGGCGGCGAACGTCCTTTGTATCAAAGCACCATTGGCCGCGAAATGTTGTTTGTGTACGACCACGCTATTCACCATTTAGCCATTATCAAAATCGGCTTAATTTGTCATTTCCCGCAAATAAAATCTGAAAAGGATTTGGGTGTTTCGCCTTCAACAATCATTGCCAGAAAAGCAAAATCTTCTTAGGCAGGCCTGCAAACAGTCCATATTAATTCTTGATTATCAGGTAGTTGTATTTTTTCAAACCAAAGATCAAAAGGCTGCCGAAACGCGCCTTTTTGTACTAAACCTTTGCCTTGTCCGCGCTGTCCGTCCCATTCAAAAGGTGCCAGGTAAAGATGTTCGCGAAAATCAAGTTCCTTTGATCCGTGGGCTTTATACAGGCTTTCTTTGGCTGTCCAAAAAATGTGAAAGAGATCTGCATGTACAGTTTCCGGTTGTGCATACACGAATTCCCACTCGCGCTCGTGCAGGAATTTCGGCGCAAGGCGCGCCATTTTTTCAACCATCATCTGAACATCGCAGCCGATGGCCAAATCGCCAGGTTCGGCTAACAAGGCGCCTACCACCCCTTGAGAATGACTCAAAGAGCAACTCAAGTGGCGGTGTTCCGGGAAAAAGGGTTTGGAAAAAGCATCCTTCGCAAGCGGCAAGCGAATTTCGACGCCCGTAACTTTGTGCAACAACCAGCGAACCGCCAGCCATTCCATGCGCCTCAAGCCCTTTAAAGGAGCCAATTCGGTCGCTTCGGATGCAGAAAGCGGCAAATCATCGCTGAAAAAAGCAGGTTCTTCAACAATTTGCCACAACCCAAAGGTAGCGCCAGGAAAAGGATGCAAAGAACACAAAACAGGCATAGAAATCAATCTGGAAATGGCGGCTAACATGAAAAAATAAGCCGGAAATGTTGACAAAAGTACGATGCCTGAAAGAATAATGTGGCCATGTATTAGAATTGCCGCAGAAATATTTTGGAAATTATCTGGAATACACCATTTTTGCATGACCAAATGACTCACTCATAAAAACCGAACCCACCATGGATCAGAAAGACTTCCCCATCTTCTGCACCCTTTTTTCAGAAGTTCATGCCAAAGCCTTTGGCGAACCGCTTACAAAACTACCACACGGAAAAGCCCAAACCCTGAGTTGGTTGCTGTTTGAAGCAACCGGTGAATTGCTGAGCTATAAATCGCTGGCAAATTATGCTTCGGCGGTTTTAGAAGGTAAATCCGGAAAGATCAATCCGACCGGCATTACATTGTCCATTTTGGCGCAATACGTTGCCGGCCAAAGCGGTGTTTCCGTGCATGGAATCGATTGGTTTCGATATCGGAGCAGCGTTTTATCGCAGGCTTAGTTTTTGTTTATTGTATTTATTTTCAATGTTTTATGTTTAAAAACAAGCGTATTTCAGGTGATTTTTTTGTCCGCTCGGATGTACTTCAGGTGGCCAAAGATTTGCTTGGGAAAATATTGGTCACCACGTTTGATGGCGTTCGCACGTCCGGTAAAATCACGGAGGTCGAGGCGTACCGCGCGCCCGAAGACAAGGCTTCTCATGCGTACGGCAACCGACGCACGGCGCGCACAGAAATTATGTTTTGGGAGGGCGGCCATGCCTATATTTATCTTTGTTATGGCATTCATCACCTGTTTAATGTGGTAACAGGTCCGGCAGATGTTGCCCATGCCGTACTCATTCGCGGCATTGAACCCCTTGAAGGCATCGAGGAAATGGGCCGAAGGCGCGGACTTGTTTTGCCGGACTCAAGCATAAAACCAAGGCAATTTCAAAAAATACACAAACAAATCGGAACCGGCCCTGGCGCGTTAAGCAAATCGCTGGGGCTGACCACCGCTTTTACCGGGCAAAATATGCTTGCAGCAAACACGCCATTCTGGCTCGAAGACCCTGGAATTGAAATTTCTGAAGCGGAAATTGCCGCCGGTCCGCGCATTGGCGTAGACTATGCGGCCGAATGCGCGGCCTGGCCTTGGCGCTTTTGGATCAAAAATTCAATTTTTGTAAAATAGACTGCCTTAAGAACCCTACCTTTGCGCCCGTTTTAAGCCTAAATATTCGAAGTATTCGTGTCAACATACCTGCAAGAACTTGCCCGCCGCCGTACTTTCGGCATTATTGCCCACCCGGATGCCGGTAAAACGACCCTCACCGAAAAACTGCTGCTCTTTGGAGGCGCCATCCAAACGGCCGGCGCGGTAAAAAGCAACAAAATCAAAAAAAGTACGGTGTCCGACTTTATGGAAATCGAGCGGCAACGCGGAATTTCCGTGAGTACCTCTGTAATGGGTTTTGAATATAGAGACCTGCAAATCAATATCTTAGATACGCCTGGTCACGAAGATTTCGCCGAAGATACCTACCGTACTCTTACGGCGGTCGACTCGGCCATTGTGGTCATTGACGTAGCGAATGGTGTCGAAAAACAAACGGAAAAGTTGACCAAAGTGTGTCGGATGCGCAAAACGCCGATCATCTTTTTTGTCAACAAACTCGACCGCGAGGGCAAAGACGCCTTTGATTTGCTGGATGAAATTGAACAAAAATTGGATGTAAAAGTGCGCCCGCTCTCCTGGCCGATCGGTATGGGACAGCGTTTTAAAGGCGTATATAATATGTACGAGAAAAAATTGGTGCTGTTTAACCCGCACGGAAAACAGGACGAAGAAGAAATTATCGTATTTGACGACCTTTCCAGCCCCGATTTGGAAAAGCATATCGGCGAGCGCCCGGCTGCGGAACTTCGGCAAGAAGTGGAAATGGTTGAAACCGTTTATCCGCCATTTCACAAGGAAGAATACCAAAACGGCCATATTTGCCCCATCTTTTTTGGCTCGGCGGTGAATAACTTCGGCGTAAAGGAATTGCTTGATTGCTTTGTGGAAATTGCGCCCACCCCGCTCGCGCGCGACGCGGAGGAGCGCGAGGTGCTGCCGGAAGAAGAAAAAATGACGGGTTTTATCTTTAAGATTTTTGCCAACATGGATCCGCGCCACCGCGACCGCATTGCGTTTTTGCGTATATGTTCGGGGCGTTTTGAACGGAATAAAAACTATCGGCATATCCGGCTGGAGCGCGATTTGCGTTTCCCGAACCCTACGATGTTTATGGCCAGTAAAAAGACCTTGCTCGACGAAGCCTATCCGGGCGATGTGGTGGGTCTTTACGATTCCGGCAATTTTAAAATCGGGGATACGCTGACAGAAGGCGAAATCCTGCATTTCAAAGGATTGCCCGCCTTTTCGCCTGAGATGTTCCGTTATGTTGAAAATGCGGATCCACTCAAGCAGAAACAATTTGCCAAGGGTTTGGATCAATTGATGGACGAAGGTGTGGCGCAAATGTTTATCCGTCAAACAGACGGACGGCGTATCATCGGCACGGTTGGGCAACTGCAATTTGAGGTCATTCAACACCGACTTGAATCGGAATACACAGCCAAATGCCGTTACGAACCCGTGAATTTGAACCGGGCTTGCTGGATCACGGCAGAAAACCCAAAAGACTTGCAGGAGTTTTTGGAGCGCCGCAAGCGTGATGTCGCCAAAGACAAGGATGGAAACTGGGTGTTTTTGGCTGAAACCGCTTGGACTTTACAGACCGTGCAGGAGAATTTTCCGAAAATTCAATTTCATTTTACTTCAGAAGGAATATGAGTACAGAGATTTTGATTTCAAATTTAACCAATCCGACCCTGTTGTTTTTTCTATTGGGGGTGATTGCAACGTTGGTCAACAGTGATTTGCAGATACCGGAGTCAACCTCCAAGTTTTTGTCATTGTATCTGTTGTTCTCCATCGGGTTCAAGGGCGGGCAGGAACTTCAGCACAGCGGGTTTACGGCCGAAATCATTTACACATTATTATTGGCCGTTGCATTTGCCATTATTGTACCGATTTATTCCTTTTTTATCCTTAAAAGCCGCATGAAGGTCTATGATGCCGGGGCGGTTGCGGCTACGTATGGAAGCGTAAGCGCAGTAACGTTTATAACGGCTACCAGTTTTTTGGAACAGCTTGGCCAGCATTTTGGCGGGCACATGGTAGCGGCGATGGCCTTAATGGAGGCGCCGGCTATTATCATCGGGGTTGTGTTGATTCGTCGTTTTGACACAGGAGACAAGGGCAAACACAGTTTAAAACACATCGTTCAGGAGTCATTTACCAATGGTTCCGTTTTGATGATTGTGGGTAGTTTGGTGATTGGTTTAATTTCCGACAGTAAACAGGCAGAGGGGATCAAACCATTTACAAGCGATATTTTTAAAGGCTTTTTGGCGGTTTTTTTACTGGAAATGGGCATGTTGGCGGCGAAACGCTTTAAGGCATTTCGCCATTACGGCTGGTTTGCGCTCATGTTTGCATTGTTAATGCCATTGTTCAACGGGTGTTTGGC
>JBAXTB010000093.1:0-17322 GCA_037130425.1 Bacteroidota bacterium
ATCTTAAATCATGTAATCTTAAATCTTAAATCCTTAAGTCAACGACATTGCCCTGGAGGTAGTAGGCCGCAAACATCTTGTTTGGATTTTGTCCAAATTAGGCTCGGCTTCGGCCATTGACACAGGTGTGACAGTCAGCCGGAAGGCCAGAACTACTTTTGTCAAACTTAATAGGAAACACTACCCAATCGGCTTGTTGCTATGTTAGACGGCTTTCATGTTTTGACCCTTACCTTCCGGGACGCCCCACTTGATGCGATCGGAAATGCAATTATCCCAGAAGCGGATTCAGCCAAATTACAAGATTTAAAAAATACATTCAACTGGCAGGAACTGATGTACTTGGCTACCTGCAATCGTGTAATGTATTTATTTTATACACAAAAACCTGTACAGGAAGATCTTCCCTTGGAAATGCTCCGCGCTTTTCGCCCTGATCTTATGACCGAGGTACAAGAAACCGCCGCCGCGCAAATGCGCATGTTGCACGGAGCCAACGCCGTTCAGCATTTGTTTGAAGTCGCCTCTTCCATGGATAGTTTGGTGGTGGGCGAACGGGAAATCATTCGCCAATTGCGCGAGGCTTATGATAAAAGTTATGCCTGGGGTATTACCGGCGACCACCTCCGCTTGCTGGTTCGATTTACAATAGAAACAGCCAAAGAAGTGTACACCCAAACGGGCATCGGCGAAAAAGCATTGTCGGTGGTCGCTTTGGCATTTAGCGCCATGACCAAAACGGGTTTAAAGCAAGACGCCCGGATTTTGATGGTGGGCGCGGGCGAAACCAATCAGTTATTTGCCAAGTTTTTGGTGAAATATGGCTATCATAATGTGACCGTTTTCAACCGCACTTATCAAAATGCGGTATCGTTAGCAGAAAATATCGGCGGACAAGCCTTGCCGTTCGACGCGCTTCATACTTATGTGGCTGGTTTTGATGCACTGATTGTTTGCACCGCAGCTACCGATGCCATTATTGATCCGGCATGTTATGAGCGCTTATTGGCTGGCGAAACGGATTCCAAAGTAGTCGTTGATTTGTCCATTCCGCATAATATAGACAAACGTATTCCCACAGGATTTCCGGTACAATACATTGAAATAGAAGGACTTCGCTCCGTAGCCCAGGAAAATCTCGCGCACCGCACGCGCGCCTGTGCGAAGGCGGAAGTGTTGATTCGCCAGCGGATTTACGGTTTCCGCGAACTCTGGCACGAGCGGCAGGTGGAACGCGCCTTGTCGCATATCCCGGAAGAAGTTCATGCGGTAAAGCAGAAGGCAATCGAGCAGGTTTTCTCCAAAGAATTCGCCCAATTGGATGCGCAAGCACAACAAACGGTGTTGCAAATGCTGGATTATATGGAAAAGAAATGCATCGCTATTCCCATGAAAGCGGCTAAAGCAGTGGCGTTGAATATGAAAAAACAACGCGAAACCGCGAAGGCTTGATTGTTTGTGTTAAAGTTTTCTTTTAAAAAGATGCCATTCCGGGAAATGGGGCTGAAAAGGTAAGTGAGTTGGGTTCGATGTTTTCAATAGCGCGCAGCCAAGGGTAGTGACTACCAGTCACCCCGACAATACGCTCGGTCATCAGAATAATATTTTGTGAACGATCCTCAAGTCGCTTAAAAAAGGACTTATGATACACCCTCCGCGTTGCAATTGGGATTCCCAATATGATCTTTGTCGATGACCTTTTTAGGAAAACTGCTTGAAATTGTAATTGAACGCGCCGCCCCCGCTGAATAGGTTTGTGATGAAATCGATCATTTTTTCACCATTAATCTATTTACAAATGAGATCAAGCACTATCCGTAACTGGTCATTTGCGACATTTATCATGTTGTTGCAAATGACCTTTTTATTTGCCGGCAATGTCGCAGCACCCTGTCCGATCGTCGGGCCGAGCGTGAGCTGCGTCAATCAGTTGGAAACGTATGAATCCTCCACAACAACCGGGTACACGTACGCCTGGTCGGTCACGGGCGGTACACCTTCCATCACAGTGGGGCCAACCATTATGGTGAACTGGTATGCAGCCGGTGTGGGTACAATTACACTAACAGCTACACCAAATGGCGGCGGCAGCAGCACTACTTGCACGCTTAATGTGACTGTTTACGCCCGTCCAAACCCTGTGATTTTCACGGATTTCAGTTCTGACTGCCCCGACAAGGGACACAATGAGGGAAAAGTAGTTAAAGAAGAAAAAGACGATTGCTGGAAAGTTTGCGAACACAGTACGGTACATTATTGGACAACCCCGGTTGCGGGCAACACGTATAAATGGACGATTGTAGGAGGCACCCCGGTAACGGGCACAGGATCAAACATTGCAGTTACCTGGGGCCCGGCAGGCTCCGGAACCGTGATTGTGACGGAAACTTCACCCGGCGGCTGTAGCGAAACCGTAGAACATTGTGTGAAAATTATTGAATCGCCAACAGCGAAGTTCTTGTATAACGGCCAGGATCCGTCCAATCCGCTAACCATCTGTAAAGGCCAGGAAGTTTATTTTCAGGATTTATCAGCAGGCGGCGCCTATTGGCTTTGGGATTTTGGCGACGGCACTACTTCTACCGACCAGAATCCTTCGCACGTGTACGGTACGCCCGGTGCTTTTCACGGTACCCTGACAGTTCGGAACGAATGCGGATGCACGGATAAAATTAAATTTGAGATTGACGTAAAAGATGTATTAAGTCCGTCAATCGGTTGTATTTCAACGGTTTGTTTAAAAGATTGCGCGTTTTATTCTGTAGGAAACTTAGGGAATTGCAGCGGCGCTGCGATTAATTGGACGATTCAGGGCGGACAGGTTACAGGGAATCCGAGTCCTGAATCCGTGAACGTTGTTTGGGATGATAACGACGGATTTATTGCGGCTAATGGCTACGGTATGATTTGCGTAAAAGTATCGGGCTGTCCCAATATTTGCGACGGCGAGGTATGCGTTAAAGTGCCGGTTATCCACTCGGTTACCATCACTGGCCCAGCGGTCGTGTGCGCAGGCGAACCCGTTACCTATTGCGTTCCGATTCAGCCGGGCATCAACGAAATCGGCGGCACGCCCAACGGTGTTAATTTTGGCTGGCATGTAAGTGGAGGCACTATTATTTCCACTTATCCATATTCAAATTGTGTTACCGTCATTTGGTATTCTACTGGTTCAATTAAATTAGACGGCTACGAAAACGACCTTTCAGATTGTAAATTTGAATCAAAACCCTTGGATGTAACGGTAAAACCAGTGTTTGGGATAAGTCCCGCGCAGGATCAGTTATGCCAGAATGAGCCACCGCATACTTTCTATTTAACGGGCCTAAGTGTTTCCGGTACGTTCCAATGGACTGTAACAAACGCAAGCGGCGGCACTGTTGTCGCACCGTTTATCGGAGGAACTTCGTATTCGCCGCCTTCGTCATGGGCGCCCGGCGTTTACGTTATTTCTGTTGAGGACATATCGGGCGTCTATTGCAGTGTAACGCCAACAGCTGTTTACAAGATCATTGCCCCTCCGGCAACACCGACCGGTACGCTGGTGGGCGAAAATTCAGTGTGTCTAAATACGCCTTACGTTTACACCTTAAGTACCGTGCCTCCTCCGGGTGTTATTTACCATTGGACCATCACGGGCGGCACTTTGTCAGGTTCGGCAGGTCCAACGGTTACGGCAACTTGGACGGGCGGCGGCGCAATGTCGCTTTCCGTGACGGCAGTAAGCACACAAGCGCCGTTTTGCGAATCGGGAGCGCTTAATTTCTCGATCAGCCAGTATGTTGCCCCTGCAAATTTCATTACAGGCCCTGCATCTGCTTGTATAAATGACACCAAAACCTACGGTGTTGTATCGGCCCTTTCGCATTATACTGATTTGCAGTGGACAATATCGCCAGCAACGGCGGCAAGTGTCGTAAGCGGTCAGGGTGGCGCGCCGGTGAATGTTTTATTCAACTCAAATGCAAGCGGCGCAGTGACGATTACTTGCACGGCTACCGTTTGCGGCGGTTCTGTAACATCTACTTATGTGGTAAATGTAAACCAAATACCGACATATTCCGTAGTTGCGGCCCCGAATCCCGCTTGTCAGGGAAGTTCGGTATCGCTTTCTGTTTCACCAGGTACCGGCATCGGATCATACAGTTGGAATTTCGGCGATGGCGGTACGAGCACTTTGGCAGCGCCATCGCATAGTTGGAATAGCGCAGGCTCCTTCCCGGTAAGTGTTACGCTCAATTTGAATATTTGCGGCAACCCAACCACGGGCGCAGCCACAACCGTAAACATCAATCCTGTTCCGATCGCACACGTGACGGCATCAAATGGTTTGGTGTTATGCGCGCCTTCGATTACAAGCACAACACTAACTGTTTCAACCCAAAATGTATGCACGTATGTTTGGTCTGGCAGCGGTAGCGGTACCGGTCCGACCTTGGTGGTAACTTCGCCGGGTACTTATATCGTACAGGCAATAGACCCGGTTACGGGTTGTTCTTCTACCATTTCAACCACGGTTGTAAATTGCACTGGCCCGATTTGTTCGGGTACAGCAATGCAATTTACGAATACAGAAAGTTGTGATAGTTACACCTTTACATCATTACCGTCAACATCCACATTTGTGGGGTGGAACTTTGGTGACGGAATGACCAGTTCAACACCAGGTACTGTTACGCATGTTTATGCCCATTCCGGATATTATCAGGTGGCATTGTATTCGTATGATCCAAGTACTGCTTGTACCGTAGTGTATGTGCAAACGGTTTCCGTGAAATTCAAGGGGGACTTTAACGTAAATTACGACTGTTCGTCAATGGTCATGCACACCATTTTGAGCGATTGGTCGGAATATTTGCCGGCTTTCCCGCCCAGCCTGAAACAATGGTATGACGGCACTACCTTAATCGGTACCGGTTCAGTGTTGAACACAACTGCGCTAAGTGCCGGGGCGCATACCATTACGCTAAAAGTGACAATTGGAGCGCAAATTTGTAGCAAAACGCTTTCAATTAATGTACCCGGAATGCCGGATGCAAATTTTGCATTTACTTCACCGGTTTGTGAGGGCGTACCGGTTTCGTTTAGCAATACTTCTACCGGCGGTGGTCTGAGCGGATATAACTGGGCTTTTGGCGACGGCGCTACGTCCGGTTTGTTTACGCCGCAGCGCACGTATGCGTATAGCGCGGGAGGCTACACGGTTTCCTTAACCATTTCCAATAATTACGGTTGTTCAAATACGGAAACGCACCCAATTTCAACCTGGCAACGTGGCGCAAACCCAACCACGAGTTTGTCGCCGACTTCCGGAACGGCTTGCGCCGGTTCGCCGGTTGTCATTACGGCAAATCCGGGCGCGTTACCCGGATCTCTGACGTATGCCTGGTATAATTCAGCAGCATCCGGTGTGACCTTGCAAGGCCCGTCGGCTACGACGACATACAATGCGTATGCAAGCGGTATTTATGGTGTAAAAACTACCGACGGTCATGGTTGCGTGTATAATGTGCTGGCAAATCCGGTGACGATTGTACCGCCGCCCTATGTTCAAATCATCGGAAATGCCGATTACTGCCTGTATGAGAATATCCACATGTCGGCTGATATCGGTGCTTACAACTATTCCTGGGT
The DNA here is from genome assembly GCA_037130425.1 of Bacteroidota bacterium. Classification (GTDB taxonomy): domain Bacteria; phylum Bacteroidota; class Bacteroidia; order Chitinophagales; family Saprospiraceae; genus M3007. The sequence continues at coordinate 5,635 of JBAXTB010000093.1, forward strand.
CGTAACAACGCCTTCCGGAACCGAAACAGGAACTTCTCCGGACATTGATGTATATGGCGGTACGGCAGGCGTTTACACGTTCTCCGTAACCATAACGGATCCTGTAACGGGTTGTTCTAATTCGGGTTCTGCAACGGCTACCGTGCATCCGGGTATCAATGACCTTACCATTTCGCCAATTACCGCCTGTGCTCCGGCTACCTTGACGGCAAATTCGGCGGTTACGCCAATTTACTTCAACTGGAGCACCGGCGCTACCAGCGCAAGTATTTATGCAGAACAAGGCGGTTTCTATTCGGTAACTGCCAGCGATCAGTGGGGTTGCACGGCCCAAAAGGACTACTATTTGGACGGACGCCCCGATTTGAGCAATGTTATGGTGGGTTGCTACGACTACTGTGAAAAAGTTGTCTGGCAGGCCCCGCTTTGTTCGGGCTGCACCTACCAATGGACCCTGAACGGTTCGCCGATTTCCGGAGAGACCAATCCGACGATTACCATCGGAACGTCCGGCGTGTACACAGTGATCGTAAGCCACGGCGCCGGATGCGATACGGAAAGCGAACCAATCAACATCAACATCGCGCAAAACCCGGATCAATGCTACAAATGTGACATTAAAGTAGGGGAGTACAAATTCAAATGCATCGGAATAGACCCGCAAACAGGATTGCCGATCTATGATTTCACTTTATATGTGTACAACAACGGGGCAGCGCTCGACGGGCTGGTCGTTTCGTCCTCATTCGGTTCGGTAACGCTGTCTAACCCCTCCAATGGTTATTTACCCGGCGGCGGCGCTATGACGGTTATCCACGGCCAATTGGTTTGGGATGGCAGTTCAATGGACGGTTGTATCGACTTCCTTGGCTATATTACAAAGGATTGCGAAGTGATTGACAAGTGTAAGTTTGAATGGTGCGGCACCCTGCCTCCTTGCGACGGTTGCGATTGCAAATTGGAATTCCTGAAATCAGATGTTATTTGTATCGGCAACGGCATTTACAAACTGAACGTTGCCATCGCAAATTACGGCTGCGATCTGACGGATGTGTATGTAAAAACGCCGACTGGCATTTACCCGCTTTCGCCATATACGCTTCCTGGCGGCGGCGTCATCACCGTATTGTCTACCACCTTCTTCGGTTCACCGGGCGTTTACGGCGGATTAGTGTGCGGCAAAATGTGGAACGGCAAAGATTGTTGTACAGAAGTCAAACTTGAAATCAGGGATTGTGAAGAGGTGCCATTCTGCGACCTGAAAGTAAAAATTACAAATATCGTTTGCACTGGAGTCGATCCGTACGGGTATCCGCATTATCACTTCAACATCAACGTGCAAGGCGCGCCTGCGGGCGCAACGATTGATGTGATCCCCAATCAATTAGGACTGGTAAGCGGCGTAAGCTATACCTATTCGGCCGGCAATTACTATATTCAAGGAGACCTGACCGATTTCTCCTTCAGCCATACCTTGTGTTTTACCGTTTTAGTGTCGATTCCGGGAGAACCCGTTCGTTACTGCATGGGTAAAGCCTGCGTCGATGTTCCGCCAAGCGAATTATGCGCCCACCTGGGCAAACCAGGCAAAGAACGCAATGAAGGCGCCAATATCATTGATTTCAAAGGCAGTGATTTCGTACTTGTACCAAACCCGGCCATGAATGAGGTGACGATCACGCGCAGCGCCGTAACAGAAGCCGTGACCGTAACCATTGCCGATCTGACCGGTAAATCGAAACTGGTAGCAAACAACAATGACCAAAATATCCGCATGGATATTTCAACATTGCCTGCGGGCTTGTACATCGTGACCGTTACAGATGCGAAAGGCGTGCCTTCGAGCCGTAAATTGACCATAGTGCGTTAAAAATAGTGGGTTGGGGGCCGGGAACGGGGGATATTAATCCCGGTCTCCTTCCACTTTTGTTAACAGCCATTCTTTTTCCGGGAGAATGGGCACCTGTCGGATTTCATCAGACAAGGCTTGCCTGTTCTCCCGATTTTTTAGATTGGTACTGCATAATTTGTAAATAAACTGAATAAACAGCCTGTTTTCTTCGAGATAATTGACCGGAATCCGTTTTTTATGGTCGGTAATAAACTTTCGAAAACTGTTGATAAGGTCTTCCAGCGGGCTTTTTAAATCCATTTCATAATAGCACATCATACGCAGGCGACGCTCGTCCATTTTGGTAAACAGACTTTCATAACGCAAGGTATGAATGACGTCGAGGGTTTTCTGATATTCCTTTTTTTCAAAATGCAGGTAGGCTTTACAAAGGGCGACGGTGTCTTCCCGTTCCACGTAGGTGGGCACGATTTTGTCGCTGTTGTCATGGATAAACTGTTCAACCCAATTGAATTCGCGTTGTTTTAGGCCCACGATGGTGATGTTGCGCAGCATAACGGGGGTGAGGTAGCCGTTTATATGCAAGGTGCCGAGTTTGATTTGTTCTTTGTAAAGTTCAAATAATTCGCTGAAATAGGTTTGACGGTTGCTGAAAATTACCCGTGCGTTATTAGCCAAATAAGAGTAAAGCATCCTTAAATTGGTAGGATTTAGCCTCATCTCATTCTGATGAATGGCGCTTTTGAGCGCGCGGAAATTTTGGATAGACGGATCATTCAGGAGTAGCAACGCCTTGTACCAGGTGCGGATCGTAAAATCCTGTATCAGGTTGGTTTGCTCAACCCATTGAAGCAATTGCGACATTTGTGAGTAGTCAAAGTCGACAAAAACCCGGCGTTCTTCATTTTTTGCGAAACAATACATTTGAAGTTTGGAAAGGGCATAATACATGTCAAGCGCCTCATTCTGACCATTGAGGTTATAATCAGGTTTCGATTTGTCCTGTGTCATATTCAAATAAGAGGCCCACTCCGACTCAAGCAGCATCTTGTAACGAAAGTAATATTCGTCGTGATAAGGGTCTTGGTCAACCAAATCGCCGGCATCATCCAATAACTTTGGAATGAATTGCACCATTGAATTTCGTTTGAAAAAACGAATCAAATAAAACGATTGCTGTAAAGGGTTTTGATCAAGTTCTTGCTGGATAATAAAATGCCGGACAAGATCCATTAATTTAGACATCACCTTGGCCACCGCCGTTTTAGGATCAGATTTGATGTTTCTTTCGCCAAATACGTGTTTATAGGCATTTTTATAGTTAAATTTTGGATTGCTAAAGTCGGGTGCGTACATCAATATAAACTCCATCAATGCCCGAATCGGCTCCTGCGTGTTAAAAAACGGCGAATCGGCCAGGGCTTTTAATCTTTTTAGGTCTTTGAGGCTGAAATGAGATAAGAGCTCGATCAGTTTTGCGTGTTGCATTTCGAATTTTTTATGTCAAATCGGAGGGAAAATGATTATTTTTCTAAGGGGTTGATTTACAGATTTTTATGTTGGAAAATTGAGGCTCAAATATAAGTATTTACGGGAATTTTTTTAAAAATTGTATTCGCTATGAGGGCTAAAATGAACCTAATTTTGAGTTGTTGAAAAGGGCTGCCCATCAATAAAATTGAATCAATAAAGACTTACGATGAGAATGTACAACTTTAAAACACGCTTGAAATTTATTTGCGTCCTGCTGCTTCCTGCTTTTCTGTTTTCCTTTCAGGACCTAAATGCACAATCTTGTAATCCACCCGGAAACCTTGAGCCGAGTTTTTATAACACTGAAAAGGCAACCTACCATTGGGATTTTTCGCCGGAAGCAAACTCATATCTGATGCGGATTTTTGTAAACGGCGAGCCATACTCGGCATTTGACCTGCCAGGAAACGCAACCTCTTGCTCAATTGCTTTTTCTCCGCAACTTCAACACCATGATCGCGTTGTTGCCCAGTTGACCAAAAATTGCAGCAACGGGGCGCAAAAAACCAGCAGTTCAGATTTTGTTATCATTACCGACATCATCGTGTACCTCAGTGGCGGTGTCGACGAATATGGTAAGCCGTTGGGCGTAGAACCCGTTACCATGCCGCACGTCAACTTAGATCCCGATGCGGAAATATGCGGCAAATGCGACGTGGATTTTTTCCGCCTTGAATCCGGTTTTTACAGCTATTACGACATCTCTACCACGGTATCGTCTTCGTATCCGATTGAACTGCTGCGCTTCCGCAAATCGGAACTTTGCGGTTGCCTCGACAGAGCCATCGCTGCCGGCATTATCGGCAAAAACGGCGGCCACGGCGAAAATTTCAAGGGAGATCCTTTCCTCTGCGACATGAAACTTTACATCTTCCAAAAAGAAGATTGCGGCAATGGAGGCCGTTCCGACAATAACGAACTTAATTTAATCCCCTCTGAATCCTTCGCGATCGTACCCAACCCGGCCTCCGAGTCGGCCGAAATACGCTATCATTTGGGACAAGAGACAAGCACTACGCTGAAGTTATATGATATAACCGGCAAATTAATAGAGACTTATTTGAATAATCAAGTTGAAACAAACGGCGACCATCAGGTAACCGTTGATGCGCACAGCCTAAGCCCTGGACTTTACTACTGCATGTTGCGTACGGCAGCCGGTCAGGTTCAAACTAAAAAATTGGTTGTGGCGCATTAAGTATGTGGCATGAATACGCTCCGAAAAACAAGAGGTCCAAACACGCGCTATAATCCGGTTTTGCTTAATTAAATTTTTTTGGCAGTTTTTTCGCTTAGCGCTTATCAGGGGTAGTTCCTGGTAGGCGCTATTGCATGGGGGGCAGTTCCGATTTATCAACTCCATTTTCGCATGAGGCAGGGTTGGTTGGTTCTGCGTTTAACAAGGAACATCTCGCAAGGAACATCCAACAAGAAGCGACGAACAAGGAACATTCAACAAAGGCGGGAAAGTGGCCTCTACAGGGTATTAGTAAGCGATAATCATCAAAATTCGATATTATCCTTTATCAAAATTTAATTATCACCATTACCCCCTGGAGGGCAATGTCATTGACTTAAGGATTTTAAAGCCCCAAAGGGGCGGAATCATTAACACAGGGTAACACCCTGTGCCTTCGAGATAACGCGATATCTAAGCCCTGAAAGGGCGAAATCATCCGGCACTACGCATGATTTCGCCCTTTCAGGGCTTCTCAAAAATCTTGGCTATTTTAAATTGGGCGTTGCCCAATTCTAATGATTTCGCCCCTTTGGGGCTGTGGTAACCCTTAAGTCAATGACATTGCCCTGGAGGGGGCAAAATCTTTACCTTATGAGACACATTTTAATTGTAACATTATTTTCAGGCTTTTCCTTAATGCTTTACGCACAGGAATGGCAACAAATTGGAAACTTCAACCGCCCTCCAACCTGTCTTTTTAAGGATACGATTGATAATCTTTTATATGTAGGCGGTGACTTCAAATTTAATGGAACGGATACCCTCAACGGTATTTCTTTTTACGATGGTATAACAATTAACCCTATGCAGCAAGGTAGAATGGATGTTTGCGGAAATGTCAATTGTGGTAATCTGGCTTATATTAACCGCTATAAAAATGAAATATATGTTGGTTTTGTAGGTGATCAAATTTCAGGGGTTCCTGTTCAAGGAGTTGCAAAATGGGATGGAGGCATCTGGTCTTCGGTTGGTAATCCAGGATTGTTTTATAGCCCTTTTACCATTCCCGGTTTAAATGGTAGTTACGAAAAAGATGGTTTACTATACTGTGTTGGCTTATTTCGAATGGCAGATGGAGATACCTGTAATTCGGTGGCTATCTGGGATGGTACTAAGTGGAAAGGCCTGCCTTTTATACTCAACATAAATGGCGATATTCCGGTATTGAAAAGTATTACTTACTACAAAGGCCAATGGTATGTAAGTGGTAACAATTATACGATCTTAGACGGAGTTGAAAACGATGATATTGCCCGCTTCGATGGTACCGCTTGGCATAGCGTAGGCGGAGGTATGCATGGGGGCGACAGTTTCATTGAAGATATGGTGGTGTATAAAGATGAGTTATATGTATGCGGCTACTTTGCCAAAAATGCAGGAAACAAGGGTAACAAGATCATGCGCTGGGATGGCGAACATTGGAAAGAAGTCGGCGGGGGCTTGTGTAGCCCCTATGATATTGCTACCGATATGATGGTGTACCAGGATAAATTGTACGTCGTGGGTATGGCCAACCTTCCAGGTATTTTGCTAAATACATCGGCGATCACAGCACCGATACTTGCCAGACGGTAATATCCGGGGTTTCTGACTTGGAAGCTAGACCGGGGTTGGAAATATCACCCAATCCCGCACAAAACGACCTGTACCTCCACCTGGAAAACAGTCACACGCCTATAGAATCCATTGAAATATTAGATGCTGCGGGTAGAAATTGCAGCCAATTCATGGATTGGAAAACTACCGATTACGGCACAGGTCAACTCTACATCCAGCGTTTGCCGGCAGGCTGGTACTGCGTGCGGGTGCGCTGCTCGGATCGGGTGCTGGTGGGGCGTTTTGTGAAGGAGTGAGGTATTAAAAGCGAGGTTTAACCTGTCAGGTTTGGCAATGCGCATCAGAGGATCACTTTTTGCCCAACTAACTATTTTGGCAGTTTTTTCGCTTAGCGCTTATCAGGGGTAGTTCCTGGTAGGCGCTATTGCATTTCAAGCAACACATCCGCGATCTTCCGGTCATTCGATAACCTTTGTATGTTAAATTATTTATTTTAGTTTGTAGGTAGGATTTTTTATTATAAATTTGTATCGTAGAAAATGTTTTCTTATTTATTAATCCAATAGTTTTCCGTATTTTTTGATGGAATTTTTGCTGGTGTACCACCGGCACAACGCTTTATTAATTCACTAAAAACAAATTCAATGACACAATTGTTAAAAAAATTTAAAATTGTTGTAAATTTACAACGAGCCGCATTGCCGCATTGCCGCATTGCCGCATTGCCGCATTGCCGCATCGCCGCATCGCCGCATCGCAATTATAGGACTCATAGTTTTGCTATTTTTATTATTTGACATTGCGGCAACTTCTGCACAAATTTTTGCTTCTTGCAGCTACGACCAAACCAATACCTCGCTTTGTCCTGATATTTCATTTTTTACCCCAGAAATTCAAATCAATACCCCAACATCTACATCATCGTTATTGTATTCAACTTGGGATCATAAAAATATTTTTATAAACACAACTTTTACAGTTAACTCCTATTTTGACATTACTTCCTCCGTAATATTTTTTGGACCAAATGGGAAAATTGTAGTAAGCAATGCACATCTAAAAAGTACTGAAACAAGATACTTTAGTTGTTCACCAACCGGTTGGCTAGGAATAAGTGTTGAAACAGGCGGAACGCTTGATTACAGCGGTAATGAAATGGGAAATGCTCAAATTGGGATAACTATAAGAAGTAGTGGTGCTATAAAAATTGTGGGAAATATTTTTAGCCGTAATAATGTTGATATTTATGCAGTCAATGTGGCGGCTAACGCGCTTATTCTCGGTAATTATTTCTTTTGCGGTGCTCCAACTTATACAGGTGATCGATCTGAGGCGGCTATCAGATTAAGAAAAGCAGTACTAACTGTGGGGGCCTCTATCGTAAATACAAGTGATCTTAACTTTTTCGTTGATCACAAAGTACAAATTGAGTGTCTACAGGGGTCAACACTTAATTTGTATTATGGTAGTTTCAACTGTGCACAAGAACATGCTATATTATCTGAAACAGGTAATGTTAATATTTTGGGTGCGAATAACTCAACCTTGCTTAATTCTTTTTACGATAATAATCAGGATATTCAAAGTACTGGAACGAATTTGGCAGTTTCCTTTTCACAATTTGTTGGATGTAAGACAAACAATATCGTATCAAAAGGAAATACGAATCAGGAGGTGATCAAAATTACTAATAATTTCATTTACATTAATGATGATAATACTGTAAATCCGGCGGATGGCAAAAACGGGATTGATATTGAACGTTCAAGCGGAGGGGTATCAACGCCTTCTTCATTTAGAAATACAATTAAAGACAATATAATTGATATTCAGGACTTTACGAATACTACGAATGGAAATCAACGAAGAAGCGCTATTAAAGTTGAAGGGTTTCCTGGTACACATGATTATATGTTAATAGATAATAATGGGATTAAAGTTGGACCAGGCGGTTCAGTACCTAGTCAGGCAGCGGATTATACATCTTCTATTGTTGATATTTTGATGAAGGAAACAGGCGGATATAGGGTGCAAAATAATCATATTTTTTCTGAAAATATTGATAATCAATCTTATAGAAATCGGTGGGCATTGAACATCCATGCTTGGGAATCTCCATCTTCTGATAATGAACTGGTTTTTAATCAAATTACAGGGACTAATCAAAAATATGATTATGGTATGTGCGCCTACCATTTTATTGAGTCAGGGCCTTGGGACATATGTAATAATTTGTCAGATTATACTTTGAGAGGATTTCACTTAAACAATCATTGCAATGATTCTGATTTTCGGAGAAACGTAATAGGGCATCATAATGTGTCTCCTATTACTTCTTATCCGTCGGAGAAAACAGGAGGTTTATTGATGGAAGTTGGTAGTGAGCTTGGTATCCAGCATTGCAAACACAACCATTGGGTTGAGGCCGATTACTCCCCGGATTGGGGAGCATGGCATAAAAATGTTCCAGATTACTCTTCTAGTATATTTGAGTATGATCCAACTTTGCTTAGTGAAACTCCTGTTCCTGTTGCTCCTGTTAGCGGCTGGTTTGTTCCAGTATTCTCTTGTGAAAATGGTGCAAACCATTGTTTCCCAGTAACTCCTTTTAGCGAGGCAATCGATGAAGCCAGAAATAAAACAATTCTTCAAAATCAGGAATTTACAGCACCACAGGGCGTTACGGAATGGGAAAACCGTCGTGAGGTAATAGCACAATTACTGCGTTATCCATATTTAAAAAATAGCAATATTTTTGCATCTACTTTTTACAATGAGCATATTGGTTCGTCCGCAGGAATATTCGCACAATTTGATGAGGAGTTAAATCATGCAATGACTATTGATTTAAATAGCCAAAATATTCTGAACAATAATTATTCTGAAAGACAATCTATTCTAATTAGGATGGATTCACTGGAAGGCACATTACACAGTTCTGTAGCAGATGTGAATGATAATAATGACTTTTGGGTATATAGGTCTTTATCACTACAACGGTTATCCGAATTGTCAGAAAGTACGGATGCAGTATTAGCAAATGTCTCAAATAATAGGGCGAATGCACTACAAAGTTGTTCACAGTTATTGGCTTCATTACCGGAAGAAACAGTTTATGAACGCAACCAGAAAATTTTGAATGGACTTAGAATAAAAAAGGCGAAAGCAGAACCATTTTCAGAAGGCGATTATAGCGAACTCCATAAAATAGCACTGCAATGTGAGAAAATAGCGGGCAAGACCATTCTAAGGGCCAAAAATATGTTGCCTCCATCAGATCCGGCATCGTATTTACCTGATGGCCCAATCACAAATCCTTGCGAAGAGGAAAGAAATAACAATTCTTTACCTGAATATTTTAAGGTGAATTTGTCTCCGGTTCCAGCCCAAAATGATCTTCAAATCCATTTTGAAAAATCATTTACAGGTAGTATAAATGTATCTGATTTGTCCGGCCGTATCATTTTGTCAAAACCCAATATCTTACAGGAGACAGAGGTCCATTTGTTATTAGAGCGAATTTCGACAGGAACCTACTTTTTGTTGTTGAACGATACGCAAGGCCATAAAGAAACCAAACGTTTTGTTGTTACTAAATAATTGATTACTGCCATTTTATGCCCGGTCAACGTTTTGTTGGCCGGGTATATTTATTTAAATCTATTAAAATGAAATTAACAAAATATCTACTCTGCTTGCCCCTACTCCTTGTGTTTTCTGTAAAATCTTTATGCCAGGATAAAAATGATTTTGTGTGGATACTTGGTTATGAGCCAAGCAATCAGAATTCATTTTTTGGCGGCGATTTTATTGATTTTAAATCAGGTGATCCCCAAATCAATTTTTTTAATATTAACTATGATATGGATAATCCTATATGTATGTCTGATAGTACAGGAAATTTACAATTTTATTCAAGCGGGTGTAACGTAATTAATAAACAAAATAATACAATGGAAAATGGGGGAGAGTTGAGTCCAGGGTATTATCAAAACTATTATTGTAATACGAATAGTTTAGGTTATTTGTCCTATCAGGGAATTTTAAGTTTGCCTTTTCCTGGCCACCCGAATGAGTATGTGCTATTTCATAACAGAAGATTTCCTCAGATAGATTCGATAGATGTCATGTTTACAAAAATAAATATGAATCTCAATAACGGCCTGGGAGCGGTAACTGAGAAAAACATAGTATTACAAAAAGGACTTTTATCCCGAACCTATACGGCTGTCAGACATGGGAATGGGCGAGATTGGTGGGTGGTCGTACCTACGCAGGCAAGCGATTTGTATTATTTTTATTTGTTGGATCCCAACGGGCTTCACGGCCCCATAGCCCAACAGGTGAGTGATTCGTGGATACCGGGCCAATACTACAACTTGATGTGTACGTTTTCCCCGGACGGATCAAAATTTGTACGCCTTGGAGGCGATCACCCCTCCGCGTTTCGGATGTACGATTTTGACCGCTGTTCCGGCACGCTTTCAAATGGAACCAGCGTTAGTATTCCGGATACGGTCGTTTATGCCGCATGGGCTTGTTTTTCTCCCAATTCCCGGTATCTCTATTTAACAAATGAAGTAGAGCGCTTATATCAATATGATACCGACGCGCCTGATATCAGCGCTTCAGCGCAACTGATTGATGTTTATGATGGTTTTTTGTCGGTTTACGGCCTTCCCACCGGTCTACACACGATGGCTATGGGGCCGGATAAACGCATTTATATGAGTAGCGCAAACGGCGTCAATATCTTACACACCATCCATAATCCGGATGAACGAGGGGCAGCCTGTAATTTTAAACAACACGATATCGTGATGCCAGCCCATAGTAAATTCTTTCTACCGAACAATCCGCATTATCGATTATACAATATGCCCGGAAGTCCTTGTGATTCTTTGGGCGTTACCCCACCCACTGTTGCCTTTTGGCGGATGGAGCAAGAAGCGTCTCAGGGGCCGCTCGAACGCACTTTTGTCGACTTGTCCTATTTTCAGCCTGCAAGTTGGCATTGGAATTTCGGTGACGGGGTTATAAGCAGTGAAGCATCGCCACAGCATACTTTTCCGGCTCCGGGTAATTATGAAGTATGCTTAACCGTATGTGGTGCATCCGGCATTTGTGATACGTTGTGTAAGGATATTGAAATCATCACAGTGGGCACGGATATACCTGTGACGGCCGGTCAGTTACCAGTACGAGTATACCCGAATCCGGCGCATCAAAAATTTTGGGTGTCTTATGATGTTAAGGAAAAAGGCGCTGAATTTCTGTTGTTTAATGCGATGGGACAAGAGGTTAAGCGCAAGTCTTTGGGCCAGGGAAGTATGGTGGAAGAGATTGATGCTCAAGGGTTTCCAAACGGGCTTTATTTTTGGAGTATAGATTTGGATGGGAAGCGTTTGGCTTCAGGAAAAGTTATTTTGGAAAGGTAAGTACGCAAGGGCTTTTTTGCCCAACTAACTATTTTGGCAGTTTTTTCGCTTAGCGCTTATCAGGGGTA
>JBAXTB010000094.1:0-17308 GCA_037130425.1 Bacteroidota bacterium
ACTCCGTTCAGAGATGTCACCTTCTCGTGCCTCGAAGATGACACCTCTTCACTAACGTTTACGACATTAGATCTTCAGGCAGGTCTTACTCTTCCTGCTCAATAAACCGTACCCCATGCTCTTCCAACTCCGCCATCACCGGCTCATACACTTCCGGCATGGTTGGAATATTTACCCCGGTGGTAGAAATTTTCCCAAGCAGCAGCAGTTTTACGAAAATACCCAAGGGCAGCCCGACCAATTTTGACATCGCTGTTTCTGTACCGTTTGTGCCTTTCATAATCAGGGTAGAAGTCAGTTTCTTTTTGCGCCGGTTTATTTCATATTCAAAAACGTGCTGCATGATAACCAGGTCTTTATCAGCCGGTTGCAGCGCCCATTTTTCGAGCAACAGGTTTTCCAGGATCAATGAAGGCGTGGCGTTTTGCACCTTGATGCGTTTCTTGCTGAATAAGCCGAGCCATTCTAATTTTTGTATAATCTCGCTGCCGGGTTCCACCTCAATCAGTTTCGCAATGCGGTCTTTCACGGAACCGGTATGTTGGCTGATACCCAAAAACGCTTCCATCAAATCATGGTAAGTAAGTTTGTCAGAATCCACGATCGGGAAAGTAGCGTCCGTGAGTCCGATCCGAACCAGCGCATTCCAGGCGTCGCAAAATCCCTGGTGGCGAATGGTGCCCCGGAACAGGGTTTTGATGTTTTGCAAACCATAAGCATCTTTATACATTAAGGAGTCACGGTTGGCGTACACCTCCCATTTTCCCATATCCGGAATATCAATGGTGCGGTATTGGCGGAACAAACGGCGATAAGGAATGTATTTCAGTTTATTATCTTCCAAAAACTGCGCGGTTCCCTGTCCGGCCAGCACCACATTGCGCGGGTTCCAGCTGAATTTGTAATGCCAGGGATTGTCATCGCTTTCTGGCGCGACCAAACCGCCTGTGTAGGAGTAAAACGCGGTGATTTTGCCGCCAGCCTCCTGGATTTTATGAATGCGTTGCATGGCGCTCATGTGGTCGATGCCAGGGTCGAGGCCAAGTTCGTTCATGAAGACGAGGGCACGTTGGCGCGCTTCATCGCCTAAGCGGAACACTTGTTTCGATACATAACTGGCTGTTACCATGTGTTTTCCCAATACGATGCAGTCCTGCGCAACTTCCAGGTGCATTTGCGGCGGCAACAGGGAAATAACAACATCGTGGCGATTGATGATGTCGCGACGGTCGTTGGGTTTTGACGCATCCAGCCAAATAGCCCGTCCGTTCGGATGCCCATTTATCTTGTTTTGCGCCAGTTCAATATTCGCGTCGCCCACCGTTACGAAGAAATTATACAGCCTTGCCTGCTCCAAAATATAATTAATCAGAACAGTTGCTGAGCGTCCGGCGCCGATAATCAAGAGATTTTTCATATAACAGATCGTGATTTCAAAGGCGAATATAGGGAACTTATCAGTTGCGCAAAAATCGTTGCTGCCGGGATGGGGTGAACGTGGTATAAATTCGTTCGTTTTTGGTTCATTTTAGTACCGAGTCAAGCTTGTTATTCAACATTTTTTAAAGGGAGAATTGGTAAAATTAATTCACAAAAAGTGTAAAAAATATTGGTTAAAATTATGATTATGAATAGTTTATGAATTTTAAAACTGTATTATTTAATTCACAATAATTAAAAAGTGTCATTGACGTTTATCACAGGGCCTTGCATATTTGCCATATAAAAGTCAGAAATTATAGATCGTGCAGGTTTTGTTTCTGGTTTTCAATCGGCCGAATGACATCATTAAAGGCCCTCTCCAAAAACAAAAAAGGTCAGTCCTGACGACTGACCAAAATTTCCGAAAGGAAATGTGCATGGGATTATAACGGGAATTTCGCCACGCAAGGCGGATTAAAAAAGCGGATTAAAAATACTTGTTATTTGAATCTGCCTCAAAAGTATGTCCTTGTTTTAATTTTTTCCTAATTTCCCCCTAAAAAATTTAAATGCCGAACCTGATTTGTTTCATATTTACCTAAACATCATCTTGGCTTATGCGTACACCTGTTACAATTAAAATCAAAAACGGAACCGTTCGCGTGTCAAATCCACGCTGAGCTCCGTTTATTCCTAGAATACAGGTACTCTGCAAAACCTTTGAAGTTAACAAATTTATACTGGAATGTATGTTCCTGAAAGTCCTGTCAAATGCGGCAGGACTTTTTTATTTCAAGCAGTTTTCCTGCAGCGAATATCATGCCGATTTTTCAGGCTCTGTCTCTCCAACGCTGCTAAAGATTGAAAGAAAAAAGCGCGTTTTCCCGAACTAATCTGTTATTTCGCGCCGAGATTTACACCATTATTGATATTATGAGGCTTTTGTTATCTGTTGTTTTCCTGTTTTTGGCTGCCGCACCCCTTGTTGCGCAGCAGGCTCCGTCGGCTCCGGCGGATACTACTATTTATGATTTTGCCGAGCAAATGCCGATTCCAATGTTGGCAAGTTGTGTAAACAACCATTCGGCGGATTGGACTTTGGACAGCGTAAGGCGTTGCGCCGACCTTACTTTATTGTCTTTGATCGCTTCCAATATTCGATATCCGGAAGAAGCCAGAGAGAAAAACATTCAAGGCACGGTGGTTTTGTCCTATGTAGTGGAGCCAACCGGTCATGTTTCTAATATTTCAATACTGCGGGATATCGGCGGCGGTTGCGGAGCCGAAGCGGTGCGGGTACTAAAGGCGCTTGATGAAGCGGGTTTGCGCTGGCAAACAGCCATTCAGGGCAACAAAGTCATTCGCTTGCGCCAGTCTTTGCCGTTGCGCTTCAAATTACAAGAAACGCTGCCGTATTTTGTAGCCGAATCTGGCGATACCGTGTACACAACTGTCGATGCGGAGCCAAAATTCAAGGGGGGCATGGACAGTTTGGTTCAATACGTTTTAAATAAACTTGATTACCCGAAAGGTTATGAAGACAGTTGCAAAACCGGGATTATTGAAATGGCTTTGTTGATTCGACCAAACGGCGCCGTATCCATTGAAAATCAATTGGATTTCAGTAACTTGGGGCTTGATTTTCAATGGGAGTCTAATCGAATGGCCAACCGCTCGGCCGGTTATTGGACTGCGGCGCAATATAAAGGTAAGTCGGTAACAACCTCGCTGCCTTTGCGGGCGGTTTTTAAGTCAGACCGAAAGGTTTGCACGGCTGCCAATGATCGTTTTGACAAGGCCGTGGTCATCTCGGACGAAGGTTCTACGTTGTTAGAACAGGGTAAAGCAGACGAGGCCATCGCAAAATGGACGGCGGCTTTGGCCTTGGAGCCCCACAATACCGAGTTCATGTACTATCGGGGAACCGCTTACCTGAATCAAAATAAAAGAGACGAGGCTTGCGCCGATTTTAACCGCATAAAAACGCTTTTAGGCTATACCTGGTTTGAAAATATCAGGCGTGTAATGTGTGGTTTTTGACCCTTCTTTTGATTGAAGTAAATAAAAACTTTACAAATACTT
Source organism: Bacteroidota bacterium (assembly GCA_037130425.1). Classification (GTDB taxonomy): domain Bacteria; phylum Bacteroidota; class Bacteroidia; order Chitinophagales; family Saprospiraceae; genus M3007. The sequence continues at coordinate 3,505 of JBAXTB010000094.1, forward strand.
AATCCTTTCATAAAACCAGTTGGGATACCCACGGGTCTACCTTTGCCACAAATCACAAGCACAGATATGAAAGAGCACGGTTCTGCCAAAAAGATTTTGATTGTTGACGACGAACCTGATATTCTTGAATTCTTGCAATACAATTTGCGCAAGGAAGGATATGAGGTTGTGACGGCTGGAGATGGGAAGCAAGCAATTACCACTGCTGAACGCGAAAAACCTAATCTGATTCTGTTGGATATTATGATGCCGGAGTTAGATGGTGTGGAAACTTGCCGGGCATTGCGCGGTATTAAAGCGTTTGCAGAAACGCCAATTGCATTTTTAACAGCGCGTGATGAGGATTTTTCCCAAATTGCAGCCTTAGATGTCGGCGGCGACGATTACATTACCAAGCCAATCAAGCCGCGGGTGCTTATCAGCAGAATTAATGCGTTGTTGCGGCGCTCTAACCGCCAGTCAGAAGAAGAGGGGCACATCATTAAAGCCCATGACTTAATCATCGACAAGCAGAAAGTGTTGGTTTTCAGGGGAGAACAAGCCATTGAGTTGCCGCGTAAAGAGTTTGAAATGCTTTGGCTGCTGGCTTCCAAGCCGGGTCGGGTGTTTACGCGGGAAGAAATTTTTGACAAAATCTGGGGCAGCGATGTAATTGTCGGGAATCGCACGATTGATGTGCATATCCGAAAATTGCGCGAGCGCCTCGGCGATGAATATATAAAAACAATGAAAGGGATCGGATACAAGTTCGATTTTTAAGGCATGTTCAAAAATCAAACGCCTCAGGAGTTATCGCTTTCTGTGGCCAGTATGTCGGCAGTCGTCTCGGTGCTGCTGATTCAATTTTTAAACTTTATAGGACTGCTACATTTGGCCACCTCAGATGTAGCAGTTTTATTTGTTTTGGCTTTTATTGTAGCTTATTTAGCCAATTTTTACCTGCTGCGGTATTATCTTTTTCGCAGGATCAAACTCATTTACAAGATTATCCACAAACGGAAACTGTCCTCTGATTTTAGGGCTGATAGCATTGACATGCGCCGGAATATCTTAGATGACGTGGAAAAGGAAGTGGATGAGTGGGCGGCGAACCACGCGCGCGAATTTGAAGAATTGGAACGTCTTGCCACCTATCGCCGGCGTTTTATCGGGGATGTCTCCCATGAATTGAAAACGCCTATTTTCAATATTCAGGGATTCGTACACACTTTGCTCGACGGTGCAATCCTCGATCCGAAAGTAAATATCCAGTATTTACAACGCGCCGCTAAAAATGCGGATCGTTTGGAAGCCATTGTGGAAGATTTGGAGACTATCAACAAATTGGAAGCCGGACAAATGGTGCTTGATCTGCGGGAGTTTGATATACACGAACTCGCCGACGACGTTTTTGCCGATCTTGAGATGCGGGCGCAGGAACGAAATATCAAACTGACGTACAAAGACGGCGCCAACCAGCATTATCGCGTTTTTGCCGACAAAGAGAGCATTCGGCAAGTTTTGATGAATTTGATTCATAATTCCATCAAATACGGCAAAGAAGGCGGCATTACCAAGGTCAGTTTCTATGATATGGAAACTTTTCTGTTGGTGGAAGTGAGCGACAATGGTATCGGAATTGATGATGAGCACGTTAAACATGTGTTCGACCGTTTTTACCGCATCGACAAGAGCCGTTCACGGGAGGCCGGCGGTACAGGCCTGGGTCTTTCCATTGTAAAACATATCGTGGAAGCGCACAAGCAAACCATCGGTGTTCGCAGCGCGCCCGGTCAAGGCTCAACTTTCGGATTTACAGTAGAAAAAGCCTAATTTCTTAAGATTTTATCCTGAAATACGCCTTTATCCGTTTCCACCCGGATGAAGTACACCCCGCGCGCAGGTGGGAGCATCAGGTCAGCGCGCGCTTCATCCCAAACAAGTATTCCGGCGCTGTTCCAAACTTTTACTTTTTTGATGCGCACATCTTGGGTGAACCGGATTTGTATTTTGCCATTCCCCGTCGGATTTGGGGCAATGCGCATGGCCGTTGCCTGATTCGCCGGATTATGGGCGCCTACGGTTGTCACATAGACGGAATCCAGCGCGACTTCGCTGACTAATATGGGCGCGCGGTCGGCGTTTAAATACATCTGTTTGAAGGAATCAATTTCCGGCGAGGAATATTCAAACATCGGATCCATCCATTTTGGCGGCAAACTTTGATACCATACGCGGGCCGTAACATGCAGGTACCCGGTGTAGCCATTGGTCGGAATTTGATAATGCACAATATCGGCGCCGGAACCTTCCGAACCGTCGGGATTGCGGTTAAAATCCGGATCCGTGAGGGCTGCGCCGATGATTTCGGTGGTATCGTACACAGGGTCATTCATTCTGAATCCCTTGGGTGTCAATCGGTTATCTTTTAACCCGACATATCCGCGCTCCAGGACATTGGTAAAATTGCCGTTTAAATCGCCGGGCACTAACTCATAAATCTGGACTTTGTCGGGCGCGTCAATCAGGTTGTAATGCGGTTCCTGGCCTGGGTTTTCGTCCTGAATGGTGTAGTCCGGATTCATTTTTCCGGAATGGAATACCGTGTTCCCGGCCTGGTCTTGCACCACAAATTCGACCCAGGCGCGGCGGGAAGGGTAGCCGGACGGGAATTTATGCCCCGCTTTGTTTTGCAAACGCAGGTTGAACGTCACAGAGTCGCCATTCAAAATGCCGGGTTGCAGCGTGACATCCAGCGATTTATGCTGTAACATGCGCAGTGTAGCCGCGATGGTGCTGTCAAAATGTTCGGGTTTGGCGGTGATATGTAGTTTGTCCCGGTTTTCCTTGAGCAGTTTCAGCATGGGAATATTGGCGCCTGCCAGTTCATGCAGTCCATACGGGAATTTGGGCGTGAGAAACTGATAATTGGCGGAAATGATGATTTCGTCCATCAATTGCGGGATATGGCAGCCCTGGCAAGTGATGTTGTCATGTTCTTTATCGTAACGGGAATTCAGCCATTCGTGGTACGTGGCCTGCTCTACAAAGGTTTTGCCCGTAAGCACGCCGTTTTCATCCACGCTGCTGGTAATGAGTGTGTGGCAACCGGCGCACAAACCCGCATCGCCGATATGCGGCCCGTAAACCGGCGTGATGCCTACAAAATTGTGCATGGGCGGCGCAAAGGCAAATTCATAAGGGCCATAAGCCACCCGAATACGCGCAGTGTCAAAATTAAGCGCGCCCGAGTGCAGGACGCCGAGCAGTTTGGGCGATTGCGCGTGGCAAACCTGGCAAGTGACGCCGTCCAAACCAAGCGTATCGGTGTACACATCGTTGAGCAGATAAAACGCCTGGTGCGCCTTCAATTTTGCCTGATAATGCCCGGCGGGGGCATGGCAGGAAGTACATTTGTCTTGTAGCGCTATGCTGTGCGCCGGGTTGACGAGCATTTCATGGGTCACCTTGGCGCGCCAGAAGGGGTCTTTGGAACTATTGGCCATCATGGTGCTGCGCCAATCGTCGTACACATTTACGTCCACGCCGCTTGTGGTGATGCTGGCGTGCATACCCTGATCGAATCCGTGGCAACCGCCGCAGGTTTTGGCCGTGGGGAATAAAATATTGGAGTCGATGGGCAGCAATTCATGTCCTGGGCCGCCCGTTGTTCCTTGTCCGGCAAAGTTGAGCAAATCGCCGTGTTGCTTGAAAAACGCCAATTCCTGATCGGAGTGAAACGCCTTTTTTTTGTTTTGAATCGGGAAATAGGTCAAAACCGCAATTGCCGCAGGAATGGCCAAAATCAGGAGGAACGTTTTTTTCATACAAGGACGGGCTGTTTGATTCGGAGCGCTAAGTTTGGGCAAAAATAAATGCTCCTGCGGCGGATCGCCGTATTAATTCGGTATTTGTCGGCAGCAGACGAATCAGAATGCTACCTCCAAGGCTCTTGTATTGTTGGTGCGGTCGCATTCCTGGATTGATTGAAACGGGTCAATTTCCAGCAACAGGTTGGGCGAGAAGCGGGTGCGGAGTTTCAGGCTGATGGTTGCTTCACCTTGCAAAACCTGGCCGGGTAACAACACACCGTCAAGCGTTTCAACCCCTTTGCGGATTTGCACGGAGCCGGCTTCAATGGCGCCCCGTGTAAGTTTCAGGCCGCTTACAAAATATACACGGAGGTTCAGGTTGCTATTATGATGTCCCGGCGTTCCCAACAGCGCGGCTGGTGCTTGTCCTTTGTTTCGGATAATATAATGCAGCAATATAGACTTTGCTGTGTATTTCACTAAGTAAATCGTATCAACAACCAGGTCGGGACACAAGTTGCCATTGTTAATATTCGTATTGTTTTGAAAATCAGCAGGTTTGATGGGGATAATAAGAGAAATGTTTTGGCGCATTGCACCAGGCGCCAGGTTGAAGCCTGCTTGTAGAACCGCTTCCCGGAGCAAGGCTTCCCGGCCCCGCAAAATAATGGGTAAGGCGACCGAATCAAATTCAAATACAAGGTTTTGCGGCACATTTACCTTTCCTTTACCGATGTGCAAGGGCTGTCTGCCGGTGTTTGCTACATCACAGCGAATACCGAGGCCGGCTGCGTCATCCGTTTTTTTTATTTCAATATTCAGTACCGCCACCCGCAAACCAGTATACATTGCACTGTCGGATTGCGCGCGCGCTGCGTGCAAAAACAGGCAAAAAAACACGGTGAAAACCGATAAAACGCTTGAATACAGCGGTTTTTTAGTTTGCCGGGTCAATATTGATGGGGCGACTGATGCTCTGTTCAAGGCTGATAAATGACTCAACCCGTTGAATACCTGGAATTTTCTCAATTTTATCATGTAAAACGACCCGCAAGTGATTTGTATCTTTGCACACGATTTTGGCGAACATGCTGTAAGATCCGGTCGTGTAACTGGCTTCTACGATTTCCGGAATCTGTTTTAGCAGGAGCGCTACCTCGTCGTAGAGCGAATTTTTATCCAAATAAATACCCAAAAACGCCGTTACTCCAAAGCCGAGTTTTTGATAATCAATCATAATACTTGAACCCAACACGATCCCGAGTTGTTCCATCTTTTTCATCCGCACGTGGATGGTGCCGCTGGATACAAAAAGCTGTTTGGCAATATCGGTGTAACGCAAGTTGCCGTCGTCGACCAATTTGGCGAGAATTTGAATATCAAGCTCGTCTATTTCAGGATTGTCATTCATAAAAACCGAAGATTATGGGTAATGCTTAATTTGATTCATGCAAAGAACGTACAGATTCTTTGAAAAGTTTTAAATGAATTCCTAATATTTTTAATTCAAACGCAAATTTTTCCGGTAAGCGCCGATAACATCCAAATATTCAATGACAGAGCAAGTATCTTCAAAATTTAACATTCGTCTTCCCCTGATTTTGGCCCTTACGCTGGCCCTCGGGATGTTTATCGGGCAAAAATTACCTCATTTCGATCGTCCTTTGCGTGTGTTGCCGGGCAGTGTTTCGGGTGCTACCGGCGGCGGTACCATTGATGAAGTGTTGCGTTATATTCAGGCCCGGTATGTCGATTCCGTTTCCGTCGATCATCTGAAACAAGACGCCATTGACCAAATGCTGGAACACCTCGATCCGCATTCCGTGTACATTACGCCTGATGAGTTGCAGGCGGTGGAAGACGATATGAGCGGCGGCTTTGAAGGCATCGGCATCGAATTTGTGATGGTGGACGATACCATTCAGGTGGTGACCCCGCTCACGGGCGGCCCTTCAGAAGCGGCGGGTATTATGGCGGGCGACAAAATAGTTTCCATATCGGATACCGTCGTTGCCGGCGTTAAAATTGACAATGGGGGGATTTACAAGAAATTGCGGGGCGCCAAAGGTTCGGTCGTAAAAATCGGCATTTTGCGCGGCCATGAAAAAGCGTTGCGTTTTTTCAACATCACGCGCGACGTGATTCCTGTAAAGAGCGTAGAAGTGGCCTACATGCTCGATGCGAAAAACGGCTACGTCAAAATCAATCGTTTCAGCGCGCGCACGTACAATGAGTTTATGGAGGCTGTACGGCCATTGGTAGAAGAAAAAGGGATGCAAAATTTGATCCTCGACCTGCGCGGCAACCCCGGCGGTTATTTGAACGAGGCTACGGATTTACTCAGTCAATTTTTTCCGGAAGGGAAATTATTGGTATACACGCAAGGGCGCACCGAAGAACGCCGGGAATACAAGAGCAACGGACGTGCGCGGTTCAACATACAGCAAATTGCGGTATTGATCGACGAAGGCTCGGCCTCGGCCAGCGAGATCGTGGCCGGCGCCATTCAGGATCATGACCGGGGTTGGATTGTGGGGCGCAGGTCGTTTGGTAAGGGGCTTGTGCAGGAGCAGTATCCTTTGGGCGACGGTGGGGCTTTGCGTTTGACCATCGCGCGTTATTACACGCCGAGCGGGCGCTCCATTCAACGCGAGTACAAAAAAGACCGCGATTATGCCCACGACGTGGAACGCCGTATGAAAAACGGCGAATTGACGGATTCTACCAAATTCAAAATGGCGGACTCTACCCGTTTTTACACCGGCCAGGGGCGCATTGTGTATGGCGGCGGCGGCATTTCGCCTGATGCATTTATTCCACTTGATACATCTTATGCCAATGCGTTTTTCAGCACAGCCCGCCAGCAGGTAGCGCAGTTTGCGACGCATTGGATGGAAAGCCAACAAAAGTCGGCCTTTCCCGCTGATTGGGCGTCGTTTGTAAAGGACTATACTGTTTCAGATGCGCTTTATACGCAATTTGTGGAGTACATCGGCAAACACGGGAGTACAAGTGCGCAGAGCGGGAATTTGCGTACGAAAAACGAATTGAAACTTTATTTGAAAGCGCGGATTGCCAAATTGCTGTTTCAGGATTTGGGACTTTATACGGTGTATAATGATGATGATCCTGCGATTGACAAGGCATTGCAATTGTTGAAGAGCGGGGAGCCGGTTGTGAAGAAGTAATATACTTATTGCAGTGATATTTATATAAGCCATACCCGGATCTGCGCGCAGGCAGTTCCGGGTATGATTTTATTTGAACAATTTATCGGTATGCCATAGCGATAAATATTACAACTAATTCCCTATTTTTGAGTTGACTAATCAAACAAATAACCGCTTTATGAAAAAAACAAAGGTTTCCGTACTTTTATCCGTGTACAACACTGAATTCCCTTTGGTAAAAAGGGCTTTAGACTCCGTGCTTAATCAGGATTTTCAAGACTTTGAAATTATTTTGATTGACGACGGCAGCAACAATGATACCCAGAACCATCTTTTAAACTATGCCAAAAAATTTGAAGAAAAAATAACATACCTCCGCCATAGTAACCGGGGCCAGGCAAATTCCATCAACCGGGGTATTTTGAACTGTGTGGGTGATTATGTGACAATCATCGACGCCGACGATGAATACAAACCCAATCACTTGCGCCGTTGCTTAGCAGAAATGGAAAATAATGATTTGATTGCTTCCACAACAGAAACGATCGTAGATTCGGAGGATAATTATTATGTGCCCGATAAAGACGATTTGACGCGATTGGTGCATGTGGACAATTGTATTTTATTTGCCACCTTATTTGGCAAACGCGAGGTTTTTATGGATATTAAATTTAAACATCAATATGCGGCGGATGCGCATTTTTATGAACTTGCCGCACAAAAATATCCGGTCCGAAAGGTTGATCTAAGAACCTATATTTATTACCGGAATATCCCCAATAGCGTTTGCGCACTATTGAAGCGGCAACAAATCAACATGTTGTCTTAATATGCCGGTTTTTAAAGCAGAGAAACAACTCATAATGGCTTGCCATATTACGGGCAATTATGACGTGAATCGAAATACGACCTTGCCGGACGATGATTTCAGTTTGGTGCAGGATTGGGTTAACGCTTTGATAGATTTACAATTACAAGGCATTGTTTTTCACAACAATTTCTCTGAATCGACCTGTGCGGCGCATCAAAACGCGTTTGTGTCCTTTGTCCGGGTGGATTACGATCCGCAATTTAACCCCAATGTGTTCCGCTATTTGGTATATCGGGATTTCCTGCGCGCACACGCACAAGAGATTGAAAGTCTGTTTGTAACGGATGTTTCAGATGTTGTGGCGCTCAACAATCCATTTGTTCAGCCGCTGTTTTTAGCGCATCCCGAAGCGCTGTTTTGCGGCGATGAACCTAAGCGCCTGCATGACCCCTGGATGCGGGAACACGCGACGCATTTGCGCGGCAAAATAGCCGATTACGCCGTGTATGAAGCCGAATTTGCCGAATCTACCTTATTGAACTGCGGTATCATCGGCGGAAACATCGCTGTGATGCAGGAATTGGTTGAAAATCTTGCTTTTATACACGAAACCCACAACCGCGACAACCAAACAGCCTACACCGGAGACATGGGCGCGTTCAACTATGTCGCGCGCACTGCATTTCAAGGTCGCTTATTGCATGGGGCGCCGGTGAACACCGTGTTTAAATCTTACGAACAGAACCGACGCGATTGTTGGTTTCGGCACAAGTAATTGCCCTTCCAACCGCCTATAACTGCCCAAAACCCGATTGTAACGCTTTTGTAACGCCCGTTTTTCAGTATTTACGCACTGCCAGCCGCTTCTTTGTCCTGTACATAAATTTCATCAGGCAATGCAAAAAACATCACTTTTCAAGACGGCTACATTAACCCTTTTTGTCTGCATAATTTTGGGTTCGGCCATACTAAGCGGATCCACCAAGGAATAGGCACATATTCAATATCTTGTCGCCTCTGGCCCGAACTTTAAGGATCTGAAAATTTTATACTAAATGTAGTAAATACCTTTCATGCGGTTGACTGGGAACCTCCGGTCAAAGCCTGTAACTATACATCAAACTCCAACACAAATTCCGCAGCACGCAACCCGTTCTGTTCCACCACACACTGATTCGGCGCGGGCAGCATTTCTGTAATAACCAAAGTCTTCGCGTTTTGCCGCAGTATAAGTTGTAACTGTTTCATGGACAATGGGTTACAATAATCAAAATACTGCGGTTTTTCCGAAGCGTATTGCACAAAAAAGCGCTCCGGAATATCTAAAGACTGAAACAAATCTTGAATTTCTCTAAAAAATAGGGCGTCTGACAGCGTCAAAAAACGCTCAAAAGCCGCTGGCTCAAAGACCCAGCTTGCCCGGAGCAGCACCAGCATACCTGTTTCCACCCGCGCACGATACCTGCACGCATACCCGCGCGGCTGCCACGCCTGCTCCTCCGGGTGCAGGGAAAACACCGACACATGCGGCACGCCCAATTGCCACAATACTTGGAGCACCGGCATTTTTTGCGTGGGCGCTTCCAAACCCAAATCCGTTAGCCAAACCAAAGCCTCTGTGTCGGGACGTTTTAACCTTGGCCCCTCAGCGGTACGAACAACCTGTAAATCCCCCAGTTGGAACTCCTGCTGCGCCTTCAAGCGACCATCAGGAACCGCCAGGCCGTTGGTATGTTGAAATGGTTGAAAATTGGCGTTGCTCCAGTCGTGCCAGGGAAAGGGTATCACTTCCGGCGATTGTTCTGTCATCCATCCTTCCAATTGCTCGCGCGCCTGGGCGGGGAACAAATGAATCCAGCGCGCAAACAACTTGCCACCGCCGGGAAATAAGGCGTTCAGCACCGCTTTATAGGTATCGCCTTCCTTAAAAATCTGTACCAAAGCCCCGATTTTACCTTTGTAACCCGGCGCATGAACGGGCTTTATTTCAAGCAAATCCAACTGAGGCTTGGCGGCTAAAAAAGCCCTCGAAAAGGCCATAAAATCCATTGTATCGTGTTCGTGCAGCGTTTGTTGTGCAAACAGCGACAGTTGTGATTTGAAACGCGGCAAAGGGTGTGTCGACTTCTGATGCCACAATTTCGAGATTGCCACAACCAAATCCTGCATGATCGTTGGCGGCAGCGCACAATCCACCGACTGCTCCACGTCTTCAAAAAAGATTCGCGCAGGCGAGATCGGAGGCATCGCCACGCCATGCGCTTCTAAGTATTGTTTCACCGTTTGGTATGCGTCTTGTTGGGCTTCCATGGCGCCTTCTATGCTTTGAAACGGCAAGGTACGGGCGGCCGTGCGCAGCCATTGAAGCAAATGCGCGGTTTCAACAATCACCGGTTCGGCGGGCAAAAAACCAAGGAACTGGTACAAGCCCCCGCACCAGGAAGCAGAGATGCCCGGTTCAGGCAAGCGCCATTCCAGCACACCAAGCGCAATGAGTTCAAGCACAAAGGATTCGAGCGCCGCAGTGGGCGCCGAGACGGCTTCTGTTAAGGCTTCCAAAAGAGCAGGAAAAGCAAGCGTCCTGCCCTTTTCCAGCATCAGTTCCAGTACAAAAAGTAGCACCGCATCCGGTTCCGTTTGCTGTATGCTTTCTTGCGTACCGTCGTAATATAGCCATTCAAGGGGCGAAGAAATCTTGGTAATACAAGGATTCAAACGCATTGAAAGCGCCCGATAAAACGCCGGTTCACGCAAGAGAACTTCATAAATCAACGGCAATAAACCCACATTCGGCGTCACAGCGGCTTTGGCTTCTGTAAAATACGGTTCGTCCGCTTGTTCAGGGCGCATAAGCGTCACCGTGCTAAAACGCGTTAAGGGCGTTGTTTTGGTCGCCGCCCGCGCGAGGTATTGCCAAAGCGAAAGGGCGGTCTGCCGATCGTTTTTGTTCCATGATGCTGGCGGTTTAGAGGCAAATGCCGGCAGTGTTTTTAACAAATCATGGCTGGCATACAACAAAGCGGCAGGCAAGGTTTCGTCTTTTGCAACTTGCTGTAAATGTGTGTAATACGACTGTAAAAACACCTCGTATTCCGTTTCTAACTGTGTTTTTGCATCGTTTAAGTCAAGCAGAGCCAAGTTCCAGTTTGTCAGAATCGGAATTAAATCGGGTCGGCCGTGCAGCAAATTATCCGACCATTTCATCTGTTTATAAGCGCCGGTACGCAGCATGTCGCGGTATTGGCGCCGCAGGTTCATCACCGCTTTCTGAGCCGGAATTTGAGCGTCCGTTTCCCGCTCCTGGTCCAGCAGCGACAAGGCGCTGAGTGCCAGTTCCAAGCGCTGCTCGGTCGCCGCATAATCCTGATTTGCATTGGCGTATGCCTGATATGGCAATGTCAATTGCGCCAAAGGCAACCCTGCAACCCGAATCAGCATCAATGGAAAAACAGCCTTGTCCGACATACGTGAAATATGAAACCAATTTTATACACCCTTCTGATCCTGTGCTTTTTTAGCCGCGCGCAGGCCCAAGTTATTTCCAATTCGCCGAAAAAATTCAGTTACGGCGTTTATGTGGCATTGGAGCATCACAGCATGGGCGCATCCGTGAATACAAAATGGCAGGTAAACGATCCAACGATCGCGTTTGAACCAAAATCACCTGGATTCAGCATCGGGGCATTTGGGCGCTGGACAATTTATCCCGGTTTGGCTTTCCAGCCCGAATTAGGTATTTCTTACACCCAAAACCATGCGAAACTTCAAAATCAGCAGGAATTTGTCCAAAACCTGACTTATCGCTTTGCAAACTTGGAGATGCCTGTCCATTTCGTAATTTCCAACCCCTCCACAACTTTGCCCATCCGTGGGATCATCCTGTTCGGCGGCCGCTTCGGGATGAACCTGATGGATAATACATATCCGCAAGGCGTTAGTTTACTGCGCGAACACTGGGCTTTGGATCTTGGCTTGGGCGCAGAATTGTTTTTGAAAAACGTCAAAATTCAACCCGAAGTGGTGTATTCCCACGGCATGAACAACCTGCACGATTTCGAAGGCTCTGTGTACGACTGGGCCATTAGCCGTGTGGTGCGCGACCGGCTGGCATTGCGGGTTTTGGTGATGAAAAAATAATCACGCTTCTTTGTCCTCCGCCAAATGTTCAGCCGCAGCCTCCAGTTCCTCGTAAAAATCCTCCCCGTATTTGCGGATAATCGCATCTTTTAAAAAACGATACACCGGTACTTGTTCTTTTTCGCCCAGTGTGCAGGCGGCCGAACAAATCTCCCATTCATGGTAATTCAGCGCCTCAAAACCGGCTATTTCATTGTGATCCACGCGAATCGGATACAAATGACAGGAAATCGGTTTTTGAAAGCCAATGACGCCTGCTTTCCAGGCCTGCTCAATGCCGCATTTGGCAATGCCGAGTGCATCAAATGTCATGTACGCACAAGGGCCGTTGTCTACCAGCGTTGTGGCCCATTCGTTCTCCTCCTCAAACCATACGTATTTTCCCTGCGCCTCAATGGCCGCAATTCCAAGCGGATGCAGAAACGGCTTTACCTGCTCGTAAATATCATCAAGTATTTGTAATTCAGCCTTTTCCAACGGCGCGCCGTAATCGCCTTCCCAACAACAGGCGCCTTTGCAGGCATTCAAATTGCAAATAAACTGGCGGTCAATCACATCATCGCTGACCAATTTATCCTGAATAATAAGCATATTTCCTTTTTATTTCAATGCAGCGATAATGGTTGCAAAGTCCTCCGCTTTGAGTGAGGCCCCGCCGATCAATCCGCCATCCACATCGGGCTGACTAAACAGTTCCGCCGCGTTTTGCGCATTGCAGGAGCCGCCGTACAGGATGGTCGATTCGTCGGCTACTAATTTGCCGTATTTGCGGGAAATCAGGATCCGGATGGCCGCGTGCATCTCCTGCGCCTGCGCGCTTGTGGCCGTGCGCCCCGTTCCGATGGCCCAAATCGGCTCATAAGCGATGACCACCTTGCGAAAATCCTCTTCCTTCAAATGGAACAGACTGGCTTTCAATTGTTTAGACACATACCCCACGTGCGTATCCACCTCGCGCACATGCAAAGGTTCGCCACAGCAAAAGATGGGCCTCATGCCGCGCGCTAAGGTCAGGTTTACTTTTTGCGCCAACAGCGCATTTTTTTCTTTATTGTACAAACGGCGCTCCGAGTGGCCTACAATCACAAACTCCGTACCCACCGAAGCCAGCATTTCTACCGAAACCTCGCCCGTATAAGCGCCTTTTTCCTCATGGTGGCAGTTCTGCGCGCCAAGGTGGAAATGTTTGCGCACTTTAATCATACGCTCCACTTCGCGCAGGATCGGGAACGGCGGGCATATCACCACCATACCCTTGGGTTTTTCCACTTTTTCAAGAATGCCCTTCACGAGTTCCATCCCGTCTTCGAAGGTTTTGTTCATTTTCCAGTTTCCGGCAACGATTTGTTGGCGCATGTGTAGGCGTATAAATTGGTTCAAGAATGAAGTGCGAAGGTAGTAGAGGGAGATGAAATGGAGGGTGTTTTGTGGGGAATTGTTTTGTCGCGCGGTAGGGGCGGCACACTGTCTGAACCTCGATGATAGGGATTTGGGGATTTTAGGATTTACGGCCCTTGGAATAAAATTCAATTTGGTGTCCAGCAAATCCCTTAATTTTGCTTAAGAATTATATCTTTTATGCAAAAACGCACCTTGATCAGTTTTGATTGGGCTTTAAAAAAACTGCTTCGACAGAAAGCCAATTACGGCATTTTGGAGGGCTTTCTCTCCGAACTGTTGCGCTTCGATATTACGATCCAAAATATTGTAGATAGCGAAAGCAACAAGCCGGAAAGCGAAACAAAACTCAACCGAGTCGATATTCTCGCCCAGGACAATGACAAACGGCTGTATATCATCGAATTACAATATAGCCACGAATTAGAATATTTTCACAGGATGCTGTTTGCTACCAGCAAAAGCACTGTTGAATACCTGCATGAAGGCTTTGATTA
>JBAXTB010000095.1:0-17266 GCA_037130425.1 Bacteroidota bacterium
TAACCAGAAATACGCGACTACATCTTAAATCATGTAATCTTAAATCATGTAATCTTAAATCCTTAACTCAACGACATTGCCCTCAACCCCTTTAATAATGAAGTTTCTTTTTTGTACTGCATATTTTTCAGCGCTTTGTTGTATTGCATCTCCGGTGTATTCCCAACAACAGGCTCCTACCCCACCCCCTCATATCCGTTTGCCGGCCGTTTTAAAAGAAGTATCCGGCATGGTGCGCCTCCCTTCCGGCGACCTTTGGCTGCTCAACGACAGCGGCAATCCTCCCCTGCTTTTCCGTTTTGATCCTTTAGCCGGTAAAATATTGGAAACGAAGCGTTTACCAATACCCAATCGCGATTGGGAAGACTTAACCTGCGACCCAAAAGGCATTATATACATAGGAGATTTTGGCAACAACAGGAATAATAGAAAGGACCTTCGGATTTACCAATACAATCCGTCAAGCGGCGCGATGGATAGTATTTTATTCAATTACCCGGATCAAAAAGCATTTCCACCCGCCAATCTGCGCGACTGGAATTTCAACTGCGAGGCAATGGTGTTTTTGAATGACAGCCTGCATATTTTTTCTAAAAACAACTTTAAAGGAAACGGTTTTTCAAAGCATTATGTGCTCCCTGCGCGTCCGGGGACATACACCGCCGAACTGCGCGACAGTTTTCAGTTCAAAAACCGGGTCATTACCGGCGCCGGGCTTAGCGCAGACGGGAAGCAGGTAGCGCTCACGAGTTACATCATCGGTACAAGGTTCGGGTTTATACCCTACACGAAATGCTCCATTTTTTACCTGACAGACTTCAAAGGAAGCAACTTTTTTGGAGGCAATATTAAACGAAAAAAATTGCGTAAATTCTTAATTGCTAAGCAGTACGAATCCGTTACCCAATGGAATGAGCAATGTTGGTTAGTGGCCAATGAAGGCCGTGGGCCACAGTTTCAGGCTATATGGCGGGTGAAAAAGAAAGGTTGACCTTTAAAACAGCGTCCCTGTATGTTTTGGCGGCACCGCGCCAATATGTTTGTATGCCTTTTCCGTCGCCTGGCGCCCGCGCGGCGTGCGTTGCAAATAACCCTCCATAATCAAAAACGGCTCGTGTACCTCTTCAATGGTGCCTGCATCCTCACCCACCGCCGTTCCAATGGTAGTAATACCCACCGGACCGCCTTTAAACTTGTGAATAATCGTGTTCAGGATGCGGTTATCCATCTCGTCTAACCCGTTTTCATCCACATCAAGGGCCGATAAGCCATAGCGGGCAATTTCAGCGTTTACTTCACCGGTACCGATAATTTGGGCAAAATCGCGGATCCTGCGCAGGAGCGCGTTCGCAATCCTTGGCGTGCCTCGGCTTCTCCGCGCGATTTCATGTGCGCCGTCGTCGGTGATCGGAATGGTCAGAATGGCCGCCGAGCGGTGTACGATATGTTCCAGCGTGGGTACGTCGTAATAGTCCAAATGACAATTGATGCCGAATCGGGCGCGCAAAGGCGAAGTGAGCAGGCCCATACGCGTGGTGGCGCCCACGAGGGTAAACGGATTCAGCGCAATTTGGATACTCCGCGCATTCGGCCCCGAATCGATCATAATATCAATGCGGTAATCCTCCATCGCCGAGTACAGGTATTCCTCTACGACGGTATTGAGTCGGTGAATTTCGTCGATAAACAGTACATCGCCTGGTTCTAAGCCCGTAAGAATCCCAGCCAAATCGCCGGGCTTTTCCATCACCGGGCCGGAACTCAGTTTCAGGGAAGCGCCCAATTCGTTGGCAATGATATGCGACAGGGTGGTTTTGCCTAAGCCCGGCGGGCCGTGCAGCAGCACGTGATCCAGCGCATCGCCCCTTTGTCGGGCGGCCTGGATAAAAATTTGCAGGTTGTCGACCAATTTGCGTTGCCCGCTGAATTCATCCAGCAGTTTGGGACGCAGGGCCTTTTCTACAATTTTATCTTCTCCCTGCGGTTCAGGTGCTAATTCTTTGCTCATTTATAATACAGGCTTAAATCCGAAACCACCGTGTGGTTTGGTATTGCGGATTTGGAGTGCAAATATAAAATTTTTTGTTTGAAAAAACAAAATAAGAGGCCGAATCAGAATTTAAATAAAAAGTGCTCGCGAAGGAGAAAGTCGCGAAGGCGTTAAGCAGAGCCGTCCTCTACGCGTGCCTTTGCGACTTTGCGTCTTTGCGTGAAAATTAAAATGTCACGCAAAGCCGCAAAGGCGCTAAGTGTAGCGAACACAACGCGGTTGCGAAACATTTTCAGTTTCGTAAACGTATGGCGGGAAAAATGTCTGAATCAGGATTTACAAGATTTTGGGATTGGCAGCATTTGGGAAGGGATAAAAATCTATTTTTGATCCGGTCACATTTTTTTTCCAAAAAACTGTCCAAATTACAGCAGTTCAATTGTCTATAACAAAAATACAGATTTATGAAAGAATTTCTACTCCTGTTTCGCGGCGGCGGCACCGAACGTCGCGAACTATCGCCCGAACAAATCGAAGAACACCTCAACCGCTGGCAGGAATGGATCCGCGGTCTTGCCGAAGACAACCGACTTGGAGGCGGTCAGCCGCTGTTGCCGGAAGGGAAAGTGCTGCAGGGGCGACAACAAAAACTAACCGACGGCCCATTTATGGAAGGCAAAGAAATCGTGGGCGGTTTTGTGATCCTCCGCGCTGCTGATATAGAAGAAGCCGTTCAAATGTCGCGCCATTGCCCAAACCTTGAATTTGAAGGCGGTTTGGTGGAAATCCGGGAAATCGGCACCTTGCATCCATAGTGCGCGAAGTAATAACATTGGCTTAATACCCAAAACATTTTTTTGCAAAAATACTTTCCGAGTTTTGTCTCAATCCCGCCGACGCAATTGTCTTTAAGAAAACAACCAATTTCACTTCTAAATCACAACACAAATGGACGGTTCAGTTAACACCCTCAACTGGTTTGAAATTTCTGTCAGCGACATTGCGCGCGCCAAAACATTCTACGAAAGCATTTTCGGCATTCAAATGCATTCAGAGGAAATGATGGGCATGCAAATGGCCTTTTTCCCGGCTGAAAACATGAACGGCAAGGTATCGGGCGCGCTCGTGCAGGGCGACATGCACAAACCAAGCGCAGAAGGCGCTGTCATTTACCTCAACGGCAACCCGGATCTGGCGGATGCGCTCGGCAAAATCGAAGCAGCCGGCGGCAAGGTTTTAATGCCCAAAACCCATATTAGCGAAACAGTGGGGCACATGGCGTTCTTTTTGGACACTGAAGGCAATCGCGTGGCGCTTCACTCAAACAATTAATACCGTAATGCTTCCAAAAGCATTGTAAATTGGCATCTTGTTATGCCGAAACACGCCAACGTACCAAGCGCCGTCAACCATCTGTTCCGACATGCATCGGGCCGATTGGTGGCGGCGCTTACGCGTGTTTTGGGCGCGCAAAATATCGGGCTGGTAGAAGACGTGGTGCAGGAAACACTGCTTACCGCCCTCGACCGCTGGAAATACCAGGGAATTCCTGAAAAACCCGAAGCCTGGCTGTTTATCGTGGCCAAAAACAAGGCCCTGAACCTGCTGAAAAAACAGCGCCACCAAATCCGGTTTGGCAACGATGTTGACCAACAATTGCTACAATCAGGCTACACCTTAGAAAGCACGTTTGAACAATTGACCGACGAAGAACTGATCCGCGACGATCAGTTGCGCATGATGTTTGCCTGCTGTAATCCCGGCATTTCAGAAGAAAACCAGGTCACCCTGATCCTGAAAACCTTGTGCGGGTTCAGCACGGCGGAAATCGCCAAAGCCTTTTTGACCCAGGAAAGCGCGATTTCAAAACGCTTGTACCGCAGCAAGGAATTTTTCCGCCAACACCCTACCCCGCTGGTCATTCCAGACGCTACCGAACTCCCGTTGCGTACGCGCGCAGTCCTGCAAACGATTTATTTACTTTTCAACGAAGGATACCACAGTTCCAAAACGGCACAACCTTTGCGCCACGACTTGATGGAAGAAGCCTTGTTGTTGTGCAAATTAATTACGGAAAACGTACTTACCCAAATGCCGGAAGCCTTTGCCCTGCTCGCCCTGATGTGCTTCCATGCCGCCCGCAGCAACAGCCGCATTGATTCCGATGGCAAACTTGTTTTATTGCCCGATCAGGATCGAAGCCGCTGGAATACCGCCCTGATTGAAGAAGGCATGAGTTATTTTGAAACAGCCATGCGCGGACATGAGCTGACGACTTACCACTTGGAAGCAGCCATTGCGTTCGAGCATTGTATTGCCAAAAATTTTGAATCCACCAACTGGGCGCGCATTTTGGCCCACTATGACTTGCTTTGCCGTATTTCGCCCTCCGTGGTGGCGGAATTGAACAAAACAATCGCCCTGCTTTACGCCAAGGGCACCGATGCAGCCTCCGAATATTTAGAAAATTTATCCCAAAACCAACCCATACAGGAGCACTACCTGTATTACCACCTCAAAGGCGAACTCCTCGCCCGCGCAGGCGCACCCGACCAGGCCCGTTGGTATTTTGAAACGGCCATGCAACACACCGAATTGGAAACCGAGCGGACGCTGTTGATGTATAAGATTGGGGCCTTGTGAGGTCTTTCGAATCTAAAATTTGTCAAGTAAAAATAGTCTGAACCACGATTATAGGGATTTGGGGATTTGCTGGATTTATAAATCGCGGAAAAGCAAAATTTCATGCGATCAAATATCTAGCAAATCCCCAAATCCCTATAATCCAATGTCATTGACTTAAGGATTTAAGATTTAAGATTACATGATTTAAGATTTTAGATGGTGCGGTAACGCTTAGCATTTCGAAAGGCCAATCCTTTCCCGCAAGCGCCCATTTCCGTTACAAATACGAATAAAGCAACCACAATAACCAGAAATACGCGACTACATCTTAAATCATGTAATCTTAAATCATGTAATCTTAAATCCTTAACTCAAAGACATTGCCCTATAATCGTGGCTCAGACAGTTGCCGCACACATCTTGAGTCCCCCCCCTCACTTATTTACAGGCCCGAAAAATCATTCCGCTCCATGCGCCTTATCATTACTTTTTTATCAGGTTTTAGCAGCCCCCGGGTCTTTTAGCCCTCCTGCCGACCGGCATGACTAAGGTCAAACTACTACATAACGCAGGTCACTTTACAGCTGTTTTGAATGGGCATACATTTGTTCAAAACTTAGTCAAGATGAAATGCAAATTCGCAATCTTATTCTTTTTCGCAATTTCGTTTGTATACGGGCAGGGAAACTATCGTGTGTCGAATTATTATTTGGTAGTTAGGGGTAGTTCTAATTTACACGATTGGGAATCCAAAGCAAACGAAGTTCGGGCCAACGGCGCTATGACCGTTGACGCCGCCGGAACCTTGAAATCCATCCAGTCCTTATATGTGGAAATCCCGGTTAAAACCATCAAAAGCCCAAAAGGCTCGATTATGGACAACAAGACGTATGACGCCTTGAAAGCCGACGATTTCCCAAACATCACTTTCAAACTTGAAAAAGTAACCAATTTGGGTAAACGGGGCGACCTCTATGATGTCAGCGCCCTTGGAAACCTGAGCATCGCCGGATCAACCCAAAAAATTGACATTTATGTACAAGGGAAACTCGACGGCTCCGGCGGGATCACTTTTAGCGGCTCCAAAAAACTAAAAATGACCGATTACAATATTAAGCCCCCGACTGCCTTGATGGGCACTTTGACAACCGGAAACGACATCGAAATCGCCTTTCAAGTGACATTAAAACAATTCTAAAAATTAAATCAACTCTTTTTTATGAAAAACGGTCTTATACTCTCCGTACTTGCGCTGCTTTTTTGCGCCAATTGGGCTTCTGCTCAACAACCTGCGCTTCAATTCTACCGCGGCTGGAACCGTGATGCGGTCAATGTTTTTGAAGCGCCCAAAGCCGATACCGTACCGTACACTGGTTTTAAAATGCGTATCGGCGGCAGCTTTACCCAGGATTTCCAAAGCCTTAAAAGTACCAATTCCGCGAACTACGTTGCAACCTCCGCTACCAATGCCGAAAACAGAAACTTCCTGTATGGCTCTATCAAAACCGAAGACAGTCTTTCCTCTACCCTAACCGGCTTCAACCTGGCGATGGCCAACCTGAACTTTGACATCCAAATCGGCGACGGTATCCGGGTTTGTCTGGAAAACTACATGTCTGCACGCCACCACAACGAATTTTGGGTAAAAGGCGGCTACATCCAAATCGACAAACTGCCGATGTTTGGCAACCCACAATGGTACACCAAATATGTACGGGTAAAAATCGGTCACTTTCAGCCCAACTTCGGCGATATGCAGTTCCGTCGTTCTGATGGCGGTAACACCATGTTCAACCCATTCGTCGAAAACGGCATCCTTGATCCGTTTACCACAGAAATCGGCGGCGAAGTGTACGTTTTCCCGGTAAAAGGAATCTTTGTCATGGGCGGTATGAGCTCCGGTTTTATAAACGGTAACATCGTAAAACAGCCGGATGCCAACAACAGTTATGGCGTCGTGCCGAACAAACGTTCGCCTTCCATTTTTGCCAAAGCCGCTTACGACAATACCCTCGGTCAACTGCGCGTGCGCCTTTCCGGATCGGTGTACAGCAACGCAAATAACACCAGCAACACCTTGTTAGCCGGTGACCGTACAGGCTCCCACTATTTCGGCATCATGGAACCGGCAAAAATCGGTGGCCTGCCAGTATCAATTGGTACTGCTCCGACCGACCCAACCAAAAACTCCGGCCCAAACTTTACTTCCGGTCGTTTCAACCCTACCTTTTCCAACCGCATCACGGCCGTTTCGATCAGCCCCTTTGTTAAATTCCACGGTTTGGAAGTATTTGCTTCTTACGACATCTACTCCGGTAGCGTTTACAAAGATACCCTGCGCGCAGACGGTCGTACCCTGACATGGGAAAAACGCAAAGCCAGCCAAGTGTTGGTTGAAGGCGTGTTCCGCTTCTTCCCGCAAGAACAGGCATTTGTAGGCGTTCGCTACATCGGCGTCACCGCAGAACCTTCCGGCGTCACGTACACCGACAAAGCAGGTACTTACAACAAATTGACGAACCCTGCCGACGATGATAAAAAAGGTCAGGCAAAAGTAGGCATCGACCGCATTGCATTCTCTGCCGGCTGGTTCCCTACCAAAAACCTGCTCTTGAAATTTGAATACATGATGGAAAAATACAAAGACTTCCCGCACGCAGATTATCGTTTCGACGGTAAAGTAAGCGGTTTCATGGTTGAAGCAGCCATCGGTTTCTAATCTTTACAAACTTCCGATAACCTATGCCCCATTGCATTTTACAGGCAATGGGGCATTTTAAATCGTTTAGTCATGTTTTTTGATAGCCCCCCTTGGGCGTACAAATTTCTTTTCCTGATTGCGGCGGCCTGTTTGTTGGGCAACACCAATTCCGACAACAACCCGATTAAAAAACGCTTTAGAATAGAGGATGGTAGTAAATTATACCTCAAGGGCACCTCAAATGTGAATGCATTTACCTGTGACTGCCAGGATCAGTACTGCGAACAAACGCTGGAAGCCGACTACAACGGCGGCTATGCCCGTTTCAAAAATGCCGATCTGACGCTGAAATCTAAGAAGTTTGATTGCCATAACCGCAAGATTGATTGCGACATGCAAAAGGCGCTCAAATCGGATCAATATCCGCTTATCAAGATTTCACTACTTGAAACTTCACAAAATCCGAAGAGCCTGAACGGCGGCTGCAAAGACTGGTTTGACGTACAGGCAAACGTAAAAATTACGATCACAAACGTGACTAAAACGGAGTCGATACCGGCTAAAGCAAAAGTGCTCGGCCCCGACCGGTTTCTACTTCAGGGTGAAAATGCCTTACAAATGAGCGCTTACGGCATCAACCCGCCGGAAGCCCTGTTTGGGATGATTAAAGTAAACGACTGGATCACATTTCATTTCGACCTGATCGTTTCCATTGGCGAAGTGCAATAATGCTCCATATTTTTCCAAATAAAATAATGCTCGACTATGAAAAAATTGCTCATCAAAGGCTTTGCAGCGGGCGCGGCCCTGCTGATTTTAAGCTATATTGCCCTATACTTAGTAGTGTCCTTTTTCCCCAGCATGGCGGAACAATACTATGATCCGATTTTCAGCTTTGAAGGCGAAAAAGGCATCCTGTATTTTATCCATCCATTTGTTCTGAGTTTTGCCCTTGCCTGGTTTTGGCGGCGTTTCAAAAGCCTGTTTCACGGCCCTTTTTGGTGGCGCGGCATTGAAATGGGCTTGGTGTACGGCTTGATCGCTACGCTTCCTGCCATGTGGATCACGTTCAGCGCCATGTCTGTATCCTTGGGATTGGTGTTTTCCTGGCTGATTTACGGTGTTTTGCAAGCGATGGTGGTTGGGGTTATTTTTGCCAAAATCAGCCCGTAATGAATATCGAATATCGAACAGATGAATATCGAATATCGAACATAGGCGTGTACGAAGGATTTTGAAATGATTGGATCATGTTTTAACCTCGGAGAGGTTCAACATTGGTAGCAATTGATAATCAGGTATTTATATAGACCTCGGAGAGGTCTAACATTGGTTTTATTCTTGGTTGATGTTTTACCAATGTTGGACCTCTCCGAGGTCGAAACCCGTTATATATCAATGATTTCTACCAATATTTGACCTCTCCGAGGTCAGGCCCCTCGGCTTAATTAAATCCTTCGTACACGTCTAAATATCGAACAGATGAATATCGAATATCGGCGCTGGGTATCTTCGGATATTTAGGGCAACGCCTTTGTTCGATATTCGGTGTTCGATATTCATCTGTTCGATATTCGATATTCATCTCTGCGTATGGGAAGGATTTTCAAACAACGCTTTTCGGATCATCGTACCATTTTTAAGATACAAAGCCCAACGCTTGTCAAGCCGTAGTTTTTTTCTGCCGTTGTTGGCGTCCCCGCCAACAACAAACGGTGGAATGAGTGAAAAGGGATTAATTGTACTATACATTGTTGTTGGCGAGGACGCCAACAACGGCAAAATCCCCGCTGGCAAGTTTCCACCTTGTACCTTCTATCTTACAAACAATCTTTCCAGGATAAATCGCCAAAACCGATTCATTTTATAATTTCCAACTTCCCGCCGTAGATCTGTTCAGCATTTGTAAATACCACCCGGTAAACGCCTGCCGGTAATTGTACAAGCGAAACCTTCAATATTCGTTCCTCCGTACGCGTGTTGTACACGAGTCGCCCGCTGTAATCAAAAATCTGCATACGGCCGGCGCCTGCTATCGCTTCGGGCAATTGTATTTGAACCCAATCGGAAGCAGGGTTGGGCAAAATTTTCAGTGCCCGAACCTGAGTAGGTATAAACGCTTTTACAATCTTCTGAATCGAAGTATTGACAGTATTGGTGATGACCGGCGCATTGTAATCAAAGTAAATTCCTGCGCGATTCAGAATGTTATTTCCTGTTGTAAGTCCGTGTTTCGGCTGAATACCAAATGCTACAAACCCGTGACTTTTTGGTTCATTTGTCGTTTTAGCGGGCAAATAGATCGGGTCAAAGCGGAATTCAAGGATGCGTGGATCGTATAAACGCCAGGAATATGGATGGTCAGCCGATAAAATTCTTAATGTTGAAAGATCAAGATTTGCAGAAATTGTATCTCGTATTACCACAAAGTTTGTTGGGTAATTGCCGGTATTTTGAAATCGAATTACATAGCGCAATTCGGTAGAATCCAGCATTTCCGGTTCAAGTTTGCTTACATCTACCTGTTTTTCATTCGGATCAAAGGAACCGACAACCAAGGTGTGAACACGCGAATCGTTGTTAAAACTGAACGCATCATCCGATAAAATCGCCTGCGTAGAAATATCCACCGCATCGCCGATCAGCAAACTGTCCGGCGCCTTAAAAAATGCGTGAATTTCCGCCGTTTCATATATCCCGATAGGCCCCGTTGTCCATTCGAAAGCATTATCGGCAAGTACCGTCGCAGCCGGTTCGGCTGAAATCAGCTCAAGCTGATACGGTATCTCGGGAGCAACATTAACCAAATTTACAGGTATTGAATCTACGGGAACGGTTCCGACATTTGTTACCTGAATCACGATTTCGGTAACAAAACCGGGCCGAAACGGCGTTTTTTCCACCACTGCAATACAAACATCTTTTGCCGGCGGACCGGAAGCGGCAAAATTCATGGCTGCCTGGGTGGAATCAGGTATAATCCAGGCAGGCGTTGTTGTCCAGCCCGCCCAATGCAATATGGGTTGAAGCGTATCCCCCACAGCATTAAAATAAAGATTATAAACGCCTGATTTATCAGTTGTGGCATATTTTTCTGTATTCAAGGCGCCGACCCGAATGCCTTTCATACCGTACTCATCCGTGTCCTGGACGCCATTGTGATTCAGGTCATTAAAAACGGCCCCGTAAAAATGCCATTCCTGATTATATTTGACGATAAAAAAATTATAAATTCCCAATGAAGTACCGTAAACAGGATCCGGCCCCGGGTTTAAATTAACCGTACCCCTAAAACTGCCGCCTACATACACATCGCCACGCGGCGATACATGAACGATGGCTCCGCTGCTCTGTCCAAGAATCTGTTTCACCCAGGTTGAATTGCCCAGGAAATCAGATTTTAAAACAAATGCGTTGCTGCTGGAGTCGGCAGTAAGATTCATCGGCGTAATTCCGGTAGAAAAATTACACGTATGCTCAAAATTACCAGTGGTGTAAATGTTGCCTAATTCATCCACATCAATACCGTTTAGCCAGCCGAAATTTATTCCTCCAATCTGTTTTGCCCACAAAAACTTACCGGCTGTATCCAATTTTTCTAAAAAAATATTAAAATTAACGGCATTTAAACTGCGAACATCCGGCCCGGGATCACTGTCAAACTTTCCCATGATTGTTCCGGCTAATATAATATTTCCGTTGTCATCCTGTTTCATACAGGCAGAATTGGCGCGAAACGACGCATTACTCTCCCAATGCCTGCCCCATACAAAATTCCCAAGACTATCTAATTTTTGGAGAAAAAAATCGGTGCTTGCCTGATCCGTCGTTCCATAAAACACTCCTGGACCGGGATCAAAATCAACGCTGCCCTGAAATGTGCCGAAACTGATCAGCCCTCCTTGCGCATCTACAGCAATCGAGGCAATTTCCTCATTATAACTGCCGCCGTAGGTTTTTGCCCAACTAAAATTACCTGTCGCGTCCAACTTGATGACTGCTGCTTCCGTATAAGTATAAAAAGCGGTGCTGAGGTAAAATGTACCATTTCCCGGATCAGCGTCGAGTTTTCCGCTGTATCTGCCGGCTACATAAATTGATCCGTTTGAATCTAAAGCGAGATTATTGGCCCAAAAATCTGCATTATCAGCCGCATTAAATTGTTTTGCCCAGATAAAATTGCCATTCGGATCCAGTTTTAATACAAATGCATCCGTAGAATTGGAACCTCCGTATAAATTGAAAACCCCTGGCCCGGGATCAAAATCAACCGTTAAATTAAAAGTGCCAAGCAAATAAAGATTGCCATACTGGTCAAACTTTGCGTCCTCTGAGTTGTCCGACTGGGCGCCTCCGATTTTTTTAACCCAAATAAAATTGCCTTTCGGATCTGATTTTTGTATAAAAATATCATTTGAACCGTTCACCCCTAAAGCAGCAACGCCCGGTCCGGGATCAAAATCTACAACACTTGTAAAAATACCGATTGTAATCAGGTTCCCTTCCGGATCAGTCAGCACATTCGTGACTTCATCAATAACAGCGTCGCCAAAAGAATGGCCCCATTCAAACCCCTGGGAACATAATTTCGTGGAGATAAAAAATATATTAAGCACTAAAATAATCAGATTTTTCATCGTTTTCTTTATCTTTATGTTAGAAATATTTTGGATTCATTCCTTACAAAGGGCAAAAAGGATCACAATTGACACGGTCCTCGCAAGTGGAAAAAATCCTTTTTAACCTGCGTACTTTATGTGTTCATGTCATCTCTATTTCCATCCTAATCCCCCGCAATCAAACAAGTAATCTTCCACTTCTCATCAATCTTCGCCAAATACAAACGCCAGTCAATCGGCGCATAAATATATTGCCAGAACACCCAGCCGCGCGTCCCGCCTTTTTCAATACAATACCACTCCGGTTCCCCAATCACATTTTGACCCGAAGTAATAAAAAGCCCCTCGGCATTCAACGCAAACTGAATCACGTCGTAACTCAATTTGCCGATGATCGGCGCGTTCATCGCAGGCCTGTCCCTGAAATTCACGTCTTTCCCCGTAATGACGCCCGTACTCGTGTACCAGTCCGGATCTTCCAGCGACAAGGTACACACATACGGAAACACAAACGCAAAACGCGAATCCGCTTTTTCGTCCTTGTTAAAAGCCCCGCCCAGCGACAATACCCGGCTCAAAATCGGCCAAAGCATACTGCTATCCGATTGCCCCAGCGCCCAACTGTTCCAAAAACCGGCAATTGTATTATCGCCGTCCCAGGAAGTTTGCACGTTAGCATCCAGCATCGCGCGTAAGGCCGCGGTATCGTGTTTGGCTGCTACGATCTTTAGTTTTTCCACAAATTCGGCCAGCGCAGCGTCTTTTCGGCTGTCGTCAATCGGCGGAAAGGTTTTTTGGCCGAAGGATAGCACCGTAAAGAACAGAAAACAGGCACAAGCAAGGGTTCGCAGCATGATAAACCAGGATTTATATGGATTGGAAGATTTTCAGGATTTATAAAATTGATTTTAAGCGGATCGTATATCAAATGACATTGACTTAAGGATTTAAGAACTAAGATTACATGATTTAAGATTTTAGATGGAGGGGGCAAGGCTTAGCATTACACAAATCTAATCGGTACCTTTTTGTTTTAAAAACTTAAGATGCAACCAGAATGCCCGGAAATAAGCGCCTCCCATCTTAAATCTTAAATCATGTAATCTTAGTTCTTAAACCTTTAAGTCAATGACATTGCCCTACACGCGTTCAATCACAATCGCCGTAGCGCCGCCGCCGCCGTTGCAAATCGCCGCCAGCCCTAAGGAACCGTTTTTCTGGTGCAACACATTGTTCAACGTCGTCACGATGCGCGCACCCGAAGCGCCCAGCGGGTGCCCGATGGCAACCGCGCCGCCGAACACATTGGTTTTGCCGTGGTCTACATTCAAAACCTGTTCAAATGCAAGCGCCACAGCCGAAAACGCTTCGTTCACTTCAAAAAAGTCGATGTCATTGATGGACAAACTGGCCATTTTGAGCGCTTTGGGGGCAGCAATCGTAGGCGACGTGGTAAACCATTCCGGCGCCTGTTCCGCATCGGCAAAACCGCGAATTTTGGCAATCGGCGTAAGACCGTATTTCTGCACGGCCTCTGCGCTGGCCAAAATCAGGGCCGAAGCGCCGTCGTTGATCGTGCTGGCATTGGCGGCCGTCGCCGTTCCATCCGCAGCAAATGCAGGACGCAAGCCGGGGATCTTTTCAAAATTTACTTTTTTATACTCCTCGTCTTCCGAAATAATCATCGGATCTCCCTTCTTTTGCGCGATTTCAACCGGCGCAATTTCAGCGCTGAACATGCCGCTTTCCGTAGCTGCTGCGGCGCGTTTGTAGGAGTCGATGGCAAAAGCATCCTGATCGGCGCGGCTGATGTTGTATTTCACCGCCGTGGCGTCGGAGCAAAAGCCCATCGCCTTTTGGTTGTACACATCGGTGAGGCCGTCTTTCGACAAACCGTCGATCATTTCAGCGTTGCCGAATTTGTAGCCCCAGCGCGCATTGGGCAAATAGTACGGAATTTGCGACATATTTTCCATCCCGCCGGCAACCACGATTTCGTTCAAACCAAGCATAATGCTTTGAGCGCCAAGGGTTATGGCCTTCATACCGGAAGCGCAAACCTTGTTAATCGTCGTGCAGGGAACATTTACAGGCAGTCCTGCAAAAATAGCTGCCTGGCGCGCAGGCGCCTGCCCGAGGTTCGCACTCACCACATTTCCCATCAAAACCTCCGTCACCTGATCGGCGGAAACACCGGCTTTGGCCAAGGCTGCTTTAATCGCGACAGCCCCCAAATGTGTGGCGCCGACGCCCGAAAGACTTCCGCCGAAACTGCCAATGGGCGTCCGGACAGCGGAAACAATAAACACTTCTTGCATGGTAATAATTTAGTTAGGATAAAAGCTGGGACAAAGGTATTCCATATCCGATTGCCAACGAAAGGGATTAATCCAAAATTTAAGGCCCTTGGTCGCCAAATTCTTCTATTCCAAATTCCAAATCATGTTTGGTGAACAGGCAACAGGACTTCAAATAATTTCCCGCAAAGCCCATCGCGGTTTTAACGATTTTATTTTCAGAAACAATGCAAAATAGTTAATCTGCTATTTGCAATGAACAAAGAATTTTGTATATCTTTACAATCGAAATTGCCAACAATAATTCTAAAACACATACATACGATGAAACATATTCAGGAACTCAGCCCCCGCGAAACGTACGCCGCTTACATGATGGACACGGTCATTGTGGACGTCCGTGAGCCACAGGATGTTGCCAACAAGTCAATTGACGTAAAACGCTTCATCAATTTGCCATACAGCGAACTTGACAAACGTTTCTCAGAATTGCCCGACAATCGTCCGGTGGCATTCCTGTCGCGCATTGGTATCAAAGGCAAAGAAGCCGCTCGTTTCATGGTTGAACACGGCTACGAAAATGTCGCTACCATCGAAGGTGGATTGACCGCCTGGGAAGAAGAAGGTTTGCCGGTGCGTTAAACTGGATCTTTCTTGAAAATAGCAGGCCCCGATGTAATTCGAATTTGATCTCCCTGAACCAAATCCGAATTACATCGGGGCCTTTGTATTTGGAAAATCTAGGTTTTACCAAGGAGGCAGTATCATCAGGTAATATGAGATTTTTTCGCCAAATAAAAAGTTGAGATCGCGCCTAATTGTCGGGTTGACTCCCAGTCACCCCGACAATACGCTCAGTCATAGGGGTAGCCGCAATGTGGTTTATGATGGTGGGAAAATACCCGGCGTGTTTGCATTGCGTAAAACAAAGTTAAAAAAACTTTGATGAATGCAGTATTTTAAATTTCAACAACGAGGGCAAACATCTACCATCTTGTAACCACCGGTTTTAACCGGTGGCATTACAGACACCCTAAATCACATCTATCTTCTTTACAGAACATCAGTATCTAAAACGTTGTATATGTGGATGTTCTGTAAAGAAGATAGATGTGATTTTCAGTATATGTTTCCCCCCGACTAAAGTTCGGGGGTTACAAGATGTTAGATGTGTAAAGAGTTTACAATTAAGAATGAGTTTAATAAATAGATAAAAAAATACCCTTTCCATATAAACCCAAAGGCTTCGCTTGGCGGTTATGGCGTGGAGGCAAACAACGGCAAAAACTCAGACTTTGCAGGCTTGTGCCCATCCAACAAATACCTTAGTTTTGTATTTTCTGTTTTTTACTATAAATCAAATAATATGCATTATTTTGTTACTATTTCAATTCGGCCTATTTCTCGTTTAGATAATCGCTATTTGATGCTTTTTCTTTTAGGGATAATTTTTTCAACAAACCTGAACGGGCAGATTATATATGGCAGCTTTTATGATGACAATACGAATGGAACATATATGGTAAAGGTTGACTTAAGTACTTGTACTTTTTGTGGCATCACTCCGGCTTCACCTAATATTGGAGTTGCTGATATTGTAATGTTGCCAGATGGAAATCACCTTCATCTTATGGGGGGCTTTATCAACAGGCTACTCCCTCCCCCATCCACTCAAGTAGTATGGCAGGCCGTTCCTCCTCAGAATTATCAGACGGGGCAATTAGCCCCTAATGGCTTGGTCTATTTGGGAGGAAATCAGGGATTAGGTTTATTTAATCCTGCTACGAATGTCATCACTTACATCGGCAACTGGCCCGCAGGCGTTGGAGGCGTTACCGATCTTTATTATATTAATGGCGTTTTATATGGAACAGGATACGATAACAGCGGAATAACATTTTTACTTCAAATAAATACAGCCAACCCTTCCCTATCTACCATTCTCGGCTCATTACCACTTCAGGGGGGCGCTGAAGGAGGAACCTGGAATGGAAATGCAGGCTTCTTTTATGGGGATGCCTTAGGTGACATATATTTTTATAATCCTTCGGATAACAGTAGCACTTTGGTATGCGATCTTCCGATCATTGGTGTTTTTTCAGGTCTTTCCTTCCCCCCGCCCGGCCTCCCTGAATACCCTTGCTTGGTCACCTGCACCACCAATGCCGGCGCCTTGCCGCAAGCCGGCCCGTTCAATACCTGCACCAACAGCACCCTTGCTTTCCCTGCCGCCACCGGCGCCGTACTTGACAACAACGACATCCTGCGCTACATCCTGTTCAGCAACCCCAACGATACGGCAGGCAGTATTGTGGCCACCAGCGCCACGCCGTCCTTCAACTTTGCAGCGCCTTTGCAAACCAATGTGACTTATTACATTGCCGCCATGGCCGGCAACAACCAAAACGGCAATGTCAACCTGAATGATCCTTGTCTTGATTTTTCAAATGCCTTGCAGGTCGTCTGGAAGCCTTTACCGTCAGTCACTTTTTCTACCGCCAACACCAATGTGTGCTCCGGCGCCTGCAAAACCATTAACACAAATTTTACCGGAACCCCGCCTTTTACACTGTCCTATAACAGCCCGGCAGGTTCAAACACACAGGTATTTTCCGGGAATAGTGGTAGTTTTGACGTTTGTCCGCCGGCAAATTCGGTGGGTAATTTTGTGATTCAGGCGACGGCCTTGGCGGATGCGCTTTGTGCTTGTCCGTGAATAGGTTTATCGGTCAAATATGCTTCAGTTATCGGCATTTGCTCGAACAAATTTGCTTATACGCAACGTTTGATATTGAGCGTAAAGACCGTATAACATCTACCATCTTGTAACCACCGGTTTTAACCGGTGGCATTACAGACACCCTAAATCACATCTATCTTCTTTACAGAACATCAGTATCTAAAACGTTGTATATGTGGATGTTCTGTAAAGAAGATAGATGTGATTTTCAGTATATGTTTCCCCCCGACTAAAGTTCGGGGGTTACAAGATGTTAGGTGCTGTGTTTATTGTGTAGTTCATTGACATAAAAAA
>JBAXTB010000096.1:0-17112 GCA_037130425.1 Bacteroidota bacterium
TAATCAATTGATTTTCTTTACCATCATCACTAATCATCACCTAGTGCTGCATCCAACTCCACAACGACCTCGAATCAACCATCCTTGAACGCTGGAACGATTGCCCTGCCCGATGAAGCGCCCGCGCGCGTGGTGTAACCGCTCCTGATTGCGCGTATGGCCAAACCGACCATGATTGCCAAACACGGTATTGTCGGCATCGAGTTCTGTCATTATGAGCCTGCGGAATGCCCGTTCGGGTCGGAATGGTGCGATTGTAAGGATTTTTAGTACAAAAAGCCGAACAACCAAAGCGGAATCTGGTCGTCTACACCCGTTTCAAGGTCGTTGAGCGCTAAGAAACTGTTTAGTATGCCTTGCAGTTGGCGACGTTTTTTGACAAATTACTGCTTGTACTTCGCCTCAAACTTCCGCGCCAATTGCTTCTGCTTGTTGTCCAAATTAATTTCCCGGCCTTGAATAAACGCCGCCGTCACCTGACAAGTGCGCATATCCAGCGCGTCGCCTTCGCTGATAAACAGGGTGGCGTCTTTGCCCACTTCTAAGGAACCGACCGTGGCGTCAATACCCAAAATCGCGGCCGCATCTAAAGTGATGGCCCGCACCGCCGATTCGTATGGCAATCCGCCGCCGACCGCTTGTCCGGCCTGAAACGGCAGGTTGCGTTGTTTCCAACTACTGCCCATTTCGCCGCTGTTATGAACGCCTGAAATGGCAAAACGAATGCCTGCTTTTTCTAATGCCGCCGCCGTTTTAAACGGTTGATCCACATCTTCGTCCTCGCGCGCGGGCACGCGCTGCGGCTCCGCGAGGATTACTGAAATATGATGGTTTTTTAAAAAATCCGTCACAATCCAGGCATCCGAAGCGCCGGTGAGCACGGGCGTAATGTTGAATTGTTCGGCAAAAAGTACAGATTCTTCTATGGTTTTGGCGTCATCTGTATGGATGTACAGGTTTTGTTTGCCTTCAAACAAACTGCGCATCGCCTCAAATTTCAGGTTGCCGCGTTCAGGAGCAGCCGTTTGCAAGTAAGCCCGCGCTTCGCTGAAAAAGCGGGTCAAGGCTTGCACATCTTTATCGTATTGTTCGTTTTTCTTTAGTTCAGGATTGCCCGTTTCCCAGCCGCCGTAACTGCGCAGGGTTGGCCAATACAGGTGCAAACCGTCTTCCCGCACGGCCGCGTCTTCCCAGTTCCAGGCATCCATTTGTACCACCGCCGACTGGCCCGACAAAACGCCGCCGGAAGGGGTCGTTTGCGCCAGCAATACGCCGTTTGAACGCAGCGTGGGCGGAATATCCGAATCCGTATTGTAGGCCACCAAGGCGCGCACATTCGGGTTGTAACTGCCGGTTTCGGCAAAATCCTGGGTGGCGCGGGCGGCTTCGATTTCAACTAAGCCGACGCTCGTGTTCATAGCAATAAAGCCCGGATACACGTGTTTGCCCGTGGCGTCGTATATTTTGGCGTACTTCGTGCGGTCGTAGCGGCTTGTGGCGGCATCGGCTACCATCGTGAGTTTGCCGTTGTCAAAAGCGATGGCGCTGTTGGGAATGATCTTGCCGTTTCCAAGGTGCGCAACCGCTCCGACGATCAGCACCGGCGCTTTTTGGGCCGGGGCCGGCACCGGATTCTGGCCCGATAAAACACTGGAAATCAATAATATGCAAGGCAACAAAAGACGTTGGAACATGATGCGGGAATGCTTTACGGTAAAAAACAATTAGCGAATGGCGCAGGTAATCAAATGCTGGTCTTCAATAAAACCTTCCAGCACATCGCCGATTTGAACCGGACCGACACCCGCCGGCGTACCCGTAAAAATCAGGTCGCTTTTTTGTACGGTAAAATAGCGTGAAATATGGCAAATAAGGGTGTCAAAACTAAAAAGCAAGTCGCGGGTATGCCCGTCTTGCACTACTTCCCCGTTCTTTTTTAATTGAAAATGAATGTCTTCCGGATTTTTTAAATTTTCCAGCGGCACCCATTTGCTCACCGGCGCCGAACGGTCAAAACCCTTGGCGATTTCCCAGGGCTGGCCTTTTTGTTTCAGTTTGTCCTGCAAATCGCGGGCGGTAAAATCAATCCCGAAAGCCACGGCATCGTAATAGCGGTGCGCAAACTCAGGCTGCACCGAGCGCCCGTTTTTGCATACCCGCAGCACGATTTCCCCTTCATAATGCAGGTCTTTTGTGAAATCCGGGTAATAAAACGGCTTGTTGTTCACCACCATCGCCGTGGGTGGTTTCATAAAAATCAGCGGTTCAGACGGCACCGGATTGTTCAACTCCTTGGCGTGGTCGGCGTAGTTGCGGCCGATGCAGAATATTTTCATATAAAGTCAAAGTTCTATTTCAAGATGAGGCTGGGGCTACGTATGTGCGTCAAAAGTCGTTGTTTTATCCTGCCAGAGGATGATTCGCAAAATATTATTCTTAAGGCCAAGCCTAATCCGTCAACTTTATCGTCAGTTTTGAGGTGTCATCTCCGACCAAAGGAGGAGGTGACATCTCAAAACGAAATTCCGTGAGCACTTCCGTTCAGAGATGTCTATCAAGCAAGTTGTTGAAAGGAAGACCACACTTTCGATGCAATCTGCTGCGTCAGTTTTTCAATATAATAACTGCCGGCAGCCGGGTCGGGCACAGCGTCGAAGTAACTTTCCAATTTGAGCAAATGCTGCACGTTGCGCGCGATCCTGCGTGCGAAGGCCTGCGGGTAGGAAGCCGACTGTTCGCGGCCTGCATCGTAAGGCAACACCGTGAGCCGCGCCGCGCCGCCCAACACGGCCGACATCGACATGGTGGTGGCGCGAATCATGTTGGTGTACAGATCGTCGGTGTACACTTCCGGCCGGAATTCAACGGAAACAACAGCGTGAACGGGTTCTGTGTTCCAGGCTTTTAACACGTTCATCCACAACAAGTTAAACGCGCGGAGTTTGGCCATTTCAAGGAAATAACTTTTGCCGATTTGAATGTTAAACCGGATTTGGCGGGCCGTTTCCGCAGGTTCTACGCCGCGTTCCGACAGTTTTTCCAAACAAGTATTTGCCTGCCGCAACAGGTCGCTGAGTTCCTCAATCACCGTTTTGGCTTCCGGGTGCGCACTCAATCCGATTACGCCAAATTCCGGGAAATCCACCCGCGCCATACCGATCAATTCAGCGATATAGCGCCAGTCGGGGTGTACCGTATGGTAGTGCGAAGGGCTGTAATTTATGGAGCCGCGCAGGCTTGAAGGTTTCAATCCTTGCGCACGCGCTACATTTCCCAAGTGCATCAACAAGGCGGCAGGCGGCATCGTCGACCATGATTTGGATGAAAAATGCAGGCCGATATAGTCTAAGTGAATGCCTTGCAACACTTGTTCCAGCGTATTCGAATTGGACGCATGGAGCTTAAATTGTAAACTTTCCGCCCCAAATGTAAGCGCTTCCAAAGCCTGTTTATTGGCTGCCGCCGGATCATCACAGTCTACCTGCTCGCAAATTTCCCAATGGTTAGCCGTTGCGCGCAAGGGCGCAGGCGCGATGGGAAAATCATCTGGATGCCCGAACGGATCCGTTTCAATGCCGTCGACCGTCCAGTACAAATCCTGTATCTGTTTGTCTTTCAAGTCTTTAGCAATGCGGGCCAGCCATTCGTCCTTGGTGACCGGCGGAAATTCGGCGAAAAAATCAGGTACTTGTTGCATAAGCAGGTTTGACGGCAAAAGTACGGAACCAAACGACTTTTTATATCAGGTTTAAATGATCCTGCCGCTCAATTTTTTAAACAAATTTGGAAAAAATCCTCAACCTTTTATTGTCAAACGTGTTTATATTTGCACGCCGAAAAAGCCCTTAGATTCAATCTAAATAAAAGAAATTCAATATGGACAAGCGCCGCCTGATTTACTTGGATAACAACGCTACGACGCCCTGCGATCCGCGGGTTGTTGAAACGATGGTACCTTATTTTTATGAAAAGCACGGTAATGCGGCCAGTCGTAGCCACCAATTCGGTTGGGAAGCTGAAGACGCCGTGGATTATGCCCGTGAGCAAATCGCTAAACTGCTGAACTGCGAAGACAAAGAAATTATCTTCACATCCGGCGCAACTGAAAGCAACAACCTGGCCCTGAAAGGCATTTTTGAGATGTATGCCAAAAAAGGCAACCATATCATCACGGCCCAAACAGAACACAAAGCAATCCTCGACACTTGCAAACACCTTGAAAAACAAGGCGCCGAGGTTACATACCTGAAAGTGCAGGAAAACGGCCTCGTTGATCCGGCAGCGGTGGAAGCGGCCATCAAGCCAAACACGATTCTGGTGTCCCTCATGTGGGCCAACAACGAATCGGGCGTGATTCAGCCGATGCGTGAAATTGCACAAATCTGCGAGAAACACGGCGTATTGTTCCACAGCGATGCCACGCAGGCTGTTGGTAAAATCCCGACCCACCCGCGTGAAATCGGCGTACACCTGTTGTCCTTTACGGCCCACAAAATGTACGGCCCCAAAGGCGTTGGCGCGTTGTATGTGAGCCGCAAAAATCCGCGTGTAAAAGTAACGGCCCAAATGGACGGCGGCGGCCACGAGCGCGGTATGCGTTCCGGCACGCTCAATGTTCCAGGTATTGTCGGTTTCGGCAAAGCCGCTGAACTGGCCCGCCTCGAAATGGCTCAGGATACGGCCCGCCTCAGCGCTTTACGCGACAAATTAGAGCGCGAACTGACCCAAATGGAAGAAACCAAAATAAACGGCGCAACGGAAAGTCGTATGCCGCACGTGACCAACATTTCGTTCAAACACGTTGAAGGTGAAGGTCTTATGATGACGTTCAATCAGAACATCGCGGTTTCTTCGGGTTCTGCCTGCACCTCGGCGTCCCTCGAACCATCCTATGTGTTGGTGGCAATGGGCCTCGGCGACGATCTGGCGCACTCTTCCATCCGCTTTTCACTCGGACGTTTCACAACGGAAGATGAAGTAGATGCGGCCATTCGCCTTGTAAGAGAAGGCGTGAACCACATGCGCGAACTCAGCCCGATTTGGGAAATGTATAAAGAAGGCGTAGATTTGACGAAAATCGAATGGTCGGCACATTAGTAGAGGCTGTATCATAAGGTTTATAATACCCCTTTATGACCGCATTTCAACCAACTTCTAAAGCACTTAAAAGCAACATAATATCATGGCATACAGCGAAAAAGTACTCGAACACTTCAAAAATCCACGCAATGTAGGCACTTTGGACAAAGGCTCCAAAAACGTAGGTACCGGTCTGGTGGGCGCACCTGAATGTGGCGACGTGATGCGCCTTCAAATTGAAGTAGACGAAGCAACGGGCCTCATCAGCGATGCAAAATTCAAAACCTTCGGCTGCGGTTCTGCCATTGCCTCGTCTTCTTTAGCGACCGAATGGCTCAAAGGCAAATCGCTCGACGACGCCATGAAAATTGACAATATGGACATCGTGGAAGAACTGGCCCTTCCGCCGGTGAAAATCCACTGCTCCGTGTTGGCTGAAGACGCCATCAAAGCGGCCATCAAAGACTACCAAGAGAAAAACGGCATCACCGTAACATCGGAACTTGCCGCGCACTAAGTTTTACCATAATTCAGTACAGGATGATTTTCGTATCAGAAACTGCTAAAGAAAAAATCACGGAAGTACGGAAAAGCGGCCATATCGCGGATGATTTTTTTATCCGGGTAAGCGTCGTGTCCGGTGGTTGTTCCGGTCTGTCTTATAAAATGGATTTTGACAACCAGCCGAAAGCGAACGACCAGGTTTTTGAAGATAATGGCGTAAAAGTTGTGACCGATTTGAAGAGTTTTTTGTACCTCTTCAATACGACCCTCGAATTTTCGGGCGGCTTGGACGGCAAAGGATTTTCCTTCAATAATCCCAATGCTGCACGTACTTGCGGCTGCGGGGAGAGTTTTGCCGTTTAATTACGGTGTCAAATGCCTAATAAAACGTTAGAGGCTGCCTGATTGGCAGCCTTTTTTGTTTGCATACCCTATCTTTGAACCATTATTTCATTCATTAACAAGGCTAATTTCAAAAATATGCGCCAATTACTCCGTTTTACAAGCATTTTACTCTTTGCTGTTGCAATTTTGGTTCCATCTGTTGTTTCTGCACAAAAAACGCTGCGCCAGAAAATGGCTGATGATTTCTGCACCGAACTCAACAAACAAAACCTGCCCGATACCTACGACGACAAAGCAATGCAGCAAATCGGCTTAGTCATTTTGCCGGTGGTGGGCAAATACAAAGACCAGATCAAGAAGGAAATGGGCTTAGAAATGACTTCACAGGAAGACTTTCAAAAAGTAGGTGAAATCATTGGGCAGGAAGCGGTGCTGACTTGCCCGAAATTCCAGAAAATGATGACCAAGATGACCGAAGGACAAACGTCGGAGGTTAAAATGCTTTCAACGGTAAACGGTACGTTCTTGGGCGTGGCCACCAGCGGCAATTTTAATTACCTGCGCATCAAAGGCTCCGACGGCCGCGAAACCAAGGTTTGGTGGTTCCAGTTTTTCCAGGGCGCCGACTTGTTGGCCAACCCGGCTGCGCTGAAAGACAAAACCGTAACGTTATCGGTGTTGGAAGAAGAGGTGTACGAGCCGACTTTGAAGGATTATGTGAAGATTAAGGTGGCGAAATCGTTGGCAGTGAAGTAGTTAATGCGCTTTTTTGCTGGCGCGAGGTTCAAACGTCTGCTGGCGCGAGGTTCAAACCTCGTGTCTTGCATCATGCGGGTTTTACCCGCTGTCGGGTGGAACCCGACGGATGGTAGTCACGAGGTTTGAACCTCGCGCCAACAGATTGAGCATTGCAATCAGCCTTTATTTGATTATATTTGTACTAAAATATGTAAAATATGGTCGCGACAACTGCCGATTTTGCTACAAACCTGAAGTTAAAACTAAGGAGCGACGAACCTTTGGTATTGCCCGGCTACGACATGTCCGCAGCGGAATTTTACACGTTTTGCATAGAAAACCCGGATCTTCGCATTGAGCGCAATGCCCAAGGTCAAATTATGATTATGGCCCCTACGACTTCAGAAACCGGAAAGCAAAATGCCACAATTTCCGGTGAATTGTATGTTTGGCGCCGCTCCAACCCGATCGGTGAGGTGTTTGATTCTTCCACTGGTTTCACCCTGCCCAATGGCGCCGTTCGCGCCCCGGATGCCTCCTGGATCAGCGCAGAACGCTGGCAAAGTTTAGCCCCGGAGCAAAAGCAAAAATTTGCGCCCATTGTACCTGATTTTGTATTGGAATTGCGTTCTGCCGATCAAAGTTTGCCTGAGTTAAAAGCAAAAATGGAAGAATACATCGCCTGCGGCGCCCGGCTCGGCTGGTTAGTTGACCCGGCAAAACGTTGTACGCTGGTGTTTTCTGCTGTAGGCGAACCGGAAATGGTACTGTTTGAACAAGTATTAAGTGGCAAGGAGGTGTTGCCGGGGTTTGAGCTACGGATGGCTGATATATTTAAGGTATAGACCTCGCGCCAGCGAAACAGGCAAAGTTTAGCCACAAACGAAAAACGCCCTGCAAGTTCGAGAACCTGCAAGGCGTTTTTTATTCCGTGACCGCGACTGGAGTCGAACCAGCACATCCGAAGGACACTACCCCCTCAAAGTAGCGCGTCTACCAATTCCGCCACGCGGCCAATTTATACGCCAAAGCAAAAAATTGCGTTGAGGCATTAGATACTAAATCGCTTTCTTTCAAAGCGGGTGCAAAGATAAGTGATTTAGCATAAGTGCCAACAATTTTGGCTAAAAAAGTAACGCGGATTTTTCAGATAATGAAAAATCCGCGTTAAAAAAGACCTTAAGAGCCGAAGGCATCCTTTACCCGATCAAAAAAGCTTTTGTCTTCTTTTCCAGGCGCCGGTTTAAAATTTGGCATATCCCGCAGTTTTTCCAGCAATTTCCGCTCTTCATCGTTGAGTTTTTTCGGCGTCCACACATTTACGTGAATGAGTTGGTCGCCCCGGTCGTAGCGTTGCAGGCTGGGTAAACCCTTGTCTTTCAGGCGTAAAATCTTGCCGGATTGTGTGCCAGACGGGATCGTAACACGGGTATTCCCGTCAAGTGTAGGCACTTCCACTTTGGTGCCGATGGCGGCATCGGCGATGTTTATAAAAAGTTCGTACACCACATTATTGCCTTCGCGGGTAAATTCCTCGTGCGGCAATTCTTCTATGTTTATCAGCAGGTTGCCGGGTTGGCCGCCTTTGGCCCCTGAATTTCCTTTACCGGACAAAGACAACTGAATGCCCTCATGTACGCCCGCCGGAATATCCACGTCGATGATTTCTTCCCCAAATACGCGGCCATCACCTTTGCAAACATTACAAGGGTTTTTGATTGTAGAACCGGCGCCGTTGCAAGAAGGGCACTGAACCGCAGTTTGCATCATGCCAAACGGCGTTTGTGTGACCCGATTGACCATGCCAGCGCCGCGGCAAGTTGCGCAGGTATCCACCGAACTTTTATCGCGCGCGCCTGAACCGTTGCAGGTACTGCAAGGCACTTGTTTGCGTATTTTTATTTTTTTATTTACGCCAGTAGCAATTTCTTCCAAGGTCACTTTTGCCCGGGTACGCAAATCCGAACCACGTTCGCCGCGCGTGCGACCGCCTGCGCCGCCGCCACGACGACCGCCGCCGAAAAATTCACCGAAAATATCATCGGTGTCAAATCCGAAACGGCGCAGGATATCGTCCATATCCATGCCTTGGAAACCGCCGCCGCCGCCGCCCATGCCTTCCAATCCGGCATGACCAAAGCGGTCGTACTTGGCGCGCTTGTCGGCATCGCTCAATACGTCGTAGGCTTCAGCGGCTTCTTTAAATTTTTCTTCAGCCGCCTTATCGCCCGGATTTCGGTCGGGGTGAAGTTCGAGCGCTTTTTTCCGGTATGCTTTTTTAATGGTATCAGCATCGGCGTTTTTGGGAACGCCTAATACCTCATAATAATCGCGTTTCGCCATTTTGAATGGTGCTTAAAGGGTTATTTGCCCACGACTACCTTGGCAAAACGAATAATCCGTTCGCCGAGCATATAGCCTTGTTCCAGAATGTCAACAATTTTTCCTTTGAGTTCGTCGGAGGCAGCCGGGATTTCCGCTACTGCTTCGTGGAAGTCCGCATTAAAGGCATCGCCGGGCTTAAGGGCCAACAGTTTCAAGCCTTTCTGTTCAAGCGTATTTTGCATTTTATTGTGAATCAATATAATGCCTTCCGGAAGACCGCCGTTTTTTGCGGCCCTGTCAAAATCGTCCATAATCGGCAGCAAGGCTGACAAAACGTCGCGATTAGCGGTTTGAATCAAATCGATTCGTTCGCGGGCAGTGTGCCGTTTGAAGTTTTCAAAGTCGGAAAACAGATACAAAAATTTGTTCTTGGATTCCTCTAATTGCTTTTGCAAATCAAGCAGCTTGTCGCTTTCCTGATGATTGCTATAATTTTCAGGTTGTTGTTCGGGCGTTTCTACCTGTTCTTCCTGAAGCAATTGTTCTTCTTGTTCCGGTACGTTCGGATCTTTGTCCTCCATATTCATTATTTTTTTGAACGGGTTTTTCATCTTGATGGCAGTTGTTACTGCTTAAACAATCATAATGTCAGTCAACAAGCGCTGTTACCTGTTGTCTGCTGAATAAATTGCCTGATATAGGGCGTTTTTTGCCTTTACAGGCGGGCAAATGCCCAAACTGCAATTTTTATGCCCCGACTGCCGTATGTGTCATTTTGTCAGCGCGGTCGCCAATCTTTTGCCGATTTGGTCAGGATCAAGGTCAACGCCCATGATGGTGCCGTCATTGTTGACCAAAATCGTCGTGGGAATTGATTTGATGTTGAATTGTTTCGGAATGGCTCCGTCAAAGGATTGCAATTCGCTGGTATGGTATTTCCAGATCATACCATCGTGCTGCATCGCATTTTTCCATTGCTGCGGATTGCTTTCGACTCCGACGCTGAAAATTTCAAAACCTTTGTCGTGGTATTTGTTGTACAAAGCCAGCAATTGCGGGTTTTCGCGTCGACAAGGCCCGCACCAGCTTCCCCAAAATTGAAGCAGGACGTATTTTCCTTTCAAATCGGAAAAATGCATCTGCTCGCCGGTTACCAAAGTGGCTTGAAAATCGGGCACGGTTTCCCCCGCCCGTACATGCGGCATCCGGTACCAGCGCCATGCAAACCAGATCAGGATGAATGCGGCTAAAAAAATTAAATTCTTCTTATTCATGGTGTCAAAACAAGTTGCAAATAAACGAATCAATTCATCCCTGGTATAACTTTGCGCCTTCAAACATAGAATTAAAGCCATGCTCAGAATCGACCCGACCCAAATAGCCACCAAAGACCTGCACCAATACATGCTCGGCGCCGTTGCGCCCCGGCCAATTGCCTTTGCAAGCACCATCAGCACGGAAGGCGTTCCGAATCTGGCGCCCTATAGTTTTTTCAACATCTTCAGCAGCAATCCGCCGATTGCGATTTTTTCTTCCAACCGCCGGGTGGCCAACAACACGACCAAGGATACGCTGAAGAACGTGGAAGACACGGGTGAAGTTGTAATCAACGTTGTAAGCCATGCAATTGTTCGGCAAATGGCTGTGGCCAGCATCGAATATGGCTCAGATGTAAGCGAGTTTGTGAAGGCTGGGTTGACACCTTTGGCATCCGAAATGATTAAACCGTTTCGAGTGGCCGAAAGTCCCGTTCAAATGGAATGTAAAGTTGAGCGCATTTTGCCTTTGGGAGAAGGCGGTGGCGCGGGGAATTTGATTATTTGCAATATTGTACTCATGCACATTGCAGAATCGGTGCTGAATGAAAAAGGCCGTATTGATCCGAACAAAATTGATTTGATGGGACGTATGGGACGTTTTTATTATGCCCGTGCCAGTGGCGCAGCGGTAGAAGAAATTGTGCAGGAAGTAAATATTATGGGCATTGGATTCGACGGTTTACCCGATGCGATACGCCACAGCCCGATTCTGACCGGCAATAATCTGGGCCAATTGGCGGGCATGGCGGCGCTGCCAACATCAGACGTAGCAATGGGTTTAGCGGCTACCGACGAGCGTGTGCAACGGGCGCTGGCTTCATCTTCGGCGCTCCAGGAACTGCACCAATACGCCAAGGAAGCCTTGGATCAAAACCAATTGGAATTGGGCGCACAATTGGCTGTATTAGGCATCTCTATTTGAGGTTTTGCCTTTTTCAGAAAAAAATGATAAAAAAATAAAAAAACATTTGGCCGTTTAAAGTCACTGCCCTTATATTTGCAGCCGCTTAACCACTTGGGCGTCATTTATCGCGATTCATATCGAACGCCTTCAGATTTTTAAGTTTAATACAAGGGAGTTTAGCTCAGTTGGTTCAGAGCAGCTGCCTTACAAGCAGCGGGTCGGCGGTTCGAATCCGTCAACTCCCACAAAAGGTCACCAGATGGTGGCCTTTTTTCGTTTGAGGCGGAGCGGTCAGGCTGTATAGACATTCCAAACCGTATTTCACCTATCTTTACCCCATGAGTACGGCAGATCGAAAATTAAAAGAGAAAGAGGCGCTTCGGGAACTCATCCTGCAAGCTGCCCGTAGGTTGTTTGTGGAAAAAGGCATCGAACAAACAACTATTCGCAACATCGCGGATTCCATTGATTACAGCATCGGAACGGTTTATGTGTATTTCAAGGACAAAGCCGCCATTTTACACGCCTTGCACTCGGAAGGATTTACGGCCATGGGCGAGCGATTTATGGTGCTGCGCACTGTAGCCGACCCGATGGAAAGATTGCGCCAAATGGGCCGTATTTATATCCGTTTTGCCAAAGAAAACCCGGATATGTACGACCTGATGTTTAGCATGAAAGCCCCGATGGCCTATTTAGAAGCGATTAATGACGCCGAATGGAGTGAGGGCCAGGACACGTTCGGCGCGCTAAAAAGCACCGTGCAACAGTGCTTAGATGCCGGTCATTTTACAGGACATCAATTGGAACCGCTTGCTTTTATGATCTGGAGCCTGGTACACGGCATGTGCAGTTTGGAAATTGGGCATCGGACCAAAGGGGTAGACCTGCAACACCCTGAAACGATTGTGGACGATGCTTTTGCGTCTTTTTTATTGATTTTAGAAAAATTATGATTTTTTTTGCACCAGTTTTGAACATTGTTCAAAATAAGAATGTTGTTCATAAAATAAAAACAACAACGCAAAAAAACATGCAAGAACTTGTACTCATCACCGGCGCATCGGCGGGCCTTGGCGCTGAAATGGCCCGCGCATTGGCCGCACGGAAATTCAACCTGGTACTCGTGGCCCGAAACCAGGGAAAATTAGAAGCCCTAAAAAACGAACTTCAATCCAAGTACGGCATTCAAGTCAATATTATCGTAAAAGATTTGACAATTATGGATCAGGTGATCGGGCTGTACCAAGATGTTAAATCCATGGATCTTGAAGTTACCATGCTCGTCAACAATGCCGGGGTGGGCGTGTACGGTAATTTTGAAGAAACCGCACTTGAGGAGGAACTGAACATGATCGATCTGAATATTTCGGCGTTGGTAGCGCTTTCAAAATTGTTTTTGCAGGATATGCTAAAGCGCAACCACGGAAGTATTCTGAATATCGGCTCAATTCTGTCCTTTTTACCCTTTCCGTATTACTCGGTATATTCGTCGACAAAGGCGTTTGTACTGTTTTTTAGCGAAACCCTTCAAGCCGAGTTGGAGCACACAAATATCAGGGTCAGCGCTTTTTGTCCCGGCCCCATTGACACTGGTTTTACGACCCCGGAGATGTTTAGAACCAACGCTTACAAAGCGAACAAACCGGTGGATCCCAAACAGTTAGCGCAGAAAGCCGTGCAACACCTGTTGAGCGGCAAAGGCACAAAAATTCCGGGTTTCAACAACTGGTTTATTGCCAATACACCGCGTTTTTCACCGCGTTGGCTTACTTTAAAAATTACAAAATTCTTAGCAAGCAGGGCAAAATAAAAAACAAACATGAGCTATTTTATTGAAACACTGAAACTTCGGAGCGAACCGCTTTTTTACTACGGTTTGATTTGTTTAATTGCGGCGGGCATCTGCTTATTGGCGGCTCAATTTACCCAAACCCAGGTGGCGGGCGCTAATGCCTGGTATAAACCCTTTAAATTTTTGCTATCGAGCACCATTTTTGTTTGGTCGATGGCCTGGTACATCGGGTATTTACCCAAGGGAAACGACCTGGTCGCTTACGCGTGGGGCATGATATTGTTGTTGAGTTTTGAAAACATTTAC
Organism: Bacteroidota bacterium; assembly: GCA_037130425.1. Taxonomy (GTDB): domain Bacteria; phylum Bacteroidota; class Bacteroidia; order Chitinophagales; family Saprospiraceae; genus M3007. The sequence goes on from JBAXTB010000096.1 coordinate 13,316, forward strand.
ATCATGTTGCAGGCCGCCAAAGGGCAGTTGTCGCATTTCAACACAAGCAGTTCATTTCATGCCGGTATGTTCAGCGCTATGGGCATTGCGGCAGTGCTGATTGCGCTTTGGACGGCGGTACTGGGCATTCGGTTTTTCACAGAAACCTTTCCTGATTTGCCCAATTATTACATTTGGAGCATTCGCCTGGGCATTGTAATTTTTGCCTTGTTTGCGCTGGAGGGACTGGCAATGGGCGCGCGCCTTGCGCATACGGTGGGCGCACCCGACGGCGGGGCGGGTGTGCCGGTGCTGAATTGGAGCAAGTCGCACGGCGATTTGAGGATCGCGCATTTTTTGGGTATGCACGCGCTGCAAATTTTGCCGCTATTGTCGTGGTATTTGGTGCGGGAACTTAGTTGGACGGTTATTGTGGCGCTTTTGTACGGCGCTTTTACGCTACTTACGATGTTGCAGGCATTGAATGGGAAACCGCTTGTTCGGTTTTAGGAGGGTGAAGCATTGAGGTTTTATTCATGCTAAATTTTTCCTTTACTGAAGGCCTTAAATATTGAAAAAGTACATAAAATAGGAACATGAGTCATCCCAAAAATTCGGGATGACTCATGTTTCTATTAAAGCCTTGAATATCAAGCCTTTCTAATCTCGCACCACGACCAGTTTTTCCACCACCACAAGTTCCCCACTTTGAAACTGTAGCACATAGTTGCCCGAAGCAAGGGTATGTATATCCAGGATGCTTTGGTTGGCCCCCTCAATTCCTGTTTGTATTTGTTGCAGCACCATCTTTCCTGTTAAGTCAAACACCCGAATCCGGTATTCCTCGTTTTCCGAAAGTTGGAACTGCGCGTTTACGGCTTCGGATGCCGGATTGGGAAACAAATTCAAATCCAGGCCCAAGTTTTCTGCCTTATCCCCCCTGTCGCTTGGCTTTTGAATGCCCTGGTAAGGTTTTACCGTAACCTGCGCCGTACAGGTCGCGGCATTCCCGCTGAAATCTTTTACCGTAATGGCTAAGTTATTCACCCCAATATTGGCCGTCGTGTAGGTTTTGGCAACGGGACTGTATGACCAAACTGAGCAGTTGTCAAAACTGCTGCCCGCCAGGTTCGCGCCGTAAACAATCGCTTTGCCCTGGGCATTCAGGTTTACCGTTACTGCTTCACAAACAGCCGTCGGCGCCATATTATCTTTAACCGTAACCTTTGCAATACAAGAAGCCTGGTTGTTGCTTTGATCTTTCACGGTCAGTTGAATCGATACCGGTGTGCCGCCGATTTGGGCACAGTCAAACTGATTCAGGTTGATGCTGCGGCTCACAATGCCACAAGCATCGGTGCTGCCGCCATCCACATTGGCTGCCGTAATTGTGGCGTGGCCGAGATCGTCCAAAAATACATTGATGTTTTTACAAAGCGGCGTGGGCGCCGTCTGGTCACGCACCGTCACGATTGCCGTGCAGGTAGCCGTGTTGTTCCCAAGGTCCGTAACTTTCAGGGTTACTGTATTGGTTCCGAGGTTTCCGCAATTCATGGTAGCGGGCGTTACGCTCATCGTCTGTATGCCACAAATATCGGTACTGCCGTTATCGAAGGCGGCAGGCGAAAGTGTAACGGAACCGGCTGCGTCCAGCTGCACGCTCGCGTTTTTGCAGAATGCCTTGGGAGGCGTCACGTCTCTAACGGTAACGACCGCCGCGCAAGATCCTTTGTTGTCGCTTTGATCGGCCCCGAAAAGCAGCACGCTGTTACTGCCCAAATTGGCGCAACTAAACGTGGTTTGGCTAAGACTCATAGAGACGAGGCTGCAATTGTCACTGCTGCCGTTGTTGATTTGACTTGGACTAATCGCTGCGTTGCCCGAAGCATCAAGGTTAATCGCAATGTTTTTGCAGAGCATGGTCGGCGCGAGCAAGTCTAATACTTTTACATTGCCGGTGCAGGTAGCGGTGTTGCCCGAATAGTCGCTTATGGTCAGGGTGGCCGAAACGACTTGCCCGATTTGCGTACAGTTAAACGTATTGGGCGTTGCCGAATTTACCATGTAGCCGCCGCAATCATCCGAAGCGTCTTGCAAGAGTAGTGCAGGGTCAAGGGTGGCCGTACCGCCGGCGTTTACGGCAACGGATGTGGATTTACAAGTAACCGTTGGCGCGGTATGATCTGGAAGCAGGGTTACCTGCTTTGAAACCGTGTAAGAGCAACCGTAGTTGTTATCGGTGACAACAAAATAAGCGGTATTGACGCCGAAATTTAAATCAATGTTTGTAAGGGTATTCGTCGCCTGATTGTAGGCGGCAAGCGGACTCGTCAGATCGTCATAATAGTACCAAGTCGCTGCGGCACTAAAACTCAGCGCGTTGCCTAATTGGAGTGCATTCGGCATCGTACATTCGCCGGAATTGGGTGCTAAGAGCATATCGTGGTTCACAATATTAGGAATTGGATCGCCCGCAATAAAATCAATCACCCCGTCATTTGTAATCGTACCTGTATTTTCATGCGGTTGATTGCCTCCCCCTACGTTGTTCACTTTAACAAAACCAAGGTTCGTAATGGTTCCTTTGTTGAAAATGTAGCTCGTACCTTCCAACACAGCGCAATGATCATTAAAAATAGTGGCGCCAGTGTTGTTGCTAAATTCTGATTGCGATGCCAGAAAGTTGGTTGCAAATTTGAGCGTTCCTGCATTGTTAAAAGTATTCGCTTCATTACTCAGGCATGGGCCTTTGGAACGATCGACCCTAATTATTGCCGTTGCCGTATTTACAAAGGCTCCTTTGTTCTGAATGCCGTAATGTGCGATATGCCAGGTATTTGATGCCATTTGCCCAATATCGATGATTGAAGTATTGGTAAATGTGCCGCTTTTGTGTACGATACCGTACCCGGCATGGTCAATGGAAATATACGCACCGTCGGTATTGTTAAATGTGCCGTAGTTCTCGATGCCTGCTTGCGCAACGGTTCCAGCCGTTCCGATGTTGATTATACCATAGTTATTAAAAAGCCCCTGAGAGAAAATACCGTCGTTATTCATTTTGGCAATTTCAATCAAGCCATAATTGCTGAAAATTCCGGTATTGTAGATGCCATTTGTCGTAAAAGAAACGGCATTCCCGATTTTGATATGGCCGTTGTTTGTCAGGATGCCCTGGTTAGTGATCCCGTCTGCGAAAGAGCCAAACATGGTGAGGTCGCCGTTGATGGTGAGGACTGCGCTGCTCATCACTTTAACTAATTTTACAAGTGCCGTCGTACCATAATTGATGATCGGGTTGTTGGGTGTAATCGGAATAATGACATCCTGATTACCGTCCGGTACGGTGTTGGTGCTCCAGTTGGTGTTTACACTCCAATCAGTGTTGGTAGCGCCGGTCCAGGTTTGGGCGGAGAGTTTGGTTGGGCATAAAAAAGCAGTTGCCAGGGTAAATAAAAAAGCAGCGATTCCATAGACTGGAAACTTGAGGCTGATTTTTGCAGGTAAAGTGGAAGACTTAAGCATGATGTTCTTTTTGGTATCTTTAATTTGATACGACAAAGATCATTTGCTGCCTTACCTGCCACAACAGCGGCTGCGTAAGCGGGATATATGAATGAATAAGTGGTAAAAATCCTATTTCTGCCTTGCAGCCCGTACAATATCCGGTGTCACCTCAAAGTATTCGGCAACGGCATCGTCACTCATTTCAGGGTTTTTCAGAAGAAATTTTTGGATCAGTAGAACCATGCCTTCGCTTATACCTTGTTCTATGCCTTGTTTCATGCCTTGTTTGATGCCTTCTTGTCGACCTTCTT
>JBAXTB010000097.1:0-17060 GCA_037130425.1 Bacteroidota bacterium
ATGTAGTGAAAGGCAATGGTGAAGGCAAACTGGACGCGGGCAAGAATCTCGGTGCTCATAAATGTATTCAAGTTAGATATGCGAATCAAACAAGGCGGGAACATAATAGGTTGCATCCCAATACGCTGATAAATATCACCAAAAATTCGATCCAAATGTCGTTATTTAACCTTAAATGCGTTTCGCCTGAAATGAACTGATCGTATATTTGTGGGAAAGTACACCAGGATTAAAGTGGATTTGAGGGGAGGATTGAAATCATTGATTCTTAAAGGATTTGAACCCAGCCTTTTCAAAAACACTTTATGTTGGTCATAAATAGATTATTCAATTAACTTAAATATATTATGAAAATCAAATTAATTTTTTTGTCTTTTTTCTCTTGTGCCCTTTTTTTAAATATAATTTCCGGGCAATCCCAAATCATCATCAAGACTGGTTTCGGCTCTGGCCTACTTATCGATTACGAAGGAATAGGTGATCGGGAATTGTATTACAAGCCCAAGCCAATGCACTTCGGACCAAATTTCGGCCTCGAATTCCGCTTTAGAACTCAAAAAGTTATGCAACCTTTGATTGAATTTGGGTTGGTGCGCCATGCCTTTCAATATGGAGATTACTTTGGCGGCTTAGGCGGTGGCGTAGGTTTTGACGGAAATTTTCAATTTATTCACGGATATTCCGTATTCGGCGCCATCATCAAATGCAACAATTCCTTAAATTTGCGATTCGGCATGGGAGCAATGAAGCAGCTTTTGGCGAAAACGAATGCAATCGAACAAGAATACGGGTTTTACGCCACGCATCAGCAAACCAAAGTACACATAAGTGATTTTTTTAGTACATCGTTTCCAATCGGAGTGTTTGGTCTTGAACTCCCTTTTCACGGTTTCAGTGTAGCCTTCACTATTATGCATGAAATACATACGAAATTTGTAGAGCAGGGATCCCATGACGGATTTCAACCTCAAATTGCCACTTGGCGCATTGAGGTTTTATATCCGATTCATCAGCATAGCCGATTAAAGGATCAAAAATCCTAAGGCTATTGAAATACTCGCACATAATCCACAATCAAACGCTGCGGGAAAACCGTGCTTGCATCGGGGCTGCCCGGCCAGTTGCCGCCTACAGCAAGGTTGAAAATAAAGAAAAAGTCCTGGTTGAAAGGGTAGGGGGCCGTGCCTAAATCCGCAGGCGTAACTTGATGATACTGAACATCATCGACGTACCACTTGATCGAATCTTTTTCCCAGACCAAGGAAAAAACGTGGTACTCATCGTTAAACGTTGCAGTACCGGAAAGCGCTTGGGATAAACCGTTTTGCTGATGCTCATTCAAGGATGCGCCATAATGTACCGTGCCATACACACGATTCGGCAGGTTACCCACCAATTCCATGATATCAATCTCTCCGCAGGCGGGCCAGTTGACTTGCGATAAATTAGAACCCAGCATCCAAAGTGCCGGCCAGATGCCCTGACCTTTTGGCAGCGCCGCACGAATGTCGATGCGGCCGTATTTGAACGCTTTTTTATCTTTGGTAATAATGCGGGAAGAGGTGTATTCGGAGCCGCTATAACTTTCTTTTCGCGCCTCAATAATCAGGTTGCCCGATTGTACGGAAGTATTTTCAGCGCGGTAAAATTGCAATTCATTATTGCCCCAGCCGCTTTGTCCGTTGCCGATTTCCTGGGTCCACCAGGCGGAATTGAGCGTTGTTCCGTCAAATTCATCGGCCCAAACCAGCGTTTTGCCCGGATAGCTAAGCGGGGTGCTGTAACCCGTAGTCGGAATAATCAGCGGGTTATCCGTATCGTCGTCCGTGATGGTCGCTTTGCCCCGGTTTTTGCTGATGGTCGCGCCAATCGGGTTGAGTAACAACACGTCAAACTGTTCGGTATTTTCCTTACCATTGTCGTTAATTAGTTCAATATCAATGGTTTTTTGTGTTTCACCCGCTTTAAAGATCAGGTTCCCGTCGGTTTTGGCCTTATAATCGGCGCCCGCAACGGCCGTTCCGTCTACTGTGGCATAATTGACGACCACGTTACCTGACGCGGCTGCGCTCAGGGTGACCGTGAAACTCACCTTTCCGCCAGCCACATTCTCGGCGGCGTTTGTATCGGAAATACTTAAAGAAGGCGTAACCGGGGTCGGATCTTCTTCTGTTTTTTTATTGCAGGCAAACAACGACAGGCAAACCAGCAGCGCCGTCGGTTTAAACATGTTGGTAATGATTGATTGCTTCATAGTTTGGTTTTTAAAATAACAATTTCTAAAGGCATAAAATTAATTGTGCAGGATCAATCCATGCGATACACCCGCACATAATCTACAACCATTTTTTGGGGCCATATTTTTTCATCAACCCCTTTGCTGCCGCCCCAGTTTCCGCCCACAGCCAGGTTGAAAATTACGTGAAATTTTTGATCAAACGGCCATTCATCCACGCTTTTATGTTGGTTGTTAAAACGGTGGTAGGGTTTGCCGTCCATGGAAAATTCAATGTAATCCGGCGTCCATTCGGCTGCGTACACATGAAATGCCTGCCCAGCGTCATTTGTATAGATGCTTTTCGACTTTTGTTTGCCGTTCATGCCGTTAAACGCATCGGTATGAATGGTTCCAAATATAGAATCAGGCATAAAACCAACGTGTTCCATGATGTCTATTTCGCCACTTTTAGGCCAACCGCCGTATTTCCAGTCGGTGGGCAGCATCCAAAATGCCGCCCAGGTACCGCGCCCTGTGGGCAGTTTTATACGCGCTTCAATGCGCCCGTACAACCAGTCGCCTTTGTGTTTGCTCACCAAACGCGCAGAGGTATATTTTTGCTTGCCTTTTTTTTCGCGTCGGGCCTCAATAATAAGGTTTCCTTGCTCCACGCGGGCATTTTCGCTGCGTTTTTCCGTGTAATACTGCAATTCGTTGTTGCCCCAGCCGCACAGATTCGGGCAACCGTCGCCTACATCATAACTCCATTTAGTGGAATCAGGCAGTCCATTGTTATCGAACTCATCACTCCAAACCAATTTGTCTTTACGCGTTTCCTGGCGTTGCGCCGACCGAACTTGGGTGTGGGTCAGCGCAACGCAGAAAATGAGCGTAATCAAATGATAAACACTTAATTTCATATTATGGAACTTTTTCAAAAGTCAGGTCGAACCAGCCATTTGTATTCACGATTTTGCTGCGCAAAACCATTTTGCTTTCTGTCAAACTAACAATATCGTACAATGGCCCCGAATCCCAAACACCGATAAACGCGCCCTGTGGCAACACAATTCGGTCTTCTCCGCTTGCGCCTGCGCCTTTGCTGATAAACCAGGTCATACCCGTCGGTGGGGTGTAATTGACAACGGCATATCCGTTGAACGGGTCAACGGATTGCCCATTGTTGTCATATACGAAAGAAGAACCAGGAAAGTAAAAACAAAATTTGTCGTCGTACTGCGCGGCTTGCAAACCGTTGGCCGGTGCGGTGTACCATTCTGAAGAACCAGGCGTTGGTCCAACTTTCACGGCGCCTGCCGCGTGCGTGAAGGTCCAGCATTTGCCGGCTGTGCCGCAATCGCCGGTCAAAAGCGCTACTTGCGGGTCGCATTGACCAACGGCGTCTTTCGGAACTTTTACGCTTAGGGTATTCAAAGACGTACCGCCGCCGCCTTCTGCAGAGGCATACATCGTAATGTTATAAGTGCCCGCTTTTGGGTAAAATATGGTGTCAAGCAATCGTTTAGACTGAAGCGGAACGCCGCCGGTAAATTCCCAGGTGCGGTCAAAAAAGCCTGAAGACAAATCACGGACAATGACGTGATTCGAATCATTCGGAATGAATTCCGCTGAAAAAGCCGGCGGACCGGGTAGCGCTGGCAGTGCAACATCAGCATCCTGCACCGGCGAGCAGGCGGCCAGCAGGCTTAAGGCAAAAATGAAGAACGTATATTTCATGGTAGACGGTTGACGGTAGACGGTAGACGGTTGACGGTAGACGGTTGACGGTTGAGGGTGGACGGTTTGGTTAGTAGCCGGGGTTTTGGGTGAGGGCGCCGTTGGTGGCCTGGATCTGCGATTGTGGAATCGGGAACAGGCGGTGTGTGGTTTCCTGATAACCCAATGGCCCAAGTACGGTTTGGGCGCGTTTGATGCGCACCAGATCAAAGAAACGGTGTCCTTCCAGACCCAATTCAACGCGACGTTCGTGGTAAATGGCGTCCAACAGTGCCTGGCCGCTTGCTGTAACGTTTGGCAGCAGCGTCGTGCTCGTGCCGCGGGCGCGTTTGCGCACGAGGTTGAGTGAAGTACGCGCCGCATCTTCATTGCCGTTGTGGAAGGCCGCTTCGGCGTGCATCAACAACACGTCGGAATAGCGAATCACACGGTCGTTGGAACCGCCGTTCGGGTTCGGATCGCCGAATGGAGCCTCTTCGCTTTTATTACTGAAATACTTTTTCGGGTAGTAGTCGTATGGAAAACCGCCGGTCGCATCTTTGGTGAAAGTGCCTCGGTCGCCCATCACATCGCCTACGCGGAATACCGTTGATTTCAGGCGCGGATCTTCAAAACCTTCTTTGAAAAACTCCTGAACGAAGCTTTCTGTCGGGATGTTGAACCCGTATCCGCCAAATGCTCCGCGCGCGCGCTGGAACACATTGGTAAAGGTGCCTTCATTGGCGTTATTTTTACCCCAGTTACCGCCGGAAGCGTTCATGTATTGAATTTCAAAAACCGACTCGCTGTTGTTTTCACCTTCCGACGTAAAGATTTTTGAATAGTCGCTAACAAGTTGATATTCATTGGACTGCACAATTGTTTCGGCCAGCGATTGCGCTTCCGCCCAATGTTCCTGCCACAAATGCGTTTTTACCAACAGTGCCTGCGCAGCGCCTTTGGTAATGCGTCCCAAATCGGCTTGGGCGTAAGCGCTCTTAACAGGCAATGCATCGGCTGCTGCGCTTAAATCACTTTCAATAAAAGCCCAAATTTGTTCGGCACTGGCGCGCGGCATGTTGTATTCGCTTGGCGCGAGCACGTGGTCAACCAATGGCACACCGCCAAACATGGTCACTAAATTGTAGTAAAACCAGGCGCGGATAAAGCGGGCTTCTCCCAACACACGGGCTTTGAGCGCGGCGTCCATCTGGATGCCAGGTACGCGTTCAAGCACCACGTTTGCGCGGTAAATACCTTCAAAATCGGCGCTCCATTCGCCTTCCAACAGGCTGGTGTTGGCAGGGCCTTGGAAGGTTTCCAAGCGCAATAACTCATTCGTGTCATTGTCGCCGGAACCGCCTTTGATCGCGTCGTCCGACATAATATCGCCCCAAAACCAACGGAAATGCCCACCTTCCGAAATTTCAAATTGAAGGGGTGCATAAGCGGCGTTCACGGCGGCGATGGCGTCTTCCGGCGTTTTGTAGAAGTTATCTTCGGTAGCGCCTACCAAGGGTTTGCGCTCTAAGAAGTCTTTTTTGCAAGCATTTGGAATAATGCTTACTAAGAGTATGAAAATCAGTGATTTATAATTCATGATCTTTGTTTTTTTGATATGATGTGGATCAGAATGTTACATTAATACCGCCAAGCAGTACGCGCGCCTGTGGATAAAAACCGCGGTCAATGCCTGATGCAAGTGCGCCGCCGTAAGCCCCGATTTCAGGATCCATGCCGCTGTACTTGGTAATCGTGTACAGGTTTTGTGCAGAAACATATATACGGAACTTCTCTAACTTGATTTTGTTCAGGATTGATTTCGGCAAATTGTATCCCAATTGCACGTTTTTAATCCGAATATATGAACCGTCCTCCACAAAGCGGTCTGAAACGCGCGCATTTTGGTTCGGATCGTTCAAGTTTACGCGTGGCTCTGAATTGGAAGTATTAGGGCCGGTCCAGCGCTTCAACACAGACACCGGACGGTTTACATAACTGAAATCATAGCGCACGGTTGCGTTGTAAATGTCGTTGCCCTGGCTGCCTTGCAGGAAAATTCCGAGATCAAAACCCTTGTATTCGAGGTCGATGGTTGCGCCGTAAGTGAATTTAGGGGATGGATTTCCGATATACGTTTGGTCTTTACTGTCAATCACATTGTCGCCGTTCAGGTCTTTAAACTTGATGTCGCCAGGCGCTGTGTTTTCGTTTTGAAAAGCGTGGCGGCTGATTTCATCCTGATTTTGGAAAAGTCCTTCTGTTACAAAGCCGTAGAATGAACCAATCGGGTGGCCCACTTCGGTTTTGGTGACAGTGGAGTTGCCAGATTGCACACGACCGCCATACACAGGTTCGCCGCCTTCGCCAAGACCGGTTACCTTATTTTTAACAAACGCGATGTTGCCGCCGACGCTATATTTCAATTCATGGTCGCGGTTGCGGTATTGAAGGGCAAGTTCATACCCTTTATTGGACACGCTGGCCACGTTGCGCACGGGCGCCTGGGTACCGCCGGTAAGCGGAATCGGCGCGGCGTACAACATGTCGGAGGTATTTTTGATATAATAATCGGTCGTTAAAGACAGGCGGCCGTTAAAGAATTCAGCATCCAGACCAATATCTGTTTGGGTAATGGTTTCCCATTTCAAATCAGGGTTTGCAGCAGTAAGGGCTACATTACCGTTTGTGATGGTTTGGCCCGGGCCGAAGGTGTAATTCTGGCCTGAATTTACAATAGTTGAGAAGCCGTAATTGCCGATATTCTGGTTGCCATTTCGGCCCCAGCTGGCGCGTAATTTCAAGAAATTCACCGATTTAACTTTCCAAAAATCGTTGTGGCTGATGACCCAACCCGCCGAGAAAGACGGGAAATAACCGTAGCGATTGTTGGCGCCGAAACGGGAAGAACCGTCGGCCCGCATTACGGCACTAAACAGGTAGGTACCGTCGAGTTCGTAATTGGCGCGACCGAAATAGGACAACAACGCCGATTCTTCCGCGCCGCCATAAGCGCTTTGTGATGCAATCGGGTCGATGGTATTGGAAATATAGGCGTCTTTGGGATCGTTAGACGGCAGATTGGTGTTGGCGCCGCCTGCGTATTCGTGGCGGTTTTCGGAAGAAGTGGTACCGGCGGTTAAACCCAGGTTGTGGCGTTCTCCGAAAGTGTGGTTCCAATTCAGCACATTTTCCCATTGCCAGCTGCGCCAGATATTGCTTTGTTGTACGACAGAGTTAATCAGTCGTTTTTCACCGGCAGGCGCGTCGCTGAGCGCGGGATCGTTGCTCAGGTCAAATTTTGGGAAAAATGTATTTTGGTTTGCAAACGTAGCATCTACACTGTACGTGCTGCGCAAATGCAGGCCGTGGCTCAGATCCAAATCAGCATAAGCAAGGCCTACGATGCGGTAGCTTTGCCATTTATCGTGTGTTTGATCGATCGCGTTTAAGGGATTTGTAATATCCGTATCGGAATAACGCGAATAGGAGTATGTGCCGTCTGCTTTGCGGATCGGCGTAACCGGATCCATGTTGAGCGCGCGGACAAGCGGCGTGGTAAACTCGTTGTTTTCAGCCAAAAACTGGCGTTTCAAGTTTGTCAGGCCGATATTAGTACCGAGCGTGAGCCATTTTTTTACTGCCTGGCTGCCGTTCATACGCACCGTGTAGCGTTTGAAGCCCGATTTGCTGCCGCCTACAATACCGTCCTGGTCAAAATAGTTGCCGGAAATGCTGTATGTGCTTTTTGCCGTACCGCCGCTGAAACTCAGTTGGTGGCTGCTCATGGGCGCTTTTTCAAAAATAGCATCTACCCAATTCGTACCTGCGCCCAACTGATCCGGGTTTGCGAATTCCGGCAGCGGCGTTTTGCCGGCAGCGATATGCGCTTCGTTGGAAAGGATGGCATATTCGCGGGCGCTCAGCAGGTTGGCCGTTTTCCAGGTTTGCTGCATACCGAAATACGCGTCGTAGGAAATTTTGCCTTCCTGGTCTTTTTTGCCGCCTTTTGTGGTAATGAGCACCACCCCGTTGGCGCCGCGCGCGCCGTAAATGGCGGCTGAAGCGGCGTCTTTTAGTACGTTGATGCTTTCAATGTCGTTGGTGTTCAGAAAATCAAGCCCGTCGACCGGAACGCCGTCTACAATATAGAGTGGGTCGGAATTTCCGATAGTGCCGGTTCCGCGCACGCGCACGGTAAGTGCGCTACCGGGTGCGCCTGAATTTTGTGTTACTTGAACGCCGGCCGTGCGACCTTGTAGGGCTTGTTCGGTACGAAGTACCGGCAACTCGCTGATTTCATCGGAAGTGATGGTTGAGACCGCGCCACTGATGCTGCTGCGTTTTTGCGAACCGTACCCTACTACGACTACTTCGTTAATGATGGAAGCGGTTTCTTCCAGCAAAATGGTAAGCGTGCGTTGTTTGCCAATGGTAATTTGTTGGGTCGTGTAACCGGTATAAGAAACGGCCAGCACCGCATTTTCATCGGCTACTTCAATTTGAAATTTTCCATCTATATCGGTAGTGGTTCCTTTGGCCGTACCCTGCACAGCAATTGTTACCCCGATAAGCGGCTCAGATTTTGACGAAATTACGCCGCTCACCCGAATTTGGGCACTTGCAGAGGCCGTCATAATAAACATACATAGTAAAAAGATCCATTTGTTCATAGAAATATTGTTTTGAACATCTTGTGTTTTCGCCGACAAAATTATGTCACAGCCTTGCAGCCAGATAATTATTGACTACGATACCAATACGCGTTTGTAAAAAATTGGTACGACAAGAGTACGACAAGGGTACGACAATCTTAATTATAGTTCACAAAAAATATACTATTTTGCCGACCTAATTTAGAATATGCGCGACGCTTGTTTTTTCACTTTTCTGCTGTTTACATCGTTTTCCTGCTTGTTTGGGCAACCGGGAAACTTAGGCCGTCCGCCTGTGCGGAACTTCAACCGCAGTACGTACAATGGCGGAACGCAAACCTGGGATATTGTTACCGACAAACAGGGGCGTATCTTTTTTGCGAACAATGAAGGCCTGCTTGAGTTCGATGGCGCGCATTGGACCAAACATCCGATTGCCAATGGCACCATTGTCCGTTCGGTTTATTTCGACGGACATGACCGCTATTATGTGGGCGGGCAAGGCGAATTGGGCTATTTTTCACCCAATGAGCGCGGTTCCTTGGTCTTTCACAGCCTTACCCAGGCCATTGAACAGCAGTTCCGGCAATTTGAAGATGTTTGGGACATTGTGGCCTCCGACGACGGCGCCGTATGGTTTCGCACCGATGAATATTTATTCAGGTTCAAAAACCAAAAAATGCAGGGTTTTCAGTTGGCAAATTCCCTGATGTTTCTCGGTAAAGCAGGCGGACAATTGCTGGTACAAGACACGCGTGGTACGCTTTACCAGTTTCAAGCCGAGCATTTTGAACCGATTCCCGGCGTGGCGGCGTTAAGCAGCCCTGTTACAGCGGTTTTGTCCTGGAAACAAGACACCATTTTGGTTACGACACTTAAAAACGGTGTAATTGCCTTGACAAACGGTCAACTTCACCCTTGGGGAACCCCGGCAGATACCTGGTTGAAGGAAAAACGTATTTACTCGGCTACACTGTTGCCCGGACCGACATTAGCCTTGGGAACTTCACTCGGTGGGGTGTTGCTCCTGGCGGAAGATCGTCGCCCCATGCAATTGATCCAGAAAAGCGAGGGATTGCAAAACAATAACATTCTAAGTATAAAACCCGACGGCAAGGGGAATTTATGGCTGGGGGAAGATAATGGCATTGACCTGATCGGGATCAGTATGCCGTTTTACCAATTGCAGCCCGACGGCGAATTGGAAGGCACCGGTTATGCGGCGGCGCTTTACGGCGATATGTTGTATTTGGGCAGTTCCAATGGTTTGTACGCACATCCTTGGCGCAGTTGGTATAATCCGTTTGATAAACCTGCCTTCAAACCGGTATCTGGCGCAACCGGACAGGTTTGGGGGCTGGAATCCCTGGGGCCTGAACTGCTGCTTGGCCACCATGAAGGCGGATTTAGAGTATCTGGAACACAAGCCAACCATTTATCGGCAGAAACCGGCGTTTGGAATTATTTGCAAATGGACGATACCTTGATGCTCGCCGGTACATATAAAGGTCTTTCGTTATACACCCGTCGCAACAACGGCGCCTGGCAATACCGGTATCATTTGGATGGTTTTGACGAATCGAGCCGGATTATGGTGCGCGATGATGCGGGCCGTTGTTGGGTTTCGCATCCGTATCGGGGCGTATTTCAGGTTGCATATCAGGCGGGGAATCGTTCCGTAACGGTTCGGTCTTACGGTACCGCCGATGGTTTGCCTTCCGGATTGGGCAATTATGTGTATAAAATAGCCGGAAATGTGGTGGTTGCCGCCGAAAAAGGGCTTTATCAGTATGATCCGACAAGCAATCGCTTTGTTCCGGCCAAAGCGCTTAATACCTGGCTGAATCCCGATCAACATACGCGCTTGTTGCGGGAAGATGCGCGCGGCAACATCTGGTTTTGTCAAAACGGCAAGGTGGGCGTGCTGTGGGTGGAAGATCACGGGGTAGAAAAACGGGTGCGCAAGGAAGTGTTCCCGCAATTGAATGGGCAGTTGGTCGGCGGCTTTGAGTTTATTTATCCAACTGGCGACGGGCAGGTGTTTTTTGCCACCCAACGGGGCTTCATGCACCTGCGCACGCGTACACAAACCGCGCGCGACTCCAGTGTACAAGTATTTGTAAATTTAATACAACTACCTGAATATCAAGACAGTATATTGTATGGCGGCTTTCCCCTGTCCGGGGAACAAGCCCTTTCATTACCTTATGCCGCCAACACCCTTCGTTTTGCTTTTGCCGCGCCCGGCCTTGAATTCGACGCCGACGCCCAGTACAGTGTGCGTTTAGAAGGGCTGGATCAGGATTGGTCGGCCTGGAGTGGAAAAACGGAAAAAGATTACCCGCATTTACCGGCCGGCAAATACACACTTTGGGTAAAAGCGCGCGACGGGGCCGGGCGGGAAAGTCAACCAGCGGCTTACACCTTTCGCATACAACCGCCTTGGTATGCCTCTTCAGCCGCTATTTTTTGTTATTTGGCCGCTTTGGGTGCGCTTTTATACAGCCTGTTTCGGCGGCAGCGCAGGCGTTTTGAGGCTGAAAAAGAAGCAATTAGCACGGAATATCAGCAAGAACGAGCGGTGGAGCGCCGTCTTTTGGAGGAAAATGAGCAGGTAATTCGCCAATTGCAGCACGAAAAACTCGAAGTAGAAGTACAGCATAAAAACAAGGAACTGGCCCTTGCCACCATGCACTTAGTTCAAAAAGGGGAAATTTTGAGCACCTTGCTGGAAGAAATCGAAAAAGCCCTGCAAAAGAAACAGGATGCTACGGCTTTGCGCGCCGACATGCACCGTATTGTGCGCACCTTACAATTGGATGTACAACACGACGACGATTGGCAGCAATTTGCTTATCATTTCGACGCGGTGTACGGCGGTTTCCTCAAGCGCCTGCGCGAGCAATACCCGCAATTGAGCAACAACGATTATCGCTTGTGCGCGTATTTGCGTATGAACCTGAGTACCAAGGAAATCGCGCATTTGATGAATATATCCGTGCGCGGCGTGGAAGGCAGCCGTTATCGTTTGCGTAAAAAACTGAACCTGCCGAATGAGGAGAATTTGGTGGAGTTTTTGATGGAATTGTAATTATTTTAGTTCCTGTAATAACTGATGCACGGTGTTTTTTTCCTTAACATCTGCTTCAATCAAATACAGTTTCAGCGATTGGCGGGCTTCCTCGATGTTGTTCATTTTTAAATGGGCAAGTCCCAGGTACCAATGCGCGTTGGAGGAGAAATTTGTCTGCCCGCGCGTGATAATGCCTTCAAATAAGGTACCAGCCTCCTTTGCTTTTCCAATTTTAAGCAGGCAAATTGCTTTGAAAAACAACCAGTTGTCGTTTTTCTGATCGGCAGGGAAAGCGGCTAAGGCTTCCTGGAATTTGCCGGCCTCATACAAACGGAAAAAAGCGGGTTGCGGCGCGCCCCTGCGTTCGATAGCAGGAGGATACGCCCTGCTTGGCGTCGTCCTGAAATATTTTTCAAAAATCTTGTCAGCGTCGAGCGCTTGCGGGACCTCCGTGCGGTACGTCTGGTTCGGGATGGTTTGCGGGGTAACGGTTGTTTTGGGCGCCGGATGGATCGGGTTTTGCTTAGGGAATTCTTTGGAAACCGGTTTGGACGTTCCTTGGAAATGCCAGAACCATAGGCCGCCGATGGCGAGCAGGAGGAAGGCGACGGTGAATTGGAAAAGGCGGTTTGTATTGTTTGTAAGTTGTTTATTGTCAGTGGGTTCTGTCATTTTTTATCATTTCGTTTTAGGTCATAGTATTTTTGAAGAGGGGACTGAAGTTTAATGTCGTTAACTTAGTGAAGAGGTGTCATCTTCGAGGCACGAGAAGGTGACATCTCTGAACGGACATTTAAGTAGACAAAATTAAACTAAAGCCCTCCTCAATAAAAGCGACCATCTCGTAGATTTACTTCTTTGCCATTTCCAAAAACATCTCCGTTGCTTTTTCACCCCAATTCGGGTGAATGGTGGTTTCCGGTTTAAATGCTTTGAATTTTTCAAGGGCTTTTTCCAGGATGATACCTGCTTTTACCTTGTCGCCGCCCCATTGTGGAGGCGTGAATAAGAGGCTCAAGCCTTCCTGCATGTACGCGCGCGGGTTTTCAGGGTTGAGTTTTTTTGCTTTTTCCAAGGCCATACCTCCCAGCGGACCAAATTTCTGGCCGTTTACCATCGGGTTTTGGCGAACGTGTAAGGTGGCGGCCATGTTTTTCAGAACCCAAATTTCCGAGTTATCCGGCATTAAAGAATCTGCGACCATCACAAATTTATCCACCTTGTTGATGATGGGTTCGTATTTTGACTGGTCTTTTTCCATGTTAAAAACCATAATCTGGGAAAATGCCACATAATAGGCTGGCAGCCACTGACCCGGCTCTTTTTGTGCGATGCGTTCGAAATTGTTGGAACGCTCCTGCCATTGTTCGGCTGTACTAAGTGAGTCCATGCCCGTCAGCGCCTTTTCCATGGCTTTTACAAATTTTTCATTGTACTTCTGGGCCTGGGTTTGGGTCACAAACAGGGCAAAAACGAAGAGCAAAAGGATGTTTTTCATGTTTTGTTCAATTAAGTTTAGTTTTGGTTATCAAGCACTTCCTGGCGCCGGTCGGTTCCCCAACTTACAAATGCGCCGATAAAGAAAAATCGTTTGGCAGCGGTTGTCAATGGCATTCGGAGATTTGTATCCTTTGTTGAATACCGATACCCGAAAATCTGTTCATTGCCCAATACATTTTGCGCGCCGATCACAAAAACGGCAAATGCTTTTCCGATATTGGTCAAGTAACTTGCATTTAAACTCAGATTTTGATAAGCCGGCGTGCGGTCGATCAAAAACGCGCTTGCGGGTTGGTTGGGGTTGTAATACGGCCTGCCGGTGGAATAACTATAGGTCATGCCTACGCTTGTACTGATTTTTGAAATGAACTTTTTCATTACGAGCGTTGCTACATGGTTTGCTGCAAAGGTAGGCTGCACTTCGGATGGATACCACCAAAATTTCCGTTTGGTGTCAAGCCAGGAGTAGGAAATCCAGTAATCCACGTTTTTTAAGGTCTTTTTGTCGCGGTAAAACAGTTCCAGTCCTTGCGCATAGCCTTTTCCGCCATTATCTAAGGCGCCGAGTGTGCGCACCAAATGGTCGTATCGCTTGTAAAAACCTTCAATTCGCACGGTGCGGTCGTTTTGAATGTACTGATAGTTCAGAATATAATGCTCCGCCAATTGGAATCCGGGCGTGGAACGGTACTGGGTTTGCCAGCGCAACAAACTGTCGCCTTTTTGATAAAAATAGCCCCAGGCGAAGGAAAATTGTCCGGTATTGTTCATTTTATAGGCAATTGACGCGCGCGGGGCTGCATTTGCGTGTGCGAGCAAACTGGAATATTCGGCCCTCAAACCGACGCGGGCGACCAAACGTGTGGTAATATACAAGTCGCTTTCCGCAAAAATCGCCGTGTAGTGATCTTTGATGGCGGCATTGCCATAACGCGGATTTTCATAGCCGTCTTTGGAAATCTGGTGTTCGGCGCCGATGCGCAGGGCCGTCAAACGACCAAAATAATGGGTGGCCACAAGGCGTACCTGCGCCAGGTCGTCTTTAAACTTAAAGGTATCGGCCTGAATATAACCGGCATTAAAAGAAGATTGGATATTGTTCCAGTCGGTGCTGAACGAGGTGCCGGCGCTGATTTTCCAGGAGTCGAAAATGAGGCCCGACCAAGTGAGGTTGGTGTAAAAATTGCGGTTGGTTGTGGCAAACGCAAACGGGCCATCCGGGGTGTCGATGCTGAGGCCGACTTTGCCCGCATTAAGATAACCGTAAAATTTAAGCATCCCGTTTTTGCCCGTTTTTTGACGGTAAAAACCTTCCGTGCCGATGTATTCCGGCTTTCGGGTGAATTTTGGAATTTGGGGATACAGCCAAAAATAAGGCGCTAAATTGGTGTAATTGACATTAATTCCGGCTGCGCGTCCTTGTTTGGGCCATAGTTTTTGTTGGCCAAAACCCAGTCCGACGCTTGAAACGGCGAGGTTGCCGGCGGATCGGTCGGGGAAATCCTGGGTGTCTAAAATGAGTGCGGAGGACATGCCCTGGCCATATTGGGCCGAGTAGCCGCCGGTAGAAAACACGGTTCCTTTAAACAAAAACGGGTTGAATCGGCCGCGGGCGGCATAATCTGGCGAGGAGGCAAAAAACGGGTTGCGGACCAGCATCCCGTCAATAAAAGTTTGGGCTTCGGAGCCGGTACCGCCGCGCACAAACAGGCCCGTTTGATCGCCCGACGATACCTGGGCGCCCGGAAGTGTTTTCAGGGCGCCGTAGGTATCGCCGCCGGCAGATGCGGTGGTAACAATATCGAGGGGTTTAAGAACCGTGACCTTCTTTTCATCGCTGGCTTCGAAAGCGCCGGCGCTGATGGTGACGACTTTGAGCTCGTTGAACCCTTCTTTGAGGATGGGATTTACAAGGATCTCGCCGCCGCGCAAGGTGATTTTTTGGGTGAATGTATCGTAGCCTAAACAGGTGGCCTGGAGCACGTAGTTGCCGGTTTCGGTGGTTTCGAATTTGAAGTTACCTTCCGCATCCACGGTGGCGCCGTCGTACGTGTCGAGCAATTGAACATTAGCGCCTAAAACGGGCGTTTTGTTCTTTTCACTGACTTTTCCGCGGATGATGGTGGTTTGGGATGATACAAGGAGGCTAAACAGTAAAAAGGATAGTGTAAGGATTTGACGCATGGTGTTTTCGTTTCATTGAGGAACAAACATTCATGCGTGTGGGTTCGGTTTTCTAAAATATTCTTCAAATAGGGGTTTTTTAGCGACGAAATGGGGTGGGGTTGGTTGCCAGGGTTAAACGCTGGCAGCGTTGGGACGTATCCCATCGACGAGGTTGCTAGGGTTTAACGCTGGCAGCGTTGGGAAACACCGTATCGACGAGGTTGCCAGGGTTAAGCGCTGGCAGCGTTGTGACGTACCACATCGACGAGGTTGCTAGGGTTAAACGCTGGCAGCGTTGTGACGTACCACATCGACGAGGTTGCTAGGGTTAAACGCTGGCAGCGTTGGGAAACACCGCGTCGATGAGGTTGCCAGGGCTTAACGCTGCCAGCGTTAAGCCCTGGCAACCAACCCCCGACATGCCCTATTTCTCCTTTTTAACATTCTGATCCAAAAAGTGATTCAAAATACCCTGATCCGGATTATTCGGCACCACCGCAATGCTCACTTTCGACGCCAGTTCCTTGTTCACCACAAAACCTGCGTATTCCGGATTGTCGCCGAACACCCGTGCCAATTCGCGGGTGCGGTGTACTTCCGCACTGTCAATCTGCCGCGTTTTTTGCAGCACCAGCATGTTCTGGCGGGCCATTTTATCCAACTCCACATTGTCCATTTGGCGCTGGCGGTCGGCGGCGATGATGGTCTTTTTGGCTTCTAATTGTACTTCTGTTTCAGCGCGGTTCAGTTCGGCAAGGCGGCGGCTGTTTTCTCCGCTGGACTGGATGTCGCGCACGCGGGCGTTAGCCTGTTCCTGCGCGATGGCGATCAGGGATTGCGCTTCGGTTTTTTTGCGTTCGCCCTCAGCTTCTGCAATGGCGATGGCGGTTTGGCGTTTGATTCGCTCCATTTCCTGGCGTTGCAAACCGGCGGCTTCCATGGCATCCACGTAACTTTTTGGGAAATCAATGGAAGTAATGATGACATCGTTTATGGTAATGCCGTCTTTTTGCAGGGTGTTTTTCAAGGTCTCTTTTGCTTGATCTAAGAAGTACTGGCGCTGCGCAAAGAACACAGAATCAACGGAATGGAAGTTGTGTGCAAACACGCGCAGGGCTTCGGTGGTGCGGGGCAGGATGATTTGTTTTGGGAAACTGTCGGCTGGAACCTGAAAGCGTTTGAACACATCCTGGTCGCTGGTTTGCCAGCGCAGGTCGATCTGCATGGTGAGTGGTACGCCGTCGTGCAGGCGCACTTGTTCGATGCGGAAATTGGAGAGGTGTTCAACTTCCTCGTTGCTTTTAACAGTTTCGGAAGGGTTGCATTGAGCCAGCAAAAGAGCGGCTAAAGGAAAAGCGATAATTGCGTTGCGGTGCAGCATGATGTTGTATTTTATTGATTTGATGCTGCAATTTGGGGCGGTTTTTTAGGCGGTGAAGGGTGGGTTTAGTATTCGTTGAAGGTGGGTGATTATTTGAAAATTGGGGTGTTTTTTGTGAACGAATAATTGCCCGGAGGCTACGGATGCTCGGTAATTGTCTTGACCGCGATTATAGGGATTTTAGGATTTACAGGATATTTGATCGCAAGGAATTTGGCTTTCTGCGATTTTTAAATCCCGGAAAATCCTAAAATCCTGTGAATCCTGATTCAGACAACTTCCACATTCCGCCCTGCTGTACATTTACGAAACTGAAAAAGTTTCGTAAACGGTATAGGTGTTTCACGCTGA
>JBAXTB010000098.1:0-16840 GCA_037130425.1 Bacteroidota bacterium
GCGGGCATGAGCCTGCGCACCAACAACGAGCTGCGTTACCACTGGAACGACAACGGTTACAACTTCAGTTCGGGTTTGTTATTGCCGGATAATCAATGGTCGCATGTGGCGCTGGTTGTGACGCCGACGGGTGTTACCTTGTATTTAAACGGCAAAGCGGCCACGAATGAAGGTGCGCAACCGCTGGAAGCTTTTGATGCACCGATCCAAGTAGGGTACGACAACGGCTCGCGATACTTCAAGGGTTTGGTGGATGAAGTTTGCGTGTACGAGCGCGCGCTCACGCAGGAGGAAGTCAGAACGCAGATGCACCTTGCCAAGTCGCATACGGATCGAACGGGCTTGCGCACGTATTACCAATTCGATGAAAATCAAGGACTTGTACTTGACCGCATCAATACCAACCACGGATCGGTGGCGGGGAACGGCGCGCGCGTTCGCAGCACGGCGCCTTTTGGGCCGGGCGTTGCTTTTTTGAAAACCGTTAATTCAGGGAAGAGGCACACGTTCGGCCCGACGGGCTTGACGCTGGTATTCGGCGCGGGCGCTACCCTACCCTTGGGTGATTTGGCGGCCACGCGTTTGAACATCAAACCCGACACTTTATCCGCCACGACAAACGGAGCACCGCAATACTGGATTTTGGAAAATTTCGGGACGAATCAAACCTTTACTGCGCCGACGGAAATCTATTTTGACCATTACGGCCCTTTGCCTGCGGATTTGAATGCCCGCGCCATCAAATTGCTGCGCCGGATACCGAATGGAGATGGATTGAACTGGAACCTGATCGATTCGGCGGATTATGTGACGGCGGGTTTTGACGCTTCGGTGATTTTTAAAAGCAGCAATCAATTGAAAACGGCGGGCCAGTATTATTTGTCGGCGCCAGGTGTTTTTTCAGTAAACCAGGCGGTAGCAAGTAAACCGATTGTCGCTGAGCGCGCGTCGGTTTGGGCGCCGGAAATACAGGTTTATCCGAATCCGGTTGCTGTGAACGGCCGTTGCAATATTAGTGCAAATACGGACGGTTTGTTGCGTTTTCGCTTGTTTGATTCAAATGGCCACGCCGTAAAGCTCCTGCGATTTGAGCGCAATGCAACGCTGGATTTGAAAGATTTAAAAGCGGGGGTTTATTTTTATCAAATTGAAAATGAACACTTTATAAAAAGCGGCCAGCTGCTTATTTATTAATAAAGTAACATTTAAGGCTTCAAAATCCCGAAGGGATTATATGTTTATAGACACAAATTCGGATAAGGTCCCAATCCTGAAAGGATTGGGAAAAACGACCAAAAACAATGCTATAAACATACAATCCCTTCAGGATTTTTGATGTTGTAAACATTCAGTAAAACACCACACATGCCACGGCAACTTGCCCTTTCTGACCTGCACGGCTGCAACCAAACCTTTTTAGCCATGCTCGACCGACTTGCATTCAGCAAAGCGGACACCCTCTATTTATTGGGCGATTATGTGGATCGCGGGCCAGATTCCAAGGGCGTCATTGACACAATTTGGCGTTTGCAAACGGAAGGCTACACGGTAGAATGCCTGATGGGCAACCATGAAGAATTGACCATCAAAGATTATGAACACGAGGCAAGCAACGGCTGGACTGGCTTAGGCGACCCTACTTTATTGCGCAGTTTCAAGGCCATGATTTTGAGTGAAATTCCGGTCAAATACATTGATTGGATGCGGAATTTAGCCAAATACAAAGAAATTCCCGGTTATGTTCTGGTACATGCCGGCCTTAATTTTGACGTAAAAGACCCTTTATCCAACGAAAAAGATCTGCTTTGGATACGAAACTGGTATGAAAAGATCAATTACGCGTGGCTGGGCGACCGAATCATCGTACACGGGCATACACCCATGTCGGTGGAAATGGCCAAGGCGATGTTTAAAGAAATAGACGAAACGCAGGTGCAGGATATCGACTGCGGGGCGGCGCTTAGGCAAAACGACGCCTTCGGGCAACTGTGCGCATTTGACCTGAGTAACCGGGCCTTAATATTTCAACCGAATGTAGAAAATCTTTAGTAAAAAATTGAATTACAAATATTTACGTCTTTGCATAAACCAATATAAGGCCCCGGTAAACAATCCTGAAAATACGATGGTGCCGTAAAAAGCGGCCGGATGATTGGGCAGTCCGTTCGGCACATTCATACCAAGAAAAGAGGAGATTAGGGTCGGCACCATGAGTACGACTGTTATGACCGTGAGTCGGTGAATGACCAAGTTCAGGTTGTTCGAAATAATGCTTGAATAGGCGTCCATCGTGCCGTTCAGGATGTTGGTGTACACATTTGCCATGGAAAGCGCCTGCGAATTGTCGATGATAACATCTTCGAACAAATCGGCCAGGTCTTCGTCGCCGTTGATGTGCAGGAAATCGGTGCGTTTCATTTTCATTTTAAGCAACTCGTTGGCATTCAATGAGTTGACAAAATACACCAAACTTTTTTCAATAGAAAGCAGTTGCTTTAAGTCGGTATTTCGGCTGCTGTTCATCAGTTCCTTTTCGATCCGGTTGCGGCGCAAATTGAGCGTTTTCAGACAGGAAAGGAAGTGATACACGTTTTGTTCCAGCACCTGGAGTACAAAGCGTTTTTCATCCACCGGATTGAAATTGCGGACGTTATTATCAAGAAATTTGGCCAAAATAGGCGTTTCAAACGCAGAAACCGTGATCACATGTTCAATGGTCAGAATAATACCGATCGGAACTGTGATAAAATACGCGTCATTTTCACCCTGCGCATTTTTGTTTTTGACCGGCGTATTAATCAGGATAAATCGAATATCCTCGTCGCGTTCGTAGCGTGCGCGTTCGTCAAGATCAAGGGAGTCAGTCAGGAATACGGGATCAAATTCGAACCGGCGGGCGAATTCCTCCAGTTCGTCAGGAGCAAAGGGCGGGGTGAGGTTCACCCAACAGCCAGGCTCTGGCTCGTTCAATTCTACGAGCCGCCGTTTTTCGCGTATGTAATAACGGATCACCGTCCATGGAGTGAGAAGTGAAAAAAAGGTGTTGAAGCCCATAATATTTTGGGCGCTGCAAACTTACGCAGGTATTTGGTGGCAAACAACCCCAAAAACCTTATTTTAGGAAAAAAATATTACTTCCGACAAATATAATTTTGTTAATCTAAAAAATTGACAGCCCAAATAAATTTTTATTCTGCATTAAACACTTATTACAAGTTCTGATTTTTTAAAACCATCAAAATTGCCTTATTTTTTTGCCCAAACAACCGTAATCATTCTCAATTTAATCGTATTATTGCGCCACGTTTTTAAGCATTTTGAACACTAATCCTCCGGCGCCATGCCGGAAAAGCGACCGGACATATCTCAATCGCATTTTCGCCTTCTAATCCTTTAATTGGCAATCTTCCCGGAGACGCTCATGACATTCGGTTTTAATCCGTTTAGTCTTGAATTTTACCCATGCAGCAGTAAAATAATGCTTACATACCGAGGATAACGGTTTTTTGACCTAATTATGCAGCGTTTTCACACCCGCTTGTGTCTGGTTATTTACCGTTTCCCTGCGATTCCTACACCCGATTCACCTTTGCACACCAAATCAATTATCCATCAAATCCTACTCTGAATATGCGCCTATTTACACCTGCTAAATTTCTTTTCTGGTGTTTGGCTTTAGTGGCTACCCAACCCCTTGTCGCTCAAGGGATTACTGGAAACGAACCCATTATTCTGGACGGTCACGACCAACGTCATTCGTTGGTTCCGCTGTCGGAGCATCAGGCAGTCACTTTCCAAAATCTGATCGTCAATCAAACGTACAACCTTGTCGTTCCCTCTGACCCCACATTGGACGGGTGTATTCCCGACGTAACGTCAACTGATCCCGGCGTACAAATATTAGGATACAACCAAGCGGCACGGCAACTGCGATTTGTGGCCAATGCAACGGAAATGCACTTCCGACTTGATTATTATTGCAGTTGGAACGCGGCGTCTCCGCCTTCGCATTATATTTCGCTTTTTTGCGAATCCTGCGTAAAAAAATCACTGAAACAGTTTATCGCAGAAACAGGCCCGATTGAAGTGGCAGGCGGGCAAACCGCAGAAGACTTAGTAAGGGAAGTGCTCATTGGCGGGAACTGTTTTGACATTACCAATGTAACATACGACGGCCAGGGCGGCCAGATTGGTTCGTTTTCAAATGGTTTAACAAACGTCGGTTTTGCGACCGGGTTGATAATGGCTACTGGCGACATTAGTGTGGCGGTTGGGCCAAACGACCAGGACAATGCAAGCGCGGGTTACGGTATTGCCACTGGCGACGGTGATTTGTCTACCCTGACTGGCGGTTCTATTTTTGACCGCGCGGGTATTGAGTTTGACTTTACGCCCACACAATCGCCGCTTACTTTTGAATTTGTATTTGCATCCGAAGAGTATTGCGAATACGTAAACTCAGCGTTTAATGACGTATTCGGATTCTTTATTTCCGGCCCGGGTATAGCAGGCACGCAAAATATTGCATTAATACCGAGCACCACCATCCCCGTTTCCATCAATACCGTTAACCACTTGACCAATGCAGGTTTTTACATTAACAATACCCCTGCATCCGGTTCGCTTTGCGGACAAACTGCATCCGCTTTACCTTCTGTAAATGAACTTCAATTTGACGGCTATACTCGTCGAATGGTCGCAACCGCCAACGTACAAACTTGTAAAACTTACCACATCAAATTAAAAATCGGCGACGTAGGCGACGGTATTTTTGACTCCGCAGTGTTCCTGAAAAACGGTTCATTTGATGCGGGCGGCAATGCTTCCGTGGATTTTGTCGTAAACGGCGATCCTGATATTGATGAAGTGTACGAAGGTTGCGGTACGGTACAACTCATCTTTGACCGTGTCGGCGGCAACATCAATGTGCCTATTTCAGTTCCGTACACGATTACAGGCACAGCGACCAAGAACTTAGATTATAGTGGTATTCCGAACGTTGCCGTTATCCCAGCCGGACAGGACAAACTGATCCTGACCGTAAACATCAACAACGACGGTATCGTTGAAGGCGATGAGACGGTAATTATTACCCTCAACAATCCTTGTTCTTGCTCTATGCCGCAAGAAATCCTGACGATTCACGACCTGCCGCAATTGATGGCGACGCCGGATACCGTGACAATATGCGGTCCGGGCGCCGGAACCGTGAGCGTTACGCCTGTTACGGGCGTGCCGCCATTCACCTATCACTGGCAAACAGGCAGCTCAGAACAAACCATCACACAATTTGCCAATATTTCAACCAATTATAAAGTAACAGTGACCGACGCTTGCGGCAAAACGTTTGTTGCAACCGCGCGCATCATCGTTACCGCTCCTCCAATTGCTCAATTGTTGCCGCCTGCCCCTCAACTTTGTCCGGGGCAAGATGGAATCATCAAAGTAAACTTCACCGGAATTCCGCCGTATTCGCTTGAATACACCATTAACGGAAATGCCCAACCGCCGATCACCGAAATACATGACGATCCTTACAATTTGGTTATCAATCAGCCAGGTTTATATCAAATTACGGCGGTGTACGATAGTAATGGCTGTAAAGGCAATGGGCAAGGGGCACTCCTCGTTACCGTATCAACCTTGACAACCACGGGTGTAGTGAGTAATGTGAAATGTTTCGGCCAGTCTAACGGTTCTATTAACACCACCACGACAGGAGGTCAAAGTCCATTTACATTTACCTGGACCGGACCGACACCCATAGGAAATATTGCAGATCCTATTAATATTAAGGCAGGTACATACACAGTTACAGTGACCGACTTCTTTGGTTGTCAGAATACAAACACATTTGTCGTAGCCGAACCGCCCGCCATTGCGCCTGCATTTGTGAACATTATTGGACCAAACTGTTACAACCCGAATGGCGGCAGTATCGACCTTTCGGTTTCCGGCGGCACGCCAAATTATTCGTATAAATGGAATAACGGCGCCCTCATTCAGGATCCGCAGAACTTAGGCGTTGGCACCTATACTGTAACAATTACCGACATGGCAGGTTGTGTAAAAACGGCAACCGCAACCGTTGCCGGTAACTTTACGCCGCCCATTGCCGATGCAGTAGTAAGCGGCAATATCACCTGCAGTGCGCCCACGCTTGTTATTGACGGCAGCGCCTCAAGCAGCGGTCCCGGTATAACCTACAGTTGGTCGGCCAATCCCGGCACGATTGTCAGCGGCGGTACGACCACAAATCCGACCGTCAGCCTGGCTGGCACCTACACCATCCTTGTTACCAATACTTCGAATGGCTGTACGGCAACAGATCCGGCCATCGTAACATCCGATGTAGCCCTTCCAACGGCCAATGCAGGCCCCAACCAAACGCTTACTTGTGCGATTACCAATATTTCGCTCAATGGTTCAGGTTCATCTACGGGCGGCAATTTCACTTATCAGTGGAGCGCAGGTCCGGGAGGCAACATTATTGGAGGAAGCACGACCCTCAATCCAATTATTTCTACCACAGGTCTTTATACCTTGGTCGTAACCAACCAAACCAATGGTTGTACAAAATCGGACGATGCTGCGGTGAACAGCAATACGGTTCCGCCAACCGCAGTTATTGCCAATCCGCCATTGCTTACCTGCCAAAATACAAGCGTAACGCTCAACGGCGGCAACTCAACACCAACCGGTACCTTAACTTATCAATGGTCGACCACAAATGGTTTGATCCTTTCCGGCCAGGGTTCTGCCAATGCCGTAGCAGGCGAACCGGGTTTATATACCTTGGTCGTCACAAATACCGTTAACGGCTGTACCGACACAAAAAATGTGACGGTAAACCAAGACAATTCCGTACCGACAGCCAATGCAGCGGTAACGACGGGACTTGATTGTAACACCACACAATTGACCATTAGTGGAAACGGATCATCTACGGGCGCTAATTACACGTTCCAATGGACCAGTTCTCCAGGCGGTAATTTTGTTTCAGGGCAAAACTCCTTGAATCCCGTCGTAAACAAACCGGCAACCTACACCTTGTTGGTCACAAATGCTACCAGTCAATGTACTGCCTCGGCCTCCGTTTTGGTATCGCAGGACATACAAGCGCCTGTAGCAAACCCTGGCGCGCCAGGTACGCTCACCTGCGCGACGCTTTCGCTTTTGCTCGGCGATACCAATGCCATCATTGCGCCCAACCTGTCGTATAATTGGACAGGAACTGGCATCACTGCCGGTGGCAACACGCCCACGCCGACCATTAACCAGCCGGGTACCTTCCAGCTGGTGGTATTAAACAGTACAAACGGTTGTTCCAGCACGGCTTCTATAACCATTCCACAGAATATTACAAAGCCGACCGCAGTTGTTAGTCAGCCAGGGCAATTGAATTGCACGACACCTGCCCTCCAACTCAATGGGAACGGCTCCAGCAGCGGCCCTAATTTCACCTACGACTGGACGTCCTCCAGCGGCGGCGGTATTGGTGCAGGCGGCACTACGTTGACCCCTACGGTTACGGCTGCGGGCACATACACGTTGTTGATTACAAACATTGCAAATGGTTGTACTTCAACGGTTTCTGCCACAGTAACATCGAACGCTAATTTGCCGACAGCGGTTGCCGCACCAAGCGGAATTATTACCTGCGCGGTGCAGCAAATCACCCTGAATGCAACGGGTTCCAGCAGCGGCCCAAATTACACCTATAATTGGGGAACCATAAACGGCCAAATTTCCGGCGGGCAGGGTACCATTCAGGCAACGGCTACCAAAGCGGGACAATACACTTTGCTCGTAACCAATACGACCAATAACTGTACGGCCACGTTCAATGTAGATGTAGATGCAGACCTTGCGCCGCCTGTGGCCAATGCAGGTCAGGCCCAAACCCTTGATTGCACGCAACCGTCCCTCACGCTGGATGGAAGCGCATCAAGCACTGGCGCCAACTTCACGTATAAATGGAGTTCACTCAGCGGAACGGGCATTTTGTCGGCCAACAACATCCTGAATCCGCAAGTAAACGAGCCAGGCACCTATCAACTTGTAGTAACCAATACACAAAATGGTTGTACTTCGGCATCTAACGTGCTCATACAAGGTGATGCAAATGATCCTGTCGTACTGATCGCAGCGCCTGCCATATTGAATTGCGTTACACAACAAGTCAATTTGAATGGCAATGGCTCAAGCACAGGTTCTAATATTTCATATAGTTGGAACGGACAAAGTATTGTTTCAGGCAACAATAGTTTAAACGCCGTGGTAGATAAACCGGGCGATTATACCTTGTTGATTACCAATACAAACAATGGTTGTACATCCGAGCAAACGGTAACGGTCAATCAGGATATTATCGCGCCGCCAGTTGACGCAGGTCCGGACGCTGTTCTCAATTGCTACAATCCGCAATTGCAAATCGGCGGCCCGAACAACCCGACCGGCCCGAATTATACGTTCCATTGGACCGGTACAGGCATTGTTTCAGGTGTAAATAATGCTACTGCGGTTATTGGCCAAGGCGGAAACTACGACCTGCTTGTAACAAACACGGTGAACGGCTGTACCAGCACCGAATCTGTTACCATTGCAACGGATTTTGTACAACCGCAGGCCAATGCAGGCCCGGGTTTCCAATTGACCTGTGTGATAAATAGTTATACCCTCCAGGCAACGGCAAGCCAAGGCCCGAACTTTAAATATCAATGGACCACCAATACGGGTAGTTTCATCGACCCAGTTAATATTTTAAATCCGAAGGTAAACGGATCGGGCGACTATTATTTGCAAGTAACGAATACGGATAATGGTTGCACTCAAACTTCTTCCGTTCAAATTACCCAGGCAGCTGATGTGCCAGTAGCGGTTGCGGCCGACGCGGCCACGCTGACTTGCGCTGTTACTTCCATTCCGCTGGACGGCGTCGGATCCAGTACGGGTTCTAATTTCAGTTATTTGTGGACGGCTTCCAATGGCGGCAACATTGTTTCAGGGGCAAATACCCTAAACCCAATGATTAATGCGCCGGGCGATTACAACTTAGCCGTTACGAATACAACGAATAATTGTGTTTCCAATTCAAGCGTAACGGTAGGTCAGGATATTGCATTGCCCGTTATTGATGCCGGTATTTCGCCGACGCTAACCTGCGCAAATCCTGTGGTCGGATTAAGTGGAACCGTGAGTACAAACGGCAACTTTACCTATCAATGGCAAGGCCCAAATATTGTAAACGGCGGCACAACGCTCACGCCTAATGTGGGCGCAGGCGGTACATATAACCTGACCGTTACCAACCAGCAAAACGGTTGCAGCAGTACGGATAATGTTCTGGTTAATGTGGATCAAACGCCACCGCAACCTGTGATACAAACACCGGGCATCTTAACCTGTGTGGTACAACAAGTTACCTTAAATGCAACTTCGTCGACCACCGGAAACATGCAATACACTTGGACTGTTGGCAACAACGGCCATATTGTAGACCAAAGCACACCGCTACAACCTATTGTGGATAAGCCTGGTACCTACACCTTGATGATTCGCAACAACGACAACGGTTGTACGCAAAGCGCTACTTCAACGGTCACGCAAAACATCGTGCATCCGGTTTCAAACGCCGGTTCCGACAATTTGCTCACTTGCGCAGTGACTTCGTTGCAATTAAACGGCAACGGCTCCAGCCAAAACGGCAACTATTTCTACCAATGGACCACAACCGGTACCGGCCAAATCCTTGTGGGCGCCAACAGCCTTACGCCGACGGTTATTGCAGGCGGGACTTATTCGCTCGTCGTGATAAATAATGACAATGGTTGCACGGCCACGGATGAAGCCGTTGTGAATGTAAATACTCAGCCGCCGGCAGCATTGGTAGCCGCGCCGGGCATTATCACTTGTACGCAACCGCAAATTGTGCTTGATGGCAGCCAGTCGCAAGGCGGCGCAAACATTTCATACGGTTGGACGACAAGTACCGGCAACATCGTGAGCGGTCAAAACTCCAATAAAGCGACCGTAAACAGCGCAGGTACCTACATCCTGACTGTATTGAACAATACCACCGGTTGCAGTACCGATGTTACGGCGGTCGTTAGCGATAACATCATTTTACCGATTGCCGATGCGGGTGCGCCGTTTACGCTGACTTGCACCGTAAATCAGGTAACACTGCAAGGAACGGGTTCTAACGGGGCAATTTTCACGTACAATTGGACGGCAGCAAGCGGCGGCCAAATCGTTTCCGGCGCCAACACCCTCAATCCGGTCGTGAACAAGTCAGGCATTTACACCCTGTTGGTCACCAACACCAGCACCGGTTGTAAAAAAGAAGACCAGGTGGAAGTATTGCGCGAAACCAATGTACCAACCGGATTTATTACAAACCTGAAACCGCCGTCCTGCAAAGACAATGACGGTATTATCACGTTCAAACAGGTGAACGGCGGTTACGGCCCATACATGTATTCCATCAACAATGGCCAGACGTTCTTGCCCGAAATTGATTTTGCCAATATTGTACCGGGAACCTACGATTTGTGGATACAGGACGTAAACGGTTGCGAGTTCCACCAGCCATTGTTGGTGCCCAAAGCGCCGGATCCAGCGGTTTCTATCACGCCGGAATTCAACATTGTGTTGGGAGATTCGATCCAATTGGAAGCCGTGCTTCCTTCCGGATACCCGCTCAGCCTAATTGATACCGTGATCTGGACGCCGATCACAGGGCTGCATTTTAATGGTACAGACATTTTCAGCCTGCTCAATCCGGGCGCCAAACCGTTCAAACCGACCGAATATGTCGTGACCATCGTGAGCAATGACGGTTGCAACGCCAGCGATCGGGTGCTGATCCGGGTGGACAACGAACCGCATATCTACATTCCAAACGTGTTCACGCCTTCGGAAAACGACAACAACAATAACAGCATCTTCTACATTTTTGCAGACGGCGATCAGGTTTTGAGCATTGATAAGTTCCAGATTTTTGACCGCTGGGGTGAATTGGTGTTCCAGGATCACAACTTCCAGCCCAATGACCCGTCCCACGGTTGGGATGGCCGTCTTGGCGGAAAAATGCAAACACCGGCGGTATTTGTGTACTATGCCGAAATTAAGTTGATTGACGGCCGCACCATTTTGTATAAAGGTGATGTGACCTTGGTACGATAGTTTGAAATTTAGGTATTATAAGCAAGGGGCTGACTTTGAGTTAGCCCCTTACTGTACTCCGCCGCAATTGGTTTTGTCTAAATGATTTTGGCCATTTAAATCCAATTGCACAAAACCTATTGCTTTGGCGTATAAAAAAAGCGCCTGCGGAGATTTCTGCGGGCGCTTTTTATTTCAGGACGCCAATTCATTGAATTAAAATTAGTTCTATTAACTTTGTTCAGCAAAATAATCATCAAAACCGTCAAGTCATCCACATAAACCGAGTTTTTATCCTTTCGCTTCTATTCAGTCAACGCTCCCTCGCCGTCAAAAGCCGAATCTACGTCCACGCTGCCACCCTTGGCATTCGTTGTTGAGGATGCCGTTATTTACCAGGCATATTCGTGACTGCCCAAACCAACAACGCGTTTTTCTCCGCCGGCAGCGCCAGTTTTTTTATAATGTTAGAGCGGTGATTCTCCACGGTTTTTTCAGAGATGAACAGCATTTGAGCGATCTCTTTGGTGGTGTGCTGCCAACCGATGAGTTGCACGATTTTTTTCTCTGCAAAGGTGAGTTTGTCGAGCAGGCTCTCACTGCCGGAATCAATATTGATGTGCATTTGTCCACTCATTTCGGGGTTGAACCAGGTTTCGTTGTTCAGCACGGCATTGACACAATCCTCCAGAACATCCGTAGAAAATTCTTTTAGTACATAGCCTTTGACGTTCAGCTCTTTCGCGCGGTTAAAGATGGAGATTTCATTGTGCATGGTGAGCAGGATGACCTTGGTTTTAAGGGCGCTGGATTGCAGTTTTTCCAATATTTCCAAACCGTTCATGCCGGGCATATTGATGTCTAAGATGGCGATATCAGGTTTTCGTTGAAGGATCATGTTATAGGCGGTGATCCCGTTGCTGCAGAGTTCTACGATATGATGGCCCAGGCTTTCGATATAGGTCTTGGTGCCCATGAGGGTCAGGGGATGATCGTCGCTTATCAGAATATTGGCCATGTTAGAGTTGGTTTG
This sequence comes from Bacteroidota bacterium, assembly GCA_037130425.1. GTDB lineage: Bacteria > Bacteroidota > Bacteroidia > Chitinophagales > Saprospiraceae > M3007. The sequence goes on from JBAXTB010000098.1 coordinate 12,200, forward strand.
AGGGATAAAGATAGCGTAGGATGCAGGGGGCTGTTAGGGGCGTGGGCAAAATAAGGGGTAACCCCTATAAGCAGCATGTTGGGTTTCCCTTTTTCCTTCTATGGAATTGACACGACAATGGTAGTTCCGTCCTTACCCGACCGAATCTCCGCATTTCCACCAATCGCCTTAGCCCGCTGAAGAATACTATGGAGGCCGAAAGCCTTTCCGCTATCGAGCGCTTTTTCTACGTCAAAACCATTTCCATTGTCCTGAATATCAAGCCGTAGCGCATTGCCTGATTGTTTGATCTCAACTTTTACGGCTTCCGCTTTGGAGTATTTGAGCGCATTGGTAAGTCCTTCCTGCACAATGCGAAACAATTGTAGTTCGGCAGATTTGGATAGTGTGTTTTGATACTCAATCTGGTGTGAAACATACATCGTTTCGTGCTGCATAAACTGCTCGCAAAGGGTTTCAAGGCTGAGCCGAAGTCCTATTTTGTCGAGCATGACCGGGTGCAGGTTGCGGCTGATGTGGCGGATTCCGTTGATGATGCCGTCAATTTTGTCGTCCACTTCCGACCCGGTGAATTCTTTGCGGATACTTTGTTTGAGCAGGAGTAAATCGTGGCTCACGCTGTCGTGGAGGTCAATGGCGATGCGGCTGCGGTCGTCTTCGATATTTTCGAGGAGCTGCCAGGTGAACTGGGTTTGCGTGGCAGCCTCTTTTTTCACTTGTTTTTGTTGAACCCACCAATAGAACGCCGCGAAAGCGAGCAAAATGGCCAATATACCTGCAATCAAAAGACCAATCAGAGCGTTTTTTTCTGCCAGCGTTTTGAGTTGCAGGGCTTTTTCCTGGAGCAGTGATCCCAGTTGAACCTCCTCCAATTGTCTGTCTTTTTCAATCAGGTTTAGTTGTTGCTCTTTTTTCTGTTTTTCGGCTTGCTCTTTTAGAAAAGCGAGGTGCTGGACGTCTTTTTCTTTATTGCTTAGGGCAAGGGCTTGTTCTTTGAGTTGTAAGGATTGCTGTTGCTGCAAGGAGCGTATTTTTTGTTTTTCCAATTGCGCTTGCGTGAGTTGCTGCTCAAATTTTAAGTTGGCCTCTTTTTTATCAAACTCGTATTGGATCTCTTTTCGGGTGATTTCCTGCCTGATGTCTTCTCCGGATATACTGTCCCGAATGTCCACATAAGATTGGAAGGCGGACAATGCTTTTACGTAGTCGCCGTTTTTTTCATAAATTTCGCTGAGTACCTTTTGCGCTTCTTGCAATAGGTTGAGGGCGCCTGTGTTTTTGGCGATTGCGACGGCTTCCAACACCATTTTTTCAGCAAGCGCCTTTCGTTCTTTAGGTTCGATGTTGATTTTTGATAGTTGTTCATCCGAAGCTTTATTAATAACATTTCCTAAATTTACTTTAATATAACCTAAATCGTTTGCGCTGCCAGTGGATTCCGCGATTTGAGTTGCGTCTGTCAAATACTTGTAGGCCTGGTCATATTCTTTCATGTCCACAAGAACCACCCCGATATTGAGGAGGCAGATCTCAAGGAATTGCTGTGCATGGATCGGCTCTAAAATGCTTCTGCCCTTTTGAAAGTATTCCAGCGCCTTTGGGTAATCGGCCATATCTCTATATTTTGTGCCGATATTGACATACACCCCGCCTGCATACATCGGCAATTGAAGCTTTTCATATATCCCCAGGGCCTTGTGGTCATATTCGAGCGATTTTTGATAATCCTTCAATTGATAGTAAATCCCCGAAATATTCATGTATAAATCGGCCTGACTATTGATATTGCCTGATTTTTTACTTAATTCCAGTGCCTTTTGATTGTATTCCAGCGCCTTGTTAAAATTGGACGTATTGGTATACAAGAGTCCGTAATTTTGGTAAATTCCGATCAGGATTTCCGTATTATGATCGAGGGTTTGGCAAAGGGATAATGCCTGATCTAAGTAGCGCAACGCTTCTGTATTTTCTTTTAAATTGATACAACAGCTAGTCAATCCATGATAAACATTTTCAAGGCCTCTTTTATTACCTGTTTTTTTATAATGTTTTTCAGCCCGCAAGTAAAATAACTTTTCTTTATCATATATAAAAATGGCTTCATAAAGCACTCCAATTTTGAGCGCAATCGGCGCTGCAAGCGCGGCATTTTCAGAATCCTCATACAGTTGAAGTCCCTGTTCCATGACTGCAAGTCCATCCAATTCTTTTTGCTGGTTGAATAAATTAGCCCCCTTGACAACGAACGCATCCGCCAGGAGCATCGGTTGGTTCAAGCGCTTAGCGATGGAAATGGCCTGGTCGGCGGCGCTAATTCCCTTTGTCTGATCTGTCTTTCTAATGTCATTGGCAAAATTAATCAGCATTCTGGCCTTGACCGTGTCTTCTACAGGGTAACGATCAATCATGGCTTGTAAACTATCGAAGTTCACATTTGCCTGGGCCAATAGATTTAAAGGGTTGACGATCAACCAGTAAATGCAGATTATGCGAAAGAGTCGTATCATATCAATTGTTCCCGATAAATGGCTTTTACTCAAAGGTAATCCCGCATTGTCCTGAGTTGTATGGAGGAGGGCCAAATATGGGGGTTACCCCCTATGTCATGTCCCTTTTTTTCGCTATTATCTTTGAGCCAGTTTCCGACCAACGGAATTATTTCTCATTAATTTCCCTGCAAGCCCCTCTGGCTTAATGCTTTGTCTATCACTACCAACTACTTTTTCGCGCGCATGAAAAATGTTATACAACTTCTGCTTTTAGTTGTTTTTTGCAACTGCTTTTCTCTTGAAATGGCTGCCCAAGGCTCGCCCAAAGTGAGCGTACAAGGCACCTTGAAAACGTCCATCGGTACAGCGGTCGACAATGGTACGTACACCCTAAAGTTCAGGCTTTATTCGGTCGCCACGGGCGGTTCCATCCTTTGGGAAGAAACGGACGATGTCAACATCGTGGGCGGCGTGTACAGCCACCTGCTCGGTAGCGTCAATCCGCTGGATCCTGCCAACTTTGGTGGTACGTTATTTTTAGGCATTACTCCCGGTTCAGGCGCAGAACTCTCCCCGCGAACCGAAATGACTTATGCGCCTTATGCGCTCTCGGTGGCAGGTATCGCCAACAATGGCGGCTCGGCTTCTTTTGACGCCAACGGGAATCTTAAAATAAATAAGGGATTAGCGGTCAATACAACAGACAGTCCTAATGGAGTGGATCTTGCGATCGGTGATAGCGACAGCGGCATAGACCAATTTGGCGACGGTAAATTAGCTATCAGAACACAAGGTGTTACCCGCATGACCTTTTTAGACAACGGTAAAGTGGGTGTAGGCGCGTTTAATGATGCCGCCTACTCCTTGTCCATCGGGGATGGCGACACCGGTATAGATCAATTTGGTGATGGCAAACTGGCCATCAAAACCAACGGGGCCACCTCTATGAGCTTTTTAGGTGGCGGTCAGGTAGGTGTCGGCAATTTTACAAATCCTACGATTCGTTTGGCCATCGGTGATAACGACTCAGGCATTGACCAGTTTGGCGATGGAGAACTTGGCATAGTTACCAATGGCAGCGAGCGCATGCGCATCAAGCCGAATGGCAGGATTGGTATTGGCACCAACAACCCGCAAACAAGTCTTCATGTGGCCGGTGGTACCAACCAAATCGCCAGTTCCAATGCCAATTATTTCCATTACAGCTTTTCAGGGGGATCTGGAACCCAGGATGGCAGCTTTTTCCCTACGGTAGTGGCTTTTTTCCAGGGCGACTTAGCAGCAGACGGAAATATCGCATCAGCCGGCAGCGTCAACTGGTCGGATGCCCGCACCAAAACGATTCTGGGCCGCAGCGATGCGCGCAAAGACCTGAGTACCCTCAACAAAATCCGCATTACAGACTATCAGATGATCGACCGGGTGCAGGACAAGCAGGACTACAAAAAAGTGATTGCTCAGGAAGTGTTGGAGGTATATCCGCAGGCCGTTTTGAACAGCCGCCGCATCATTCCGAACGTGTACGAGCAAGCCAGCAATTTCCAATTCGAAAATGGTGTGTTGACGGTAACCACCACCAAAGCGCACGATTTTGCAGCAGGCAACGAAATTGATTTAATCACGCCGGAAGGCCGCTTGTCCAACATCAAAGTGACTTCGGTAAAAGACGCGCATAACTTCACCGTGGCAGCCGTAAAAGCACCCAGCAATGTTTTTGTGTACGGCAAATACGTGGATGATTTCAAATCAGTGGACTACGATGCGCTTTCCATGCTCAACATCTCTGCTACACAGGAAATGTACCGCCAGATCCAGCAGTTGCAACAAGAAAATGCGGCTTTGCGCAATGAAAACGGCGCGCTCCGCACCCAAAGCGCAAGCATTGAAAGCCGCTTGACTAAAGTGGAGGCCATGTTGAACGGTGAACAATCTATTGGAAAAAAATAAATCCAGTACGGTGAAGGATCCGGTATCAAATCACAAAAAAGTATTGTGCCCGTCCACCGTCTACCGTCCACCGTCCACCGTCCACCGTCTCCCGTCCACCATCCACCGCCCATCTCGTAACTCACTATGAAAAATATACTACGCTACCTCTACCTGCTGTTCGCATGGTTCGTGGTGCAGCATGGTTCGGCGCAACAAGGCCAAA
>JBAXTB010000099.1:0-16715 GCA_037130425.1 Bacteroidota bacterium
ACCATCCTGTATGTAGGCGAAACTTTACCCGACGGCAGCGCCAAGGTGCAGGACAACCCGGAAATCGTAGGCGAACGTTTCAACCAAAAGGCCTGGGTGCCGGCCCATCCTGGTTTGCAAGACAACGGTCCCGGCAACATCCGCATCCTGCGCTACGCCGATGTGCTGTTGTTGGCCGCCGAAGCCTTGAACGAAAACAACAAATCGGCCGAAGCGCTCGTGTACGTGAACATGATACGCAAGCGCGCACGCGGCAACAGCGTGGTGTTGTTGAAAGATATTACCACCACGGTACAAAGCGAATTGCGGGAAAAAATCTACAAAGAACGCCGCGTAGAATTGGCGATGGAACAACAGCGCTGGTTTGATCTCCTGCGTTGGGGCCGCGCTGGAAGCACCATGACGGCGCTGGGCAAAGCGTTTGTCACCGGCAAACACGAACTCATGCCGATTCCGCAATCGGAAGTGGATTTGACAAGCGGGAAAATTGCGCAGAATCCGATGTATTAGGATTTATTTCGAACAGATTATTTTGCGCAGATATTACATGAAGTTTTCAGTGTAATATCTGCGCTTTTTTTTGCGCCGCTCCCTGCTTAGGAATCCTAGTTATTTAAAAATCGTATAACGACGATATTGAGGGCTGAAAACCATTTTAACTCAGCAATGCTTACAGGTTATTTTGCCAACTCCAATTATCTTCCGTATTTATTTCGATTAAAGGTTCATATTTCCATATTTTATTTTATTTAACAATATATTGGCTAAGCGGCTGCGCGTAGTCGGCTGTGTTAGCTTGTGCAAGGCTATCCTATATCATTATATTTTTAATACCAGGAAATGATCTTCGGATAAAGGCGCCTACAGATTAAACTTATTATCAAAAAACAGGTCTGAACTAAAAAGTAAAAATACAAATTGTGATGGCAAAAAAATATTACTGGTTACTCATATTATTAGGCGTGGGATGTCGCGCTTTTGCGCAATCATTTACTCCAAAAGATACGGTGCTTGCCAACAATGTCTTTCAAGTAGAATTTTCGGATGACAGCCGCTCTATGGTGTGGTGTGAGCAAATCCCGCTGACAGCAGGGAAAGCAAAAGTGTGGTATGCCGATATGGATTTAGAGCTCGGTTTGCCTGATTTGGCAAATAAGCAATTGATTGATACCATACAGGCGCAAGGCTGGCCATACTGGGGACAGGACAATATTAGTGTTTTCTTCTTGATCAAAAACCAACATGGAGCAATCAAATATACGCGCAGAACGGGTATTAACACCCTCACAACAATCAATCTGGGTACTGTCAATGGTGATGCCAAATCGTTGCTGAATGTGTCCAAAGATAGTACCAAAGCCTATTTTTGGGTAAATTATGTGGTTAAAAACCCTGTTTCGACCGGATTAGACAGTTTGTTTGCTTTTCGATCGGACAATCCGGGGGAGCGAATTTTTATCAACGCAGAAAAGAAAAATTCGGGCGGAAGCGCATACGAATTGACGTTTCCACGCTGGATGGCGCAGTCTGAAATACTCGCATATCCGTTTCGACCATTTACAACGCAGCCGTATTGGGATATGAAATTTTGGAACGGAAATACAAAAACTTCCGCCCAGGTTACCAACGATATTCCCAGCAGCATTTTTAATCATCATGTGGATGATTTACCGTTTCGATTACCGCAATTTCCCGGCGACACCTTTATGTTCAGCAGCAAAGCAGCCAATAAATTGGCCATTTATAAGAAAGCCGGAACCTATTTTACACAGGTACAACTGCATACTTCACCGACTACAATTGTTCCAACCACCCTCACTTCGTTTGAGCCATTCACGATCAATACCGACCAAACGTATGGCGCCTATCAGGTGTATAGCGGGAGTGTCATACCTGGTACCACGCCTGGCGAAATTTGGCTTATTGGTATTTTCAACGATCCATTACACGTGAAAATCAGCGACTACGACGGCGAAATAGCCGTTGATCCTGAATATGTAATTGGTACAAAAAAAGTTTGGATCTTCTATTATGGAAGGCCCGGTGCAACAGGTCTTTTCAATTTGCATCGGTGCGAGACGCCGCTGGTGATTGGCACATCGAGTGTGCCGGAAACGCTGGAAAATAGCAAGGTCATGGTTTCGCCCAATCCGTTTTCGGACAAATTTATGCTCCAACATACGATCGGAGATGTTCAAACAATCTTGTACAATTTGAATGGTCAAATAATTTATGCTGGCAATAATATGATCGCACAGGACTTTTCAAAGTTGGCTTCCGGCGTTTATTTCCTACAAGTTATACCCCTCCAAAAGGGTGTAATACAAACGATAAAATTAGTCAAACTATGAAAAAAGCAAACCTGTTTCTGTTTTTTCTATTCAGCTGGTGCATCGCACATGCACAATTTACACAATCTTTTACCGCAGGCACAACCGATCCCAATGGTAAATTTATGGGCGGCACCGAAATGCGGGTTTTGGCAAGACACAAAGCAATGCTTTTTGGCGGTGTAGAGACATGGAAGGATGACACAACAGGTACTTGCGACCCGTTTATCGGCGCGCAAATCATGCGTTTAGAGTCGCCAACCGGTGCTTGGCATTTGGACAAACATTTTGATACATTTTTTCCCAACCTGACTGGACGCGAACGCAAAAGAAACGAAGGCGTGACGGCGTTAGAATCGGTTATTTTTAAAACCGATAAAAATGGGGCGCCACTCTCAACACCAGATACCATTCTGATTGCAGCAGCCAGGGACTTTACAGGTGTTTTGTCTGTTTACACCCGCAATGATCTTACGATGACCTGGACGGAAACAGAGATCGGCACTGTGTCAACCGATACAATAGGAAGTACCGATAACGACGGAACCATCCGAAGTTTTATATTATACCGTGATAAAGTAACGGGAGTAGATCGAATTTTTGCGGGTTCGCTACCCAACGGTATCATTTCAGGTGCTTACGACCCGTCGCTGCCCGGAAAGATTGCCTGGAATACCGCTACGCCTGAACTCACCGGGTTTGTGGGTCGTCCGATGGCATTTACCGTATGTAACGGCGATTTATATTGTGCGATCGCTCCCAGTTTATGGAAGCGTACGGATGGCCCGAATCCCTCCTGGACAGCCTTTTATACATATCCGTTCAATGTGACACCTGGCGGAAGCAGCGGGCTGCGTGGGCTGACGACCATCAAGAACCCAAATGGCTCAGGTCAGTCCATGATTGCCGCCTTGGAAGGACAAATAAGTAAAATCTATCGAATTACGCCTACCAATGCAATGCCACCATATACGATTAGTATAGAATATGATATTGATACTGCGATGACCAATGCCTTCGGTTACCCAGGCAATTATTATGTAGTGGCCAATAGCGAAATGAGCTGGATTACTGAACCAGGATCAGGTGATTCTATTTTGACGATCACGATTCAACACCACCCGGCCAATATTCGGGACGATGCATTTTATCTGTTGCGAAAACAAACAGGCAGCAGTGTTCAATACGCTTTAAAGCGTATAGACAATACCGTATTTGCACCGCTGACGATTTTAAATTCAACGCGGGCTATTGCAGCATCACCTTTTGCAAATGATGAGAATTATGTTTTCATCGGTGGCTATGATGCCGATAACAATATTTCCCACAATACTGCTTATGTATTACGTGCCAGAAAGGCCTCTTTCTTTTTCCCAAATGGCAGTACACCCATTACCGCCGGACTCAAACATAAAATAATTATCCCTTCATTGACTGATCCGGGGATAGACAATGCCTTTGGATACCATCAAACGTATCTCAATACCGCCGTGACACCCCGCAATAAATTATTTTTGTTTTTGCCAGGCTCCAATTCCAGCCCGTTTGCGTACGATGGAATTCAAAAATTGGCGGCTAATGAAGGCTACCACGCTTTGGGCATTAGTTACAGTAATGCGACCATCAGCCCCCTCTGTTCAGGTTCGAGTGATAGTTTGTGTTTTGATAAGGTACGCAATGAGGTTATTGACGGGATAAATCGCACCAACTTGGTGGATGTCAATGTGGCAAATTCGATCAACAACCGGGTATTGAAGGCACTCCAATACTTGAATACTAATTATCCAAATGAAAACTGGGGGCAGTATTACAATGGAAATAATATCAAGTGGGAAAAAATTGCGGTGGCAGGTCACTCGCAAGGCGGCGGCCATGCGGCACTTATTGCCAAACAAAAATTGGTTGACAGGGCTGTGCTTCTGGCATCACCCAAAGATTATTTTGCTGCACCGCTCAACCGACCGGCGGCATGGATCAATCAGCCCTCTATCACGCCAACTTGTAGGTATTATGCGTTGGTGCATCAATCTGACAATTTAGGCTGTACACCTGCGCAGCAATTGACGATTTTTAAACGACTAAAAATTGATACATTTTCTGTCGCCCCGGCTATCTTTGAAACCGCCAACGGGGAATATAACAACAGCCACATCATCGTTTCGACATTGCCCGGACTGTCCGGAAGCAACGCACATAATATTGTAGCGGTAGATGTAGCCGCTGCCAATTTTTGCAAGATCCCTTATTTCACTGCGGCTTGGCGTTACCTGATCCAATCCGAAGATTGTAGTACCAGTGGCACAACGACATTAAAGGAACAAAAATACCATGTTTTCCCCAACCCTTTTGCGGATAGAATTTACCTGCAACCTAAAACCGGCGATGAATTATGCCAGCTTACCAATAATTTGAGCCAGACAATTTATTTAGGCGCCAATCTGGAAGATCAAGACTTTTCTCAGCTGCTTCCCGGAATTTATTTTCTTAGGATCACTTTGAAAAACTCAAACACATCGCAAATATTTCCAATAATAAAACAATGAAAAAAGCAATCATAATAGCAATCGCATTGATTGCAACAACCACCCTTTCTGCCCAAACCTGGACTAATATTTATCAGCCAGGCGCCCTTGACGCCAATGGTAATTTCACCGGCGGCAATGAAATCATGCAAATCGTGGCGCACAAAGGCAGGTTGTATGCCGGAAACAGTTACTGGCAAGAGTACGATACAATTGATAACCCGCGTTCCTGCGAAATACTTCGATTGGACTCGCCTGCTGCGCAATGGCAGGTAGATCAAGCATTTACAACGGCGAACCTTCGAATCGGGGCCATGAAATCCTTTGTGTTTAGCACCAATTATTTGGGTCAAACCATCATTCCCGATACGATGCTAATTACCGTCCCGAACGATAACACCGGGAAAGTGACTTATTGCGTCCGAAACGATGTCAATAATACCTGGACGCGCAATACCCTGGCAACCTTAGGGAGCGAAATCAATTGTAGAGCTTTAGGTTTCCATAAAGACGCTGTAAATAATGTCTGTTATTTGTTTGCCGGTTTGATGGATTACGGAATTTTTAGCGGGCGCTATAATCCGGCATCACCCGGTAAAATACAATGGAAACAAACACCGGAGTTTGTCACCCCACCCAACGAACGAGTCATGGGTTTCACTGTTTGTAACAACGTACTGTATGCCGCCACAAGCGACGGCGGAATTGGACATATTTACAAACGAACAGATGGAGCCACTGCCACCTGGGCCTTGATTAAAACAACAACTGGCGGCAGCAGTGCTGAAGACTTGCGGGGACTATCCAGTATTCCAAACCCAAATGGGCCGGGAGAAGTATTATGGTATAGTTGGAATAAAAAAGCCAGTCGGATAGATCCCGGTAACAATTACAACGAGGTCGTAGAGTATGTATATACAGATAGCCTGACCAATCAGTTGGGTATTGGTGTCCAATATATACTGGCTGCTTATAGTGACAATATTCCCGTTTTCAATCAGGCAAACAGCAACGAAGATGTTCGATTGATCGGGTTTGAAATCAAGTATAACGCAGCAGCCTTGGCAAACGATCCCAGACCAAATTGGAATGGCTGGGCGACCGACGGACAGTATTATGAGCGACACCAAAACGGCAGCAGTATTTCATATATTCGGAAATATATTGTCAATAACACACCCATCGTGAAAGATAGCCTGATTGCCACCCGTACGATGTGTGTTTCTCCGTTTGTAAGCGACAGTAACAAGGTTTTATATGCCGGCGGAATGGATTGCAACAGCATCCCTATGAGCCGACAAGCATGGATCTATCGAGGAAACTTTGGCCCTGCAATTTCTAATGATTCCCTTTCCCTCACAGTCCACAGCGGTTTTGGAAGTGGCAAGTACCCGGCGGGCGACAGTGTGTTTGTTTTGGCCAATCCGACCCCCCAAAATTTTATTTTTGAACGATGGAATACCACTGTTGCCCTGAGTGATACCTTTTGTGTCGCCACCGTAGCCAAAAATCTATCTTCCGACGCTGTGTTGACCCCCATTTATGCACCCGCACCTGGATGGACAGAAACAGCGGAGGTGATCAATGGCAGCAATGTATATGCTTATTTCCCAACTCAGGCAGCGAACTTGAAAGGCTTGATCCTGTTTTTTCATGGTTCCAATGGCAATGGAGGCAGTTGGTTTAATAAATTAGAGAACAGGACTTTTTTAAATTATGCGGTAGCAAAAGGCTATGCGGTGCTGTCCACAGAAAGCGTGGATCGCATTACCGGAGGGTCGCAGCCTTGGCAGTGGAGTAATAATACCACGATAAGTGGCAATCCGGATATTCAAAACATCAACAATATCCTGAATACTTATATTAATCAAGGCAAGATCAGCGCTTCTACGCCACTTTTTGGGGTTGGATTCTCGCAAGGCAGCGGCTTTTGTTCCATTATTGCGGCGCTCAAAAATTTTAGTGCGAATGCACTTGGAGCGACACCTGGCGTTAATGCCGCGATTGCACAGACGGTTTCACCCACGTATTGGATGGCTTCCCGCCAGGATGAAAATGCCGACCCACAGCGCTTGGACAAATGTATTGCCAACTACAATACACTTGTTTCCCGGGGCATTGATGCCGAGTTGCATATCCACGAACCGTTTCCGGTTACGCCCAACCGCTTTTGGCGAATCGCAGGCATGGACAGTATCCTGTCTAATGATGTGCATGATCGCTTGCGGAACAACAATTACTTAGACGAACAAGATTTTGTCAATTTCAATCCTGATGCCAATACCGCTTGGAAAAGTGTACTGCAACCAACATACAATGCCGTAATAAACGACATTGAAGACCAGGTAATTATATGTTATACGGAGCATAAGTTTCACAGTGATCAAATGTATTATATCATTCGGTTTTTTGACCAATATGCACTTGGAACGACAAGTGTAAAGGGCACGGACGATGCCGAAAGCAAAATTAAAGTGTATCCTAATCCATTCCATACCAGTATTCAAGTTCTAAACATGACAGGCAACGAAAACTTTGTACTCACCGATGTACTGGGGCAAACTGTATATGCAGGGAAAAATATTGAGGAACAGGATTTCTCGCGGTTGACACGTGGTATTTATTATTTAAAAATATCTTCAGCCGCAGCATCTTTATTTCATACCATCAGATTAATAAAACAATGAGTTCGTTGCTGGATGTTCGATGGTAGATTTATCAAAAATTAATTCATCAACCCGAATTGCTTTTTTTATTTCTTCCGTTCTTTGTGCCCGAAATTCTATCCTTCCATTCGAATACTTAGCGACACAGGCAGGATCTTTACATTTATAAAACCAACGGAATGAACAACCGAATACAAACCCTTAGCGCTGATGTCATTGGTCTGCTCCAAAAGCTGATCGCCACGCAATCTTTTAGCAAGGAAGAATTGCCCACGGCCCTGATTATTGAGGCTTTTATGCAAGAACGCGGCGTCGAAACGAACCGTTTGTTGCACAATATTTGGGCTAAAAATCGGCATTATGACGAAAGTAAGCCGACTATTTTGCTCAATTCGCACCACGATACCGTGCATCCTAACAAGGGTTATACCCGCGATCCACTGTTACCCGAAATCATCGACGGGAAGTTATATGGCTTGGGCAGCAACGATGCAGGCGGCGCCTTGATGGGCTTGCTGGCTACTTTTTTATACTTTTATGACGAAACTGATTTGCCCTTTAACCTGATTTATTGCGCAAGCGCGGAGGAGGAAATTCCGGGTGAGGAAGGGGTGGAAATGGTGATCCCCATTTTGGGTCGGGTGGATTTTGGCATTGTGGGCGAGCCAACGCAGATGCAAATGGCGATTGCCGAAAAGGGTCTGATTGTGATTGATGCGGTGGCGCGTGGCAAGGCAGGTCATGCCGCCCGGGAAGAAGGCGAAAGCGCTTTGTACAAGGCAATGGATGATATTAACTGGATTCGCAACAAGCAATTTCCTTTGGTTTCTGAATTCCTGGGGCCGGTAAAAATGTCGGTAACAGCGATTCATGCCGGTTCTGAACACAATGTGGTGCCGGATATTTGCGAATTTTTGATTGATGTGCGGGTGAATGAATTGTATACCTTAGAGGAAGTGCTGGAAGAGATGGAGCGAAACCTGCAAAGTGAATTGAAGCCGCAAGGAATGGTAATGCGTTCGTCGATTATACCGGTGGAGCATCCTTTAGTGCAGGCTGGACTGGCGCTTGGACGTACTTATTATGGCTCCCCTACTACTTCAGACAAAGCGCAAATGAAATTTCCTGCGCTGAAAATGGGCCCCGGAGATAGCGCGCGCAGCCACTCGGCTGATGAGTTTATTTATGTGGCAGAAATAGAAGAAGGGGTAGCGCTTTATGTGGCCTTGCTGGAAAAATTAAAGGAAACAATTGTTGGGCTGTAAGGATTTCTGATGACCGAGCCTATTGAGGCTGTCTTTTAAGATAACGTGAAATTTTTTCGCCAAATAAAAAGTTGAGATCGCGCCTAATTGTCGGGTTGACTACCAGTCACCCCGACAATAGGCTCAGTCATCAGGATAATATTTTGTGAACAATCCTCAAGTTACCACAAAACGACTTATAGGCAACGCAAAGTGGTTCTGAAAATAGAAGTCTGATAATCCTTTGAAAATCAATTTAATCAATCCTGAAAATCTTCAAATCCATTTTAATCTTGGTATATGATACAGCCTCAATTAGGCGCGTTCTCAACTTTTATTTGGCAAAAAACCTCATACTACCTTACAATGCAGCATATCATGCTTATGTCAATATAATACCTTGACTTATTATGAGTTAGCCTTCATTTATTTGCATCCGTTCCTGTTTGCCAGGAATTTTGACGAATGGCAAGGTATTGAATCTCACAAAGGCATTCCACCAATTTTTGAAGTTTCGCTCCTTATACTTTGATTTGCTAAAATAATCGCTCGCAATCGTTTCGAAGTCTTCCGGCTCCTTACCGGTCAATTCTTTTACCAGTTGCGTCGGTTCCATGTCAAATTGGTTCTTTTTCATGGCACGGTTATAAAAAGCGCCTTGTACTACGGCAAACTTATCAAATCCATACTCTTTTCCAATTTGAATACCTGATTTTAAGTACATCCACTCAGGTATGTCGAACATCCAGACCTTTTTACCTTTTATTTTGGAAAATATGGTCGCTATCTCGTTTGATGAAATCGATTTCGGGCCTGTAGGAAATAATTTTTTACCATAATATGGTTCAGGATTTTTCAACAATGCAACAATACACCTGGCCATATCGCCAATAGAAATCCAGGGATTTTTCCCTTTGCCATACAAATTAGGCATTAATCCTAATTGCAATACCATTTCGGTAACAACAAAAATATTGTCGGCAAAATAGCCCGGAGCAAAATAAACTACATTTAATCCTGATTGCTCAAGGAGTTTATATGCTGTTCTAATATCATCTGTAAGTCTGCTGCCTGTGTCGGCGCGTTCCGCAATTCGCTGCCCCATAAACACAACGGATTGAATATGAGCGTCTTTTGCAATTTTGATAAACAAGGCAACATCTTTTGGCAGCCCTGATTTGTAGGGATAACAATAATAAACACTGTCTACTCCTTCCAAAGCCTCGCGAAGGGCTGTTTCATTGTCAAACGTACCAAAGACGACTTCCGCACCTTTTTCTTTTAACAAAAGTGCATTGTAGTCTAATCTTCTTACGAAAATTCTAACAGGATAGCCTTCTTCTAATAATTGGCTTGCCGTGGCAAAACCCGTTTTGCCGGCTGCTAAGGTGATTAAGATTTTCTTTTTCATCGGATTGCTTTTTTAGAGGATTTTAAAATACTATTTCATTGTTTTTTACTTCTTTAGACTTCTGAAGCCTGTTTAAAGAAATAATATGGGTGATGCCGGAAAGTGGTACGCCAAAAAGAGGAATCATAATTAATGGCAGTTGAATTATTTTTTCCATTTGCGTATCTCCCGATATAGTTAAGGTAAGTCCGGTTCCTACGGCAGTAATAAAATCAAGCATGCCTAATACGTTAAAAATGAGGTAGTTTCGTTTAGTCTGTCCGAAAACAAACACCATTAATCCCAGAAAACCGGCAATAATATCCCCATAAGCGGCATTGTCAATAAACGTTTGCGATAGCGTCCCGGTGTTGGATAAAAACATCCAGCCCGCGAATATTCTCCAGGAGTGAAACAGTGCTATCCCCTTTAGCGGAATACTGTCTGCATACGTTGTAATTGGTTTCAACCACAGATACATAGATATTAGCGTAAGCATAATACCCAATACAGTGAAACCGAACACAGGACGAGGAAACTGTGCGAAGAGCTGAGACTTACCGGCATAAAATGAAAGAAGTCCCCAGATAATAACAGAGATCATAATGAATGCCTCCGTTGTGCGACCTTTTTGAATTACTTTTTGCATAACTTTTTTTGTTTAAAATGTTATGACAAAGGTCAGGTCAATACCCAAAAACACCCTTTACAAATGGCAAGAAGCAACTTGTCAATTGGTAAGAAATGACTTGCCAATTGACAAGCCTAAACCAAGATTAAAGTGGATTTGAAGGATGGATGGATAAAAAATATTGATTTTAAAAGGATTAGAATCCAGCCGTTTTCATAACTACTTTGCGTTGACTATAAAGATGAAGAAACAATACGGGAATCAAAGTCTACAGAAATACTTATTTGGAAGAAAATTCACGCCTGACACGGCTTAAGGAAGTATCCGTAATACCAAGGTAGGAAGCAATATGCTTTAATTGGGCATATTGAAAAATATCTCTATTGGTTTGAATAAGCTGGGCATATCGTTCTTCTGCTGTTTTATTAATCATGGACAGGGTTCTTTGTTTATATGCTACAAATTCTTTTACTAAGACAGCCCTTCCAAATTCTCTAAATTCAGGCACTGCATGAAATATACCATTCAGTTTTCCGAAACTCGTATAAAATCCCTTGCATTTGGTAAGTGCAATAATATTTTCTTCAGACGGCAATCCCTGAAAGAACGAGGCCACTTCAAATACAACCCTGTTGGCCGGGAAAAAATAGGTCGTAATTTCTTCTCCTTCCTCATTAAAAGTATAGGCCCTTAAGTATCCTTCCAGCATGATGAAGTAACCGCTTGGTTTTCCTATTTTTACCAAAAACTCTCCCTTTTCCAACTCAAGTTCTTCAAAACATTCGGCCGTTTTAAGTAAGCCTTGTTCGTCTAATTTAAAGTGTGGAATGGTTGCCTTTATGAAGTTTAGGAGCGGTTCTGTGTTCATTTCTAAATGCTGTTTCTGTTTGCAGGGCAAAAATCAAGCCCACGATACCTGTTTTTTCAGGAGTCGCTGATTGTGTATCTCGTTGATCTTCTTTATTCCGCTGTTGGCGTCCTCGCCATAGCCGTCAGTCTATGGCTTGAAATACCAACAACGGAATAAAAAAACTAAATTGACAAGTAGGGCTAAGTTGACAAGACAATATACTGCGCAGTCATGTCTACAATGTGCCCGATCATCGGAATAATATTTCGTAAACCATTTACCGCCGCCCGGGATGATCAGGATCTTCTTCCTCGCTTTCTTCCTCATCACTCGCTTCTTCGTCCTCGTCATACTCCTCATCATCACCCTCCTCCTCATCGCCTTCTTCTTCATCACCCGCTTCTTCGTCCTCGCCATACTCCTCATCATCACCCTCTTCCTCCTCGCCTGCTTCATCTTCGTATTCTTCCTCGTCGCCTTCCTCTTCATCACCTTCTCCGTCGAGTTCTTCCTCATCCGTTTCGTAGTCATCATGATATCCGTTCCAATCATCCTCCTCCGAGTCAAGCGGATAATCTTCGTCTACGATTTCATCTTTATCATGCCAGCCATCTGAAAAAACGGACGCGTGCGCGTGTTCGCTCCATTGTTTTGCGCCATAATCCAGGTCTTCAATTTGCTTGATGATGAAAGCGTCATCGGGTGTATCATTGAGTTGGGCGTCCTCCATGTAGGCATAAGGTATGTAGCAGTAGCCCATATCGCCCCAATGCGGCCCCCATGAATTGCGCACGATAAACACCTCATGCTCATCCGAATATCCCACACAAAGCATTGAATGACCGCCTTCCAGTTTCTCGTTGTCTTTATCCGGCATCGGAATCATGCCTTTTTTACCGCCTTCCGTTTGGAAAGAGGTATAAATATTTACGCCAAAAATAATGGGATAGCCATGCGCCAGTACGTGTTTCCACGTGGTGAGCGACCAAGGCACCTGCATATAGGATTCCACCCGAAAAGCCGTTGCCTCGTCATAAGCATTGTTGGAAGGCTCCCGAAAAACATTATCAGGCGAATACCGCCAGGTGTCTTCGGTACACACCCCGTTATCCAGCACCACCTTGATAGCGCTTTCGCACGCCAGACCGGAGTCGATCTGATCGGTTCCTTGCAGCACGCGGCCATTGTAATACACAAACAAACGACTCACGTCAATATCTTCGTCGGTGTAGGCTTTGTACAAGTATTCATACGCCCCGGCCGTTGCATTCGCCACACAACTACCGATTTGCCCTTGGTCTTCCACGCGGGTCATGTACGGGCGAAGGTCAATTTTGGGCGGTAATTCCTCATCGGCGTAGCGGTCGCTGCTGAATACATCCGCATCCGACTTGGTTGTACTGGCTTTGTAGCCGCCGATCACACGCTTTTTCCCATAGCTCTCGACCAGGCTAAAATTCTTTGACATGGGTAAAAATTTAAACAGTTTTGAATAATTGTTGAAACAAGGTTGTCGGCGGATGGAGATTAGGAATGGGGGTAAAGTTCCAATTTTTTTTGAAAACCTACCGCTTCCTCCAAATCACTTCCTCCACCCCCAAATCCATCCCGATCTTCCTCCCCAGCATAAAAAAGTAATCCGACAAGCGGTTCAAATACTCCAATACCGAGGCGTCAACGGGTTCTACATCGTGCAGGGCCACCACCAAGCGCTCGGCGCGGCGGCATACGGTGCGGCACAGGTGGCAAATAGAAACAGTGGTGTGGCCACCCGGTAAAATAAAATTGGCTAAGGGCGGCAGGTCGGCATCCATGCGGTCCATTTCGCGTTCCAGGATGGCAATGTCTTCCGGCAAGAGGTCCGGGGTGGGCAGCGTTTTTTCGGGGTCAGAGGCCAAATGCGCGCCGATGGTGAACAGGCGGTGCTGGACTTGCACCAAAACGGCCTTGGATATTGCGTCTTCCAGCACGTCATTCAGCAGGCCTATAAAAGCATTTAACTCATCCACCGTACCATAAGCATCCACCCGCAGATGGCTTTTGGATACGCGACGGCCGCCAAAGAGCGCGGTTTCGCCCTGGTCGCCTGTTTTAGTGTAAATCCGAAAAGCCATCTGTTGGTGCTTAGTTAAATTATGGTGCTGGGCAACGCCCGTCCGGAACAAACCTATTGTTTTACAAATTCGTATCCGCCTTTGGTCGCGCCCCAAACCTGTACGCCTTTTTCATTAAAACCCTGATCCCAACTTTGCAGCATCTTTGCCGTAATCGTCACTTTCGACGAAGCATATTTGGCGCCGCGCAGGGTGCTTTCACAGCCGGAACCGTTGGTAGCCCCCGAAAATGAGCCGTTTGGCTGTTTTTTCAGAAATACCGTACAACCTTCCCGCAGCGACAAATCTGCCGGTTTGATTTGGTCAAACAAAGCAGCATTTTTGTAACCACCGACAAATTTTGCCGGTTCAGCCAGGGTGTACACGATGCTTTTAAAGCCCGTATCGCCATCGCGTTCCACCTTGTAAACCCTTTGGCGATAAGGCTTGTTTTGAGCTGCCGCCGTAGATTGTTCCACATACAACCAGTGGTTGGCCTTATCAGCCGTCCAGATCGGGTAAATATGCAGGCGGATATCGAAAAAGTCCGAGTCGCGCTTGCTTTGTGTCTCGCTGCTGAAGTCGCCCGTCATGTATTGGAGCAACAGTTTCAAATCGGCATCCGAAGCGCCCGCGCCTGTTTTAGCGGTACGGCACTGGGCCAATACAAAGAGGCATAAAGCAAGGAAAAAACCTGTTTTAAGCGAAAAAGAGCGCATAAAAATGAGTTTATTGTTTGCCGCCGCTTGGAGCGCCGCGATCAGGGCTGGCAGCATCCGGGTTTGAAAGCAGTTTCATCGCCGGTTTTGCTTCTTCCTGGCCAGGCTTTTTAGGGCCTTTGAGGATCATCGTCCCGTCCGGGCCTTTTTCATATTCCGTGCTGATATCGCAAGCGCCGGGAATCGGCAGGTCATTCAGCGCGGCCCAGGTCATCGGCGCCCAGTCTTTCATCGGCTTTTGCAGGCCGGTCTTTTGCGTGCGTCCTTGCGCGAGGGCGAAGCGTTCCAACAACAGGGTTTTCAACTTAGGCTTAACATTCTTGGCGGCATAAGCGTAATTTTCGTCGCCGGCAACCAGGATCAGTTCAAGGCAGGTAACGGCATGGTTGAGCGCATCTTTGCCATCCGTGGTACCGTGAAATTCAAGCAAGGATTTGATGGACATCACATCACCGGCTTCACATTTTTTCAAAACATCCATATATTTGAACCCCATCTGTTCGGAGAAATGCAACAGGCTTTCGGAAACCGTAATTTCACTGGCTCTGTACGACAAATCATCCGAAGAGGCTTTGGTTTGGCAGCTGACACGAACGATTGGAGCAAAGCCCAAAACCAACAATAAGGCAAGCAATGTATGCTTCATAAGACAGGTAGATTTAAAATGAATGAAAAATTGATCGGTACAAAGGCTGAAAAACAGCCGCCATGCTCAATTTAGATGCAAAGTTGGGCATTTATACCGAATTTTCCTTGCATCAAATTAAGTCTTCCATTTTTTGTTGCAAATGAAATGCCTACTTTTGCGCCGCCTTGGCTGTGGCATCCTGTTTTTCTTATCGTTAACAAGATTGCCCAACGCTTGTTTTTACTAACCAACCTAATATATACGTTTTTACTATGGGACGCGCGTTTGAATTCCGCAAAGAACGAAAAATGAAACGGTGGGCCGGCATGGCCAAAACCTTCACCCGTATCGGTCGTGAAATCGCCCTGGCCGTAAAAGCCGGCGGCGCCAACCCCGAATACAATTCCCGGCTCCGGATCGCCATCCAAAACGCCAAATCGGCCAATATGCCGAAATCGAACGTGGAAAGCGCCATCAAAAACGCCAGCAGCAAGGAGGCCGAAAACTTCCAGGAAGTGGTGTACGAAGGCTACGCAGCACACGGTATCGCCGTTTTGGTGGAAACCGCAACCAACAACCCGACTCGTACCGTAGCAAACGTGCGTATGTATTTCGACCGTTGCGGCGGCGCGCTGGGCACTTCCGGCAGCGTGAGCTTTATGTTCAACCGCAAAGGTGTGTTCAAAGTAAAAACAGAAGGCCACAACTGGGGCGATCTGGAACTTGAACTGATCGACGCCGGCCTGGATGAAATTAAACAGGAGGAAGAGGAAGTAGTGCTCTACACCGATTTCAAAGATTTCGGTACCATGCAAAAAGCGCTTGAAGACCGCAACATCGAGACGACCAGCGCACAGTTAGAGTGGCTGCCAACGCAAACTAAAAAACTGAACGACGCGGAGGTTGAACAGGTTATCAAACTGATCGACAAACTCGAAGAAGATGATGACGTGCTCAACGTGTTCCACATGATGGACATGTCTGAGGAATAATTGCGGCATTAATTGTCATGCTGAGCGCTGATTGTCAACAACTTAGGCCGAAGGTCTTGCACAAAACTATCCAGCACGAAGTATCTGTTCCCATATTTGCATCCATCCGGGCTGAATTGTGCCGGATGGATGTTTTTTTTGCGCGATATGTTCCTTGCAACGCGCGATGCGCTCCGAAAGCGCCGGGTGGGTGCTCAAAAAATCGGGCGCCGCTACCCCACCCTCTTTTGATACTGTCGATTCCATTTTTTCAAACAAATCGGACATACCGTTGAGCGGTATTTGCGCGGCTTCCATCAATTCCAATCCGTGGTCGTCGGCTTCTATTTCGAGGGCGCGGGAATAGGAAAGTCCGGCCAATTGTGCGCCCTGCTGTGAAACAATAGCCGAAATGGTACCGTAATCGCCCAATAAAATACTGAAAATCAAACTGTTGGATAATTGCCGGAAAATACTTCGGGTGGAGTGACGCAACTGAATATGGCTTGCTTCATGCGCCAGCAAGGCCGCTAATTGTTCCGGCCGATCCATGATGCGCAGGATGCTGTCGAACACCACAATTTGTCCGCCGGGAACGGCAAAGGCATTGATGACTGGTTCCTGCACCACAGTAATCCGCATATCGTAAGCCCCGCCGTAGCCGAGTTCGT